>NZ_JBVHTY010000016.1:170982-201761 GCF_055565615.1 Streptomyces sp. NPDC028368 | reverse complement strand
CCGCTCCAGCAACGCGAGCTCGGTGAACAGAATCGACAGATTGACGTTGAAGCGCGTGTCCGTGAAACCCATGAAGGCCGGCGCCCCTTCCGAATTGTGGAACTTAGTTTCTGCGGAACGGAACACTGCCTGCCCGGCTCGGACGCTGTCAAGGGGGGTCCTGGGCAATTTCTGGTGATGGGGGCGAACCGCGCGTAGGTTGAACCGCGTGCGATTGAGAGTGGAGTTCACGACGGAGCCGTTCGACCTGGATGAGGCGCCGCCCCATGCGGTGGTGGCGCGGGACATCGTCACCGGCGCCGAGCTGGACGCCGTGGATGTCGGCCCGTTCGGCAATACGGCCGAGGGCGACGCCGACCGGGTCCTGGGTGCGGTCAACGCCCTGCTGCGTGAATCCCTGGAGGCGGGCGCCACCCGGGTTTCCCTGCAGGTCAATGTGATCGCGGACGCCGAGCCGGACAAGGGGGAGGCGTCATGACGGAGCCCGCCGACCACCCGTTCGTCCAGGCGGTCAAGCCGCTGGTGGACGCGATGGGCGGACAGATGGTCGCGCCCGACCTGGCCCAGGGTGACGATGTCGTCCTGGCCTGGGAGGGGCAGGACCGGGTGGCCGTACGGCTCCCGCATCTGTCGGACTCGCTCGACCACATCCTCGCCGAGCTGCAGCGCCGGCACGGCATGCCGCTGGCGGACCTGGACCGCAAGACCAAACAGTCGGTCGTACGGATACTGGAGGCGCGCGGCGCCTTCTCCGTACGGCACGGCGTGGAGACGGTCGCGGGTGCGCTCGGCGTCAGCCGCTTCACGGTGTACAACTACCTGAACCGGGAGAACGCCGCGAAGGCCGCCGACTGAGGCGATCCGGTCGCAAGCCCCCGCCCCGAACCCGCAGCCGCCGTCCGGAATCACCGGACGGCGGCTTTTGTGTTGCCGAGTTTTCAACAAAGTGTTGACGAGATGTTGCCGGGGGTCTTAGCTGTTTCCAGCCAAGCAGAGCTGTCCAGCACCAGGCCACGGAGGCTTCCCGTGTCTTCGAGTTCGACCCCGGGTCTTTCCCGGCTCAACGCCGCCGACGACAGTACGGCAGCGGCCGCACTGCACGAGGTGTGTGCCAGCCGGGCATGGGGGAGCAAGATTCTCGCCCAGCGCCCGTACGCCACCACCGACGCCCTGTTCACCGCGAGCGACGCCGCCATGGCCGAGCTGACCGCGGAGGACCTGGCCGAGGCGATGGCGGGCCACCCGCCCATCGGCCGGCCGAAGCCCGGCGACCCGACCTCCTCCCGTGAGCAGAGCGGGATGGCCGGCGCCTCCGACGAGCTCAAGGCGGAGATGCTCGAACTGAATCTGTCCTACCAGGAGAAGTTCGGGCATGTCTTCCTGATCTGCGCCTCCGGCCGTACCGGGGAGCAGATGCGCGATGCGGTCCGTAACCGGATCGACAACACGCCGGAACAGGAACGAGAGATCGTTCGTGTCGAGCTCGGCAAGATCAACCGGATTCGCCTCACCCGTCTGACCGAACTTGCAGAAGGAGACGCAGCATGAGCAGCGAGACGGCTGCACCGACGTCGGTGTCCACGCACATCCTGGACACCAGCGTGGGCCGCCCCGCCGAGGGTGTCGCCCTCACGCTCGCGGTGCGCTCCGGAAGCGAGGGTGCCTGGACCGCCCACGGCGCGTCCAGGACCGACGCCGACGGGCGCTGCAAGGACCTGCCGGCGCTGCCGGACGGCACCACGCACGTACGCCTCGACTTCGCGGTCGAGGACTACTTCGCTTCACACGCACACTGCACTCATCACCAGGCAACCCAGCAAGCCGAGGAACAGCAGGACGCCCCCCGCGTAAGGGACAGCGGAGCCTTCTTCCCGGAGGTGGCAATCACCTTTGCCGTCAAGCCGGGCGAGCACTATCACGTACCGCTGCTGCTCAACCCGTTCGGCTACTCCGTATACCGAGGGAGCTAGCACCGACATGCCCACGATTCTCGGCCAGAACCAGTACGGCAAAGCGGAAAACCGCGTCGTCAAGATCACCCGCGACGGCGACACCCACCACATCAAGGACCTGAACGTCTCGGTCGCACTCTCCGGCGACCTGGAAGAGGTCCACCTCTCCGGCTCCAACGCCAACTGCCTGCCGACGGACACGACCAAGAACACCGTGTACGCCTTCGCCAAGGAGTACGGCATCGAGTCGGCCGAGCAGTTCGGCATCCACCTGGCCCGGCACTTCGTCACCAGCCAGGAGCCGATCAAGCAGGCCCGTATCCGCATCGAGGAGTACGCCTGGGAGCGGATCGTCACCTCCGACGCCAACTCCAAGTTCATCGGCTCGGACGACGTCAAGCACTCCTTCGTCCGACAGGGCCAGGAGACCCGGCTGACCGAGATCACCTACGACGGTGAGCAGTGGCAGGTCATCTCCGGCCTGAAGGACCTGGTCGTCATGAACTCCACCAACTCGGAGTTCTGGGGGTACATCAAGGACAAGTACACGACCCTCAAGGAGGCGTACGACCGCATCCTCGCCACGCAGGTAGCCAGCCGCTGGCGGTTCAACTGGACCGACGACGAGCAGCGGATGCCCAACTGGGAGCGTTCGTACGAGCAGGTCAAGAAGCACATGCTGCAGGCCTTCGCGGAGACCTACAGCCTCTCCCTCCAGCAGACCCTGTACCAAATGGGTTCGCGCATCATCAACAACCGTTCCGAGGTCGACGAGATCCGCTTCTCGCTGCCGAACAAGCACCACTTCCTGGTGGATCTGGAGCCGTTCGGGCTGAAGAACGACAACGAGGTCTACTACGCGGCGGACCGCCCGTACGGCCTGATCGAAGCCACTGTTCTGCGCGACGGTGTCGAAGCCCGGATCCCGATGGATCTGACGAACCTCTGACGGCCTCGACGCAACGCCGTGCCTCGTGACCCCTCCCCACCCCGCAACGGGGAGGGGGCGCGAAATCCGAGGGGAACGACCCATGGCACAGCAAGAGCAAGTTGAGCACCACCCCGTCCCACCGGTCCATCCGGTGGACGAAAAGCCGGCGGCCAAGCGCCTCGTCCCTGCAGCGCTCCAGCACATTGCTGCCATGTACGCCGGTGTCGTCACCCCTCCGCTCATCATCGGCCAGGCCGTCGGCCTGGACACCGCCGGCCGCACCCGGCTGATCGCCGCGAGCCTGCTCATCGCCGGACTCGCGACGCTGCTCCAGACACTCGGTATCCGTAAGTTCGCCGGCAACCGCCTGCCGTTCGTCAACGCGGCCAGCTCCGCCGGTATCACCCCGATGCTCGCCATCGCCGAGACCACCGCCAAGGGCCACCAACTCCCCGCGATTTACGGGGCAGTTATGGTCGCCGGGGTGTTCTGCCTCGCGATCGGCCCGTTCTTCGGAAGACTGCTCCGCTTCTTCCCGCCACTGGTCACCGGCGTCGTGATCACCCTCATCGGGGTCACCCTGATGCCCGTACCGGTCGGCTGGGCACAGGGCGGCGACAAGCACGCCGCCGACTTCGGCGACATGAAGAACCTGGCGCTCGCCGGCTTCACCCTCGTGGTGATCCTGCTCATCCAGCGCTTCACCCAGGGCTTCGTCAAGCAGGTCGCGCTGCTGATCGGCCTGGTCGCCGGCACGCTGGCCGCGATCCCCTTCGGGATGGCGAGCGTCGACGGGCTGCGCTCGGCCCCGATCGCCGCACTGCCCACCCCCTTCGCCTTCGGCGCCCCCGAGTTCCAGCCCGCCGCGATCCTCTCGCTGTGCATCGTCATGCTGGTGCTGATGACGGAGTCGTCCGCCGGCATGCTCGCCCTCGGCGAGATCTGCGACCGCAAGACCACCGGCGCCACCATCACCCGCGGACTGCGCACCGACGGCATCGCCACCCTCCTCGGGCCGGTCTTCGGCGGCTTCCCCACCAGCGCCTTCGCGCAGAATGTCGGTGTGGTGTCGCTGACCCGGGTGCGCAGCCGCTATGTCGTCGCCCTCGCCGGCGCCGTGCTCCTGGTCCTCGGCGCCTTCCCCGTCCTGGGCGCCGTGGTCTCCCTGGTGCCGATGCCGGTGCTCGGCGGCGCGGGTATCGTCCTGTTCGGCTCGATCGCGGTCAGCGGTATCCGTACGCTCTCCGAGGCCGGGCTCGACGACAGCTCCAACATCATCCTGGTGGCAGTGTCGCTCGGCGCAGGCATCATCCCGCTCGCCGCGCCGACCTTCTACGCCGACTTCCCCGCCTGGGCACAGACCGTGCTCGGCTCCGGGATCAGCGCCGGAGCTCTGGTAGCGGTCGCGCTCAACCTGTTCTTCCACCATCTCGGCACCCGGAGCAGCACACGGGCGGCGGTACTGTCAGCCGCCTCGCCCGGCTCCGGCACTCAAATCCCGTAGGGCCATGCCGTGCCCAAACCGCCAGTACGGAAAGTAGGAAGCACCATGGCAGCATCGGCATCCCCTGACAGCGCGGTGAAGCAGCGCATCGTCATCGAGAACTGCGCCATCGCGACCGTCGACGCCAACGACACCGAGTACGCCACCGGCCATGTGGTCGTCGCGGACAACATCATCGAGTCGTTGGGCGCGGGCAAGGCCCCCGAGGGGCTGGAGAACGTCGTCCGCCGGGTCGACGCCACGGGACACCTGGTCACCCCCGGCCTGATCAACACCCATCACCACTTCTACCAGTGGATCACCCGGGGCCTGGCCACCGACCACAACCTCTTCAACTGGCTGGTCGCGCTCTACCCGACCTGGGCCCGCATCGACGCCCCGATGCTCGCCGCGGCCACCCAGGGCTCGCTCGGCATGATGGTCAAGGGCGGCGTGACCACCGCCTCCGACCACCACTACGTCTTCCCGCAGGGCTCCGGCGACCTGGTCGGCGCCGAGCTGGCCGCGGCCGCCGAGATCGGCGCCCGGATCACCCTGGCCCGCGGCTCCATGGACCGCAGCGAGAAGGACGGCGGGCTGCCCCCGGACTTCGCCGTCGAGACCACCGAGGGCGCGCTGCTGGGCACCGAAGAGGCCATCGACAAGTACCACGACGCCTCCTTCGGCTCGATGGTGCACATCGCGGCCGCGCCCTGTTCGCCGTTCTCCATCTCCACCGAACTCCTGCGGGAGGGCGCCAACCTGGCCCGCCGTAAGGGCGTGCGGATGCACACCCACGGCTCGGAGACCGTGGAGGAGGAGAAGTTCTGCCACGAGCTGTTCGGCATGGGCCCGACCGACTACTTCGAGTCGACCGGCTGGCTCGGTGACGATGTGTGGATGGCGCACTGCGTCCACATGAACGACTCCGACATCGCCGCCTTCGCCCGTACGAAGACCGGCGTGGCGCACTGCCCCTCGTCCAACGCCCGCCTCGCCGCCGGTATCGCCCGCGTCCCCGACATGCTCGCGGCCGGCGTCCCGGTCGGCCTCGGCGTCGACGGCACCGCCTCCAACGAGTCCGGCGAACTCCACACCGAGCTGCGCAACGCGCTCCTCATCAACCGCCTCGGTGCCCACAAGGAGGCCGCCCTCAACGCCCGCAAGGCGCTGCGGCTCGGCACCTACGGCGGCGCTCAGGTCCTCGGCCGCACCGGCGAGATCGGCTCCCTGGAGGCCGGCAAGCTCGCCGACCTGGTCCTGTGGAAGCTGGACGGCCTCGGCCACTCGTCGATCGCCGACCCGGTCACCGCCCTGGTCTTCGGCGCGGCCGCCCCGGTCACGCTGTCGCTGGTCAACGGCAAGCCGGTCGTCGAGGACAACCACCTCACCAACGTCGACGAGGACGCCATCGCGCGCACCGCACGCGCCGAGGCCCAGCGTCTGGCCCGCATCGCCTCCGAGGGCTGATCCCCTCGGGCGCACCGCACAAGACTCGGCCGGGAGGGACGGCTCCCGGCTGAGCTTGTGGATCCGAGCGGGATCCACAAGCGCCGGACCCCGGGGGTGCGGGATCTCCTCGTACCCCCGGGCCGGTCAACCTCCCCACCTCGTCCACCACGCGCCACAAGCGCACCGCTTTGCCCGCACGCTCACCAGCGCGACTTCTCGCACCACCGCACCACATGGCAAGCCCTCCGTGACAGCCTCGCTTCGCCGGCCGCCGGCGATGCAGAAATCGACAGGAGGCCCGCAGTGGCCGCAATTACCGGGCAGAAGTCGGAGGCGGACCGGAAGCATCCGGTCGATCAGACCCTCCCGCCCTTGAAGATGTTCACCAGCGGCCTCCAGCACGTGGCCGCGATGTACGCGGGCGTGGTGGCCCCGCCGATGATCGTGGGACCCGCCTGCGGGCTGAGCCCCACCGAGACCGCCTTCCTGATGGGCGCCAGCCTCTTCACGGCAGGCATCGCGACGCTCCTCCAGACCCTCGGCTTCTGGAAGGTCGGCGCCAAGCTCCCCTTCGTCAACGGTGTTTCGTTCGCCGGTGTCACACCGATGGTCGCCATCGGCAAGGCCCAGAGCCCCGAGAACGCGCTGCCGATCATCTTCGGCGCGGTGATCGTCGCAGGTGTGCTCGGCTTCGTCCTCGCCCCCTACTTCTCCAAGCTCGTACGCTTCTTTCCCCCGGTCGTCACCGGCACCGTCATCACCCTGATCGGCGTCTCCCTCCTCCCGGTGGCCTTCAACTGGTCCCAGGGGGGTAACGACCGGGCCCCTGACTACGGTTCCCTGACGAACATCGGGATGGCCGCGCTGACGTTCCTGATCGTGCTGGTTCTGCGCAAGGTCCTGCGCGGCTTCCTCCAGCAGATCGCGATCCTCCTCGGCCTGGTCGCCGGCACCCTGATCGCGATACCCGTCGGCATCACCAACTTCTCCGCCATCGCCAATGCGGACATCGTCGGCTTCCCGACGCCCTTCCACTTCGGGGCACCGCAGTTCGACGTCGCCGCAATCGTCTCCATGTGCATCGTGATGCTGGTGTGCATGACCGAGTCGACGGCCGACATGCTTGCCCTCGGCAAGATCGTCGGCCGCCCGGCGGACGAGCGCACCATCGAGGGCGGACTGCGCGCCGACACCCTCGGCAGTGCCATCAGCCCGCTGTTCAACGGCTTCGCCAACAGCGCCTTCGCCCAGAACATCGGCCTGGTCGCGATGACCAAGGTGCGCAGCCGGTTCGTCGTGGCCACCAGTGGCCTCATCCTGATCCTGCTGGGCCTGTCCCCGGTGGCCGCCTCGGTGATCTCGCTGGTCCCACTGCCCGTCCTGGGCGGCGCCGGCATCGTGCTCTTCGGCTCGGTGGCCGCCAGCGGCATCCAGACGCTGGCCTCCGCCGCGATGGAGAAGGGCGAGAACTCCCTGATCGTCGCGGCCGCCGTCGGCATCGGCCTGATCCCGATCGCGGCGCCGGACTTCTACCACAACCTCCCCAAGGACCTGCTGGTCGTCCTGGACTCCGGCATCAGCACCGGCTGCCTGGTGGCCATCGTCCTCAACCTCGCCTTCAACCACTTCGGCAAGGGAGCGGACGGGGAGGATGCGGCCGATACGGCGGACTCGGCAGCCGCGGCAGACTCGGCGGGCCCGGCAGACTCGGCGGGCCCGGCCGAGGCGGCGGATGCCGACGACGGCGGGCCCGGCGAGGTGAGCATCCCGCAGCAGCCCGACCGCCGCGCCAAGGACTCGGGCGACCCGGCGTCGGCCCCCGCGCACTGACCCATGGGCAGCGGATTATCCCTGTACACCCCCGGTCGCCGACAACGGCCCGTAGGGGAGCGGCAACCACCGTTCCCGTACGGGCCGTTGGAGTAGGTGCGGGGCCCGCTCAGTCGATGTGGTAGCTCTCCCCGTACACCTTCCAGTCCAGTGGCGTGTGCAGGTCCAGATTGCCCTTCTTGAGGAACACCCGCTGCGCGGTGTCCACCCGGCTGGTGTCGCTGTGCGCCTCCTCCTGCTTCATCGCCCAGACCCGGGCGTCGAGGAAGGCGTTCAGATAGGTCTTCTCGTCGCCGCCCTGGGCCGGCGGCTTCGCCTTGGCCAGCGCGCGCTTGCGGATGCCGGAGAAGCTGGTCTTGTCGTCGCCGTCGCCGTGCATCACGAACGCGTCGTAATACGCGAACTGGCCGAGCACACCGATCCCGTCGGCCTTGCCCAGCTTGACCGCGGGGTTGAAGTACACCCGGTCGCGCTCATCGTTCTGCGCCTTCTGGAACTCGCTGTCGGTCGCGGCCTTCTTCCAGTCCTTGGTGTAGCCGGGGTCCAGTCCCTCGTGCGAGTCGCTGCCGTCCACCTTGCGCAGCGCGGGCAGGTACTTGGCCAGGACGTTGTCCGGGTTGCGCTTCGTGTAGAGCTCCACCAGCTCCAGCATGTCGTGCGTACCGGAGCAGAAGCCGATGATGCCGCCGGTGTAGCCGCGGCCGTCCCCGATGTCCTCGATGTACTTGTACTGCGCCTTCCAGTCCAGCGAGGAGTTCTCCGCGCTGGAGACCAGCTGCATGGCGATCTCTTTCTTCGCCGGGTCGTCGAGGCCGGCCGCGGCCCGCGGGCCGCGCGGCGAGGTGTGGGCCGCGGCCGGGGCGTGGTGCTCGGCCGGGCCCGCCGCGGTGGCGATGGCGGTGGCCGGTACGGCGAGCAGGGCGAGGCCGAGAGCGACGCGGGTGGCCGCCTTGGGCAGGCCTCTGCCCGGTGATCCGCTGCCTATCGATCGGGTGCGCATGAAGTCCTCCGGTGTGGAGTGGGCCGTGGGGGGCCGTAGGGGGTCCCCAATCGTTAGGAAGCTTTCCTACCAGACTTGGGGAGTGGCGTGAACCCGTCACGCGGGGCCAACAGGTGGCGGTGCGTGAGCGGTTGGGGGCCGGCGCGCAACCGGGCGGCCGGGCGGCCGTCAGCCCGTGGGGAGCCACGGCTGCGCGGCGGCCTCCGCGGGCTTGTCGGTGACCACCGCTCTCCGCGCGCCGGTTGCCCGGTGATGTCGGTCCGAGTGGATCAGCCCAACAGCCCGCCCAGCAGGTCCCGGATGTCCGGCGCCGGGTCGAAGTCGTCGTCGGGGAAGGCGAGTTGATGCAGCACCATGCCGTCGAGGTGGTCCAGCAGGATCCGGCTGTCCCGCTCCGGGGCGCGGGAGCCGAAGCGGCGTACCCATGCCGCGCTCCAGGCGAGGACCGCCTGTCGGCCGCGAGCGAGGGGGGTGCGCAGTTCGGGCCGGGCCGAGGACTCCAGGAAGAGTGCGTAGCGGGCGGCCGTACGGGCGCGCCCCGGGCCGGTGGCGTGCCGGGCGAAGGCGGCCATCGCCTCGGCCAGTTCGCCGTGGTCGGCCGGGTCGGTGCCGGCCGCGAAGGACTCCCATTCGCGCCGCTCCAGGGCCTGGAGGTGGTCGACGATGCCGTCGATCAGGGCCGTGCGGTTGCGGAAGTAGTTGGATGTGGTGCCGGTGGGGACGCCCGCGGCGGTGTCCACGGCCTGATAGGTCAGCCGGCGCGCCCCCTCGGCGCCCAGTACCTCGATCGCCGCGTCCAGTACCTGGTCCCGCCGTCGTGCCACGTCACCCGCTCCTTTTACTACGTTCATAGTGTCCAACCACTACAAGCATAGTAGCGCGAGGTTGTGCTGCCTTCCGTGCTCGCGCGGCCCTCATCGCTCGGGCGGTACTCGTAGGCCGCTCGGTGCGTCGAGTCCGGCGAGCGGGCGGGATGGTCCGGGTGCGCGACGACGCAGCCGCGCGGGGCGCGGTGCCCCGCGCCGTGGGCGCGATCGGCGGCCCGTCCCCGTAGAGGCGGGCGCCCCGCATGCCCCGATAATCGCCAATAGTCACCCGTACGCCCGATATGCTGCACTGATTCTGACGGCACGTCACGAAATCACGGTGTGCGCTGCGAACGGCGCCACGGAGAGGGGATCCGCGGTGAAGCAGGAAGCAGGCGATCCGGACCGGCACGCCCGGAGGTCCCGGAGCGGCGCGGCCGCCCCCGGCCTGGAATCCACGGTCGACGCCCTGATGGACGGGGTCTGCGCCGACCTCAAGCGACTGGCGGCCATCCCGTCCATCGCCTTCCCGGGCTTCTCGCCCGAACCGGTCCTCGAGGCACGCGATCTGGTCGTCGCCCTGCTCAGGGACGTCGGCGTCGCCGACATCGGCGAGCTCAATCTCCCCCGCACCGCCCCCGTCATCACCGCCGCCATCCCACCGCCCACCCCGGACGCCCCCACCGTCCTGCTCTACGCCCACTACGACGTCCAGCCGCCCGGCGACGAACGGCTCTGGGCGTCCCCGCCGTTCGAGCCCACCGACTTCGACGGCGGCATCCGGGCCCGCGGGATCGCCGACGACAAGGCCAACCTGATGGTGCATATCGGCGCGCTGCGGGCGTACGGCGGACGGCCCCCGGTCGGCATCAAGATCGTCTTCGAGGGTCAGGAGGAGTACGGCAGCGCCTTCGACGACTACCCGTCCACCGAACCCGACCTCTTCGACTGTGACGCGATGATCATCGCCGACTGCGGCAACATCCGGCCCGGCACACCCACCCTCACCACCGCACTCCGCGGCTCCGCCGAACTCCTCGTCGAGGCCCGCACCCTGGACACCGCCGTGCACAGCGGCGAGTACGGCGGCGCCGCCCCCGATGCGCTGCTCGTCCTCGTCAAGGCCCTCGCGACCCTGCACGACGTCCACGGCGATGTCGCCGTCGAGGGCCTGCGCCGCGAGCCGTGGGACGGCACGGCCTTCACCGACGACGAATTCCGCGAACTGGCCGGTGTCACCCGCGGCACCCCGCTGCTCGGCTCCGGCGGGCTCGGCGAGCGGCTGTGGAGCGGCCCGGCGCTCACCGTCGTCGGCCTCGACGCGCCGTCCGTCGAACGCGCCGCCGCCGCCGTCGTCCCCCACGCCCGCGCCAAACTCAACCTCCGCGTCCATCCCCGGCAGGACCCCAAAGAAGCGCAGGCCGCCCTCGTACGCCACCTGGAACGGCTGCGCCCCTTCGGCGTCGCCCTGACCGTCACCCCCGGCGACACGGGCCCCGGTTACGAGGCCGCCACAGGCGGGCCCGCCTACCGCGCGGCCGCCGCCGCCCTGCACCGCGCCTGGGGCAGCGACCCCGTCCACGCCGCGAGCGGCGGCTCCATCCCCCTGGTCAACGGCCTGGCCAAGGCCATGCCCCAGGCCGAGATCCTGCTCTTCGGCGCCGAGGACAACGTGTGCAACCTGCACGGCCCCGACGAACGGGTGCTCCTGTCCGAACTCCGCGGCGCCCTCCTCGCCGAGACCGCCTTCCTGGCCGAGTACGCGGCGACCCACCGCGCCGGAGCCCCCGCATGACGGCCTCGCAGCCTCCCGGCTCCGGCCGGCCGCCGACCGAGGCGCAGCCCGCGCAGCCGCCCCCCGAAGGCCAAGGCGAAGGCCCGCCCCACCGGCCCGCCGCCGAAGGCCCGCCCCGAGAGCCGCCCCCGGCCGAAGAGGCGCCCCCAAGTCACCCGCCCCGCCCCCGTTTCACCTTCCCCAGCGCCCTCACCGTCCTAGCCATCGTCACCCTGGCGGTCTGGATCCTGGCCTTCGTCATCCCCTCCGGCACCTACCGCCGCAACGCCACCGGCAGCCCCGTCCAGGGCACCTACCGGCGGCAGCCCTCCGGCCAGAGCTTCCTCGACCGCCTCAATGACCTCTTCCTCTCCCCGGTCAACGGCCTCTACGGCATCAAGGACGCCAAGACCGGTCGGGTCGGCCCCGATCTGGCCGGCGCACTGTACGGCAGCGCCGGCGTCTTCCTCTTCGTCCTCGCCATCGGCGCCTTCATCACCGTGGTCTTCTCCACCGGCGCGCTCGACCGCGGTATCGGCCGCCTCGCCCACCGCCTCCGCGACCGCGGCGCCCTCCTCATCGCCGGCATCATGGCCGTCTTCTCCCTCCTGGGCACCGTGGAAGGCTTCGCCGAGGAGACCCTGGGCTTCTACGGCCTGATCGTCCCCCTCATGATCGCCCTCGGCTTCGACCGCCTGGTGGCCACCGGCACGATCATCCTCGGCGCCGGTATCGGCGTCCTGTGCTCCACCGTCAATCCCTTCGCCACCGGCGTCGCCTCCTCCGCGGCGGAGATCTCCCTCGGCGACGGCATCGCCCTGCGCTTCGCCATGTGGCTCGTCCTCACCGCCGTCACCATCGCCTACGTCATCCGCTACGCCCGCCGGGTACGGGCGGACCCCGACCGCTCCCTCTGCGGCTTCCGCCCCGGCGACCGCGACCACGCCCAGACCACCGCCGAGGCCGAGGAGCCCCCGCCGCTCACCCCCCTCCACAAAACCGTCCTGGTGACCGTCGCCCTGGTCTTCGCCTTCATGATCTTCTCGGTGATCCCCTGGGCCGGCGCCCTCACCGGCAAGGCGGACGCCACGCCCTACGCCTTCGAACTCGGCTGGTCCTTCCCGCAGTTGGCGGCCATGTTCCTGGTGGCCGCCGTACTGGTGGGAGTCATCGCGCGCATGGGTGAACAAAAGCTCAGCTCCACCTTCGTCCAAGGCGCGGCCGACTTCATCTCACCCGCCCTGGTCATCGTGCTGGCCCGCGGCGTCACCGTCATCATGAACAACTCCAAGATCACCGACACCGTCCTGCACTCCATCGAAGGTGCGGTCTCCGGCACCCCGTCTGCCCTCTTCGGCGTCATGGTCTTCGTCGTCAACCTCCCCCTGGCCTTCCTCATCCCCTCCACCTCCGGCCACGCCACCCTGGCCATGCCGATCCTCGCCCCGCTGGCCGACTTCGCCGGCGTCTCCCGCGCCGTGACCGTCACGGCCTGGCAGGCCGCCAGCGGCTGGATGAACCTCTGGGTCCCCACCAGCGCCGTCATCATGGGCGGCATCTCCCTCGCCAAGGTCGGCTACGACACCTACCTCCGCTTCGTGTGGCCCCTCCTCCTCACCCTCACCGTCCTCATCTCCGCCTTCGTCGCCCTCGGCGCGATGGCCACCTAGGCGTACCGGGTTGACCCGTGTGACGGCGGCCGGAGCCGCCTGCCCGGCCCGCCGTCGCGCGAGCAGCTGCCGCACCGGCAACACCTCGTGACTGTTCATGTACTCACCGTACGACCCGCCACTGACAACGCCGCCGCAGCACCCTCACCGCGCATGACGAAGGGCCCGTACGCGGCGCAGTGCGGCGGCGCGTACGGGCCCTTCGGGTGTTGTGGGTCAGCCCAGCAGTTCGTATGCCGGGAGGGTGAGGAAGTCGGCGTAGTCGGCGTCCAGGGAGACCTGGAGCAGCAGGTCGTGGGCCTGCTGCCACTTGCCGGAGGTGAAGGCTTCCTCGCCGACCTCGGTACGGATGGCGGCCAGTTCCTCCGTGGCGACCTTGCGCACCAGGTCGGCCGTCGCCTTCTCGCCGTTCTCGAAGACGACTCCGGCGTCGACCCACTGCCAGATCTGCGAGCGCGAGATCTCGGCGGTGGCGGCGTCCTCCATCAGGCCGAAGATGGCGACGGCGCCCAGGCCGCGCAGCCAGGCCTCGATGTAGCGGGTGCCGACCTGGACGGCGTCCACCAGGCCCTGGTAGGTGGGCTTGGCGTCGAGGGAGTCGATGGCGATGAGGTCGGCGGCCGCGACCGAGACGTCCTCGCGCAGGCGGTCCTTCTGGTTGGGCTTGTCGCCCAGGACCGCGTCGAAGGAGGCGCGGGCGACCGGGACCAGGTCGGGGTGGGCGACCCAGGAGCCGTCGAAACCGTCGCCGGCCTCGCGGTCCTTGTCGTTCTTGACCTTGGTGAGGGCCTTCTCGTTGGCCTCGGGGTCGCGGCGGTTGGGGATGAAGGCCGCCATGCCGCCGATGGCGTGCGCGCCGCGCTTGTGGCAGGTGCGGACGAGGAGTTCGGTGTACGCCCGCATGAACGGGGCGGTCATCGTCACCGCGTTGCGGTCCGGGAGGACGAACTTGGCGCCGCCGTCACGGAAGTTCTTGACGATGGAGAAGAGATAGTCCCAGCGGCCGGCGTTCAGGCCCGAGGCGTGCTCGCGCAGCTCGTAGAGGATCTCCTCCATCTCGTATGCCGCCGTGATCGTCTCGATGAGGACGGTGGCGCGGATGGTGCCCTGGGGGATGCCGACGTACTCCTGGGCGAAGACGAAGATGTCGTTCCAGAGGCGGGCCTCGAGGTGCGACTCGGTCTTCGGCAGGTAGAAGTACGGGCCCTTGCCGAGGTCGAGGAGGCGCTGGGCGTTGTGGAAGAAGTACAGGCCGAAGTCGACCAGGGCGCCGGGGACCGGGCGGCCCTCGAACTGGAGGTGCCGCTCCTCCAGGTGCCAGCCGCGCGGGCGCATCACGACGGTCGCGAGCTCCTCGGCGGACTTGAGGGCGTAGGACTTACCGGACCTGGCGTCGGTGAAGTCGATCCGGCGCTCGTAGGCGTCGATCAGGTTGAGCTGGCCGGTGACCACGTTCTCCCAGGTCGGCGCGGAGGCGTCCTCGAAGTCCGCGAGCCAGACCTTGGCGCCGGAGTTGAGCGCGTTGATGGTCATCTTGCGGTCGGTGGGACCGGTGATCTCCACCCGGCGGTCGTTGAGCGCGGCCGGTGCCTCGGCGACCTTCCAGCTGTCGTCCGCCCGGATGTGCGCGGTCTCGGGGAGGAAGTCCAGCGTGCTGGTGCGGGCGATCTCGGCGCGGCGCTCGGCGCGGCGGGCGAGGAGTTCGTCGCGGCGCGGGGTGAACCGCCGGTGAAGTTCGGCGACGAAGGCGAGTGCGGCGTCGGTGAGGACCTCGCCCTGCCGTGCAGGGGTGTTGCCGGGGTCGACTTCGACGATGGCCAGCGGGGACGGCGCTGGTGCGGACATGAGCTGTCACTCCATTCAGCGGCGGTGCCTGGCGGCCGCCGGGGCGCCTGTGCGGCACGGGGTGCCGCGGGCTCCGAGATACGGTCGCGGGCGCCGTCTGGATTCAGGGCGCTTCTGACCAGTGGAGAGTAGTTTCCTTATCGCGGAACTTCAATGGTTTGTTGATGTCGAGATTCTCTGAGTCGACAGAAGTGGAGATCGAATGGCTCTCAGTGCCATCGGACAGTGCCGGTGGGATCACTCTCGATGACTCTCTCCCGCGCCCCGGTGTGCGAGGCCGCGTCCCAGGTCGCGCCCCTGTTCGGTCACTCCAGCCGTCGCAGGTCCCCCGGGGTGTCGATGTCGTATGCCTCGGCCACATCCGAGCATTCGATGAGCTTGATCACATCGGCGTGTTGCCGGAGGTAGCTGCGCGCCCCCTGGTCGCCTTCGGCGCTCGCCGCGATGTCCGCCCACCGGTCGGCGCCGAACAGCACCGGATGGCCGCGCCGGCCCCCGTACGCCGCGGACGCCAGCGAGGCGCCACCCTCGTACGCGGCCGCCACCCGCGCCACCGCCGCGGCGCCGATGCCCGGCTGGTCCACGAGGGACACCACGACCGCGTCCGCCCCGGAGTCGGCCAGCGCCGCCAGGCCCACACGCAGCGAAGAGCCCATCCCCTGAGACCAGTTGGGGTTCTCGGAGGTGGTGTACGCGGCGAGGTCGGCGCGCTCGCGTACGGTGTCGGCGGCCGCACCCAGCACGATGTGCACCGGGTCGCAGCCGCCATCCCGCAGCACCCGCGCGGCGTGCTCGACCAGGGGCCGCCCCCGGTGGTCGAGCAGGGCCTTGGGGCGCCCGCCCAGGCGCCGCCCGCCGCCTGCGGCGAGCAGCAGTCCGGCCACTCGCCCTGGCGGTGTCTGCGGCGCTCGTGATGTTGCTGTTGATGGTGATGTTGCCCGAGAGGTTGATGCCATGAGGAGTGCTTACCTCATGGCGGCAGGGCGTGCGATGCCATGTCTCATGCCGCGTCACCGGCCGCCCGCTGGCGCGGGATCCGTGGCCGCAGCCGGTCCCGGAGTTGGTGCGTCCGCTGGTCCGCGAGCCGGTGCTCGGTGACGTACCGGTGTATGTGCTCGACGGTGATCTCGGATGCGTCGGTGAGGCCGTATGCCCGGCAGATCAGCTGTACGACGCTGACGGGGTGCGGGTTCGGGCGGGATTCGGGGCCGGTGTTGGGCTCCAAGGCAGTCTCCGATCCAGTGATATGCCGGAAATTTCCCTGAACGTGAGAGTGCTCCATCAAGTCGCGCCGTACGCATCGGATTCCCTACGCCCATGCCAACGGGTGGCACGACGAACACATGTCTGATGCATGATCGGGATGGAAGTGGGCACCGCGCGCACGACGCGCCGGAATCGGCCGCGAATCCGGCGCTTCGGACATGATGCCAACCGGGATGGCCACGGATGTCACGGCAGGGTGGTCGGCCGGATAAAGTGCTGCCCCGTTGCGGGCATTCTGGCTGCCGTGCCGATACGGCAGGCCCGTTCTCTGAGTCGGGGGACCTAGTGGTGAACAATGTGGGCTCGTCCGGGATCTTCCAGCCGCTGGAGGGTGACGACCCGCGGGCGATAGCGGGCTACCGGCTCACGGCGAAGCTCGGCGCCGGCGGCATGGGCAAGGTCTATCTCTCGTACACGCCTGGTGGCCGCCCGGTCGCCATCAAGGTGATCCGGCCCGAGTTCAGCGAGGACGCCGAATTCCGCCGCCGCTTCAAGCAGGAGGTGCAGTCCGCGCAGCGTGTCCAGGGGCTGTTCACCGCTCCGGTCATCGACAGCGACCCCGAAGGCTCCAGCCCCTGGCTCGCGACCGCGTACGTGCCCGGCCCCTCGCTCTCCGCGGCCGTTGCCGAGCACGGCAAACTGCCGGTCTCCACGGTGCTGCTGATGGTCGCCGGCATCGCCGAGGCGCTGCAGGTCATCCATGGCGCGGGCATCGTCCACCGGGACCTGAAGCCGTCCAACGTCCTGCTCGCCGCCGACGGCCCGCGCGTCATCGACTTCGGTATCGCCCGCGCCGCCGACGCCACATCCCTGACCAGCAGCGGTGTCACGGTCGGCACCCCCACCTTCATGGCACCCGAACAGGCCGCCGGCAGCACCATCACCCCCGCCACCGACATCTTCGCGCTCGGCCAGGTGGCGGCGTACGCGGCCATCGGCATCCCGGCGTTCGGCGAGGGCACCTCCCACGGTGTGCTCTACCGCATCGTCCACGAGGAGCCGGATCTGACCGGACTCCCCGACGAACTGCGGGAGTTGGTCACCCGCTGCCTGGCCAAGGAGCCCGCGGAACGGCCGTCCGTCGCCGAGGTCATCACGTTGTGCGGCGAGGCCTCCGGCCAGACCCAGTTGCGCCGCCCCGAGGACTGGCTGCCCACCGCGGTCGCCGCCGACATCACCACGCGGACGGCGGCCCCCGCTCCCGTACAGACCCCGCCGCCCCCGGTGACGGCGCCCACCGCGCAGCTTGCCGCCCCGCACGCGCCGGCGCACCCGCCGGCCGCACCGGTGCCGCCCGCGGTGACCCACCCGCAGACCCCGCCGCCCGGCTACGCCCCGGCCGCCAACGCCCCGACCGCCAACGCCACCGCGCCCCTTACGCAGGTGGGGGGCGGCCCGGCGGTCACCGGTCCGATCGCCGCCGCGCCGGCCCCGCAGCCACCGAAGAAGAAGCGCAAGGGGCTGGTCACGGCCCTGGCGCTGGTCTGCATGGTGGCCTTCGCGGGCGCGGGCGGCACCGCGGTCTACTACGTCATGAAGGACGACGGCCAGAAGAAGGACAACCAGGCCTCCACCACCGGCAACAAGGGCACCAAGAAGAAGACGGGCAACAGCGACGCGTCCGCCGAGCCCAGCGGCGGCACGACGGCGAGCCCCGGTACCCAGGGCGGCGGCAACGGCTCGGGCACGGTGGTGCAGGACCCGGAGCCGGTCGACACCAAGAACTTCGACCTGACCGACGCCTACCACCTGGCCATGACCGACGATCCGCTCAAGGCCAAGTCCTCGGACAGCTCGGACGTCGACTTCACGTTCCACAACAACAGCTTCTCGGACCCCACGGTCAGCACCGAGACCGGCAAGATGGTGCTGCTCAACCCCGGCCAGGAGGGCACGCTCGACACCTGCCGGGCCGAAACCCGGTTCACCACGACCATCAGCACCAAGCAGCTCACCAAGGGCTCGCAGATCTGCCTGACCACCAACTACGGCACGATCGCGCTGATCACGTACAGGCGCGCAGCCCCGGAGTCGGACCCGAGCAGCTACATCACCATCGATGTACGGGTATGGCGCAACGCCACGGAGGCCGACGAGAGCCAGTGAGCGGTCACGAGTGAGCGGGGCCTGTCCGCAGGCCGCCCCGAGGCGGGCTCGCAGGGGGTTCTGAGGGGCGCGGGGCGGCCGCCTCGTAGTGCGGCCGGCTGCGCCCCGCCGCGCCCGTCTGGCGGCCTCTGGGCGCATCGGCGACCCCGGCGGCCGCCTCGGTCCGCCCCGCGGCCCGCCGGTCCGTCCAAGTGATCGGTTTTTTTCGCTCTCCGTATGGCGCGCTCACCGCAGAGTGGCGTTAACTGTCCCGCATTGTGAAACGGTCAACGACCATGGAGGCCGCCGTCGTTGTGGAACAGGGGCAGCCGCAGGTGCCGGTGGACACGCAGAGACAGAGGCACGGGCGAGTGGCCGGGCAGATGACCGGGGGAGAGGGCGACGCGCGGGTCCAGGCGCTGCGCGGCGCGGTGGCCCGGCTGCGCCGCCAGCTGGCCGTCCTTCCGGGGGAGTTACCGGACCGCGCCGCCGCCGATGACGAACTGGCCGCGCTGGAAGCGATGGTCAGCCACGGTATGCCCGAAGTGCCCCGGCTGCGTCGCTCGTTACTGCTGATCGCGGGGGCGGTTGGCTCGGTGAGCGCGCTGTCGCCCGCGCTGACCGAGGTACGCGAGGGAATCGACAGCTTCGGCGAGCTGCCCCGCGGCCGATGAACGGCCGCACGGAAGCAGCGGTGGGGGAAGGCGGGGATGCGTGGTGGCGCGGACCGGCGCGGGCCGGAGCACATGCGCCCCCGGCCCGGCCGACGACAACACCGACCAGGCCGAAGACGACCCCGGCCCGCGGTCGGCAGCCGTTACGCCGGCGACTGACTGGCCAGCGCCACCGACAGCTGCGCCGCGACCTCCTGCAGCACCGGAACGATCTTGTCCGTCGATGCCTCCGTCACCCGGCCCGTCGGGCCCGAGATGGAGATCGCCGCTGACGTGGGGGAGTTGGGCACCGGCACCGCGAAGCAGCGGACGCCGATCTCCTGCTCGTTGTCGTCCACCGCATAGCCGAGCCGCCGGACGTCCGCGAGCGCTTCGAGGAAGGTGTCCGCGTCGGTGATCGTCTTCTCGGTCGCGGCGGGCATGCCCGTACGGCCGAGCAGCGCGCGGACCTCCTCCGGCGGGTGGTTGGCCAGCAGCGCCTTGCCGACGCCGGTGGAGTGCGGCAGCACGCGGCGGCCGACCTCGGTGAACATGCGCACCGCGTGCCGGGAGGGGACCTGTGCGACGTACACGATCTCGTCGCCGTCGAGCAGCGCCATGTTGGCGGTCTCGCCGGTCTCCTCCACCAGGCGGGCCAGATACGGCCGGGCCCAGGTGCCCAGCAGCCGCGACGCGCTCTCGCCCAGCCGGATCAGGCGGGGGCCGAGGGCGTACCGGCGGTTGGGCTGCTGGCGGACGTAGCCGCAGGCCACGAGCGTGCGCATCAGGCGGTGGATGGTGGGGAGCGGAAGTCCGCTGCTGCCGGAGAGTTCGCTGAGGCCGACCTCGCCACCGGCGTCGGCCATCCGCTCGAGCAGGTCGAAGGCGCGCTCAAGGGACTGGACGCCGCCGCTGGCGCCTGTGGGCTTGGCTTCGGCGGCGGAGGTGCTGGCGCTGGACGGCGGCACGTCGCGTTCCTTTCGGGGCGGGTCAGATCGGTCTCGGCAAGTTCGTGCCCTAGGGCTTTCGGGCGCCGGGCCCGACCGGAGCAGCCTACCGGTCCCCTCCCGTTGACACACGGTCTCTCGCACACTCGTTCCCGCCGGTCAGCGAGGTGATCGTCCCAAGGCGTGAGAAGGGCCCCGGTCCTTAGTCGCCATCTCTTGACGGTGCCAGTGGCCGTAGCTACGTTCTGCTGCGCGAAACCTACTGTCCATTCTGTGGAATCCTCCAAATTGCTGGAGCGTCATGCGCATTCTCGTCATGAACCCGAACACCACGGCTTCCATGACCGCCTCGATCCGCGCCACCGCCACCGCCGCAGCCGCCCCGGGGACCCGGATCATCGCCACTGAACCCCTCTGGGGGCCGGAGTCGATCGAGGGTCACTTCGAGGGCTACCTCAGCGCCGCGGCCGTCCTGGACCGGCTCGCCACCTTCGATACGCCCTTTGACGCCCTGGTCATGGCCGGTTTCGGCGAACCGGGCCGGGAGGGCGCCCAGGAGCTGCTGGACGTTCCCGTTCTGGACATCACCGAAAGCGCCGCCCAGATGGCCATGATGCTCGGCCACGCCTACGGCATCGTCACCACCCTCGACCGCGCCGTCCCGCAGATCCAGGACCGGCTGCTGACCGCCGGGCTGCTGCAGCGCTGCGCCGCCGTCCGCGGCACCGGCCTCGGCGTCCTGGAGCTGGAGGAGGACCCGGAGCGCACCGTCGAGGTGATCATCGAGACCGCCCGTGAGGTCGTACGGGCCGGTGCCGAGGTGGTCTGCCTGGGGTGCGGGGGGATGGCCGGCCTCCAGGAGAGGGTCGCCGCCGCGCTGGGAGTGCCCGTGGTGGACGGGGTCGCCGCCGCGGTGAAGTTCGCGGAGGCGGTCGTCGGCCTCGGGCTGACCACCAGTACGGGACGCAGCTTCGCGCCGCCCCGCCCCAAGGCCATCAGCCTCTGGCCGCTGAGCGCGCATGTGCGCCCGCCCCTGGAGCGAGTTCAGGGCTCCCCGCGTAACACCGAATTTTCCGAACAGACATCAGGCATCTGACAACTGCTGCTGGACTGCTGCTGGACTGCTGCGGCCGACCTTGCCACCGGATCCGCCAACCGCCAACCGCCAACCGCCAACCGCCAACCGCCAACCGCCAACCGCCAACCGCCATCCGCCAACCACCATCCGGTCCCTGAGCTCCACCCACCTGCCCGGGAGGACACATGCCCACGTCCCCGCAGAACAAGAAGCTCCCCGCACCACCCGACCCCCGCCTCTTCAACGAAGATCTCGCGCCCGCCGCCGAGCGCAAATGGGGCACGTACAGCATCTTCGCGCTGTGGATGTCCGACACCCACGCGATCAGCAACTACGCCTTCGCCGCCAGCCTGTTCGTGCTCGGCCTGCCGGCCTGGGAGGTGTTCGTCGCGCTGCTGGCCGGCATCTCGATCGTCTACTGGCTGATGAATCGCATGGGACACGCGGGGCACCGGACCGGCGTCCCCTATCCGGTGCTCGCCCGCGCCAGCTGGGGCGTCTACGGCGCCAATATCCCGGCGCTGCTGCGCGCGGTCATGGCGGTGGCCTGGTACGGCATCCAGACCTGGCTGGCCTCGACGGCCGTGGTGCTGCTGACGCTGCAGATCGCGCCCGGCCTGGATGCCTACACCCACAACTCGGTGCTGGGCCTGTCCACCCTGGGCTGGATCGCGTTCATGGTGATGTGGGGCCTGCAGGCCGTGCTGCTGACCCGGGGGATGGAGTTCATCCGCAAGGTCCAGGACTTCGCCACCGGGCCGGTGGTCTGGCTCGTGGTCCTGGCGCTCGCGGTCTATCTGGTCGTCAAGGCCGACGGTGACATCTCGCTGACCCGTAGCCTCACCGGCCTCAGTGGCGCCTCGCAGGTCGAGCAGAGCCTGATCGCGGTCAGCCTGACGGTGGCCACCTTCTTGACGCTGGTCCTCAATTACGCCGACTTCGCCCGCTTCACGCCCGATCACCGCTCCTACCGCCGCGGCAACCTGATCGGCCTGCCGGTGAACTTCACCGCCTTCGCCGTGGTCGCCGTACTGGTCACCGCCGGTACCATCTCCGTCTTCGGCGAGGCGATCTACGACCCGGTGAAGGTGATTCAGAAGATCGACAACCCGGTCGTGACGGTCATCGGCGCGCTGGCCTTCATCGTCGCCACCATTGGCATCAACGTCGTCGCCAACTTCGTCTCGCCCGCCTACGACTTCGCCAACCTTGCGCCGAAGCATCTGGACTTCAAGCGCGGCGGCATGATCACGGCGGTGCTGGCCGTCCTCGTCATGCCCTGGAAGCTGTACTCCTCGGCGCTGGTGATCCAGTACTTCCTGGGGGCGCTGGGCGCCTTCCTCGGCCCGCTGGTGGCCATCCTGCTCGTCGACTACTACCTGATACGGCGCGGCCGGATCGATGTCGATGCGCTGTTCTCGGCCGATGCCGAGGGGGCGTATTTCTACCGCCGCGGCTACAACCCGAAGGCCGTGATCGCCTTCCTGCCGGCCGCGGGCGTCTCCGCCGCGCTCGCCCTGATACCGGCCTTCGATGCGGTGGCGCCCTTCTCGTGGATCTTCGGCATGGGGATCTCCGGTGGGCTCTACGTCGCGGTCTCGCGCCGTGGACGGGTCGCGGCGGGCACCGGGCCGATTCCGCACGAGATCGTCCCGTCGCAGGTCAGAGCCGCTGCGGCGGAGGAGCCTGCGGCGCCGGAGGCATCCGGTGTGATCGCCGCGCCGGTGCCGGCAAAGGGGTCTTGACGGGCCGGGGCGCGGAGTGAAGACTCATTCAACAGACTGTTGAATTCCGCTGTCATCGCGGAGTGAATTCCCCGCCGGGGACCTGACGGCCTCCGGCGGCCGTGCGTCCCGAGCGACGTCACGCCACGATGAAGACACGATACGAGGAGGGGACTGGGTGTCCGAAATAGAGCTGGTGCTGCGCTCCACGCGCGTCGTCACCCCGGAGGGGACGCGCGCCGCGTCCGTCACCGTCAAGGACGGCACGATCGACGCGGTACTGCCGCACGACGCCGAGGCCCCGGCCGGGGCACGGGTCGAGGACCTCGGGGACGACGTCCTGCTGCCCGGCCTCGTGGACACCCACGTACACGTCAACGACCCCGGCCGCACCGAGTGGGAAGGCTTCTGGACCGCCACCCGCGCGGCCGCGGCCGGCGGTATCACCACCCTCGTGGACATGCCGCTCAACAGCCTCCCGCCCACCACCACCGCCGCCAACCTCGACACCAAGCGCGAGGTCGCGCGCAGCAAGGCGCATATCGACGTCGGCTTCTGGGGCGGCGCCATCCCCGGCAACGTCAAGGACCTGCGCCCGCTGTACGACGCCGGGGTCTTCGGCTTCAAGTGCTTCCTGTCGCCCTCCGGCGTGGAGGAGTTCCCCCAGCTCGACCAGGAGCAGCTGGCCGCCGCCCTCGGCGAGATCGCCGGCTTCGACGGTCTGCTGATCGTGCACGCCGAGGACCCGGGCCACCTGGACGCCGCCCCCGAGGCACACGGACCCAAGTACGCCGACTTCCTCGCCTCCCGCCCCAGGGCCTCCGAGGACGACGCCATCGCCGGACTCATCGCGCTCGCCAAGCTGCTGGACGCCCGGGTGCACGTCCTGCACCTGTCCTCCAGTGACGCACTGCCGCTGATCGCCGCCGCCAAGCGCGAGGGCGTCAAGATCACCGTCGAGTCCTGCCCGCACTTCCTGACCCTGACCGCCGAGGAAATCCCCGACGGCGCAACGGAGTTCAAGTGCTGTCCGCCGATCCGCGAGGCAGCCAACCAGGACGCGCTGTGGCAGGGCCTGGCCGACGGCACCATCGACTGCATCGTCTCCGACCACTCGCCCTCCACCGCCGACCTCAAGACCGCCGACTTCGGCGCGGCCTGGGGCGGTATCTCCTCCCTCCAGCTCGGGCTGCCCGCCATCTGGACGGCGGCGCGCGAGCGCGGCCACACCCTGGAGGACGTCGTGCGCTGGATGGCCACCGCCCCGGCGGCGCTGGTCGGCCTCGGCCAGAAGGGCGCCATCGAGCCCGGCCGGGACGCCGACTTCGCGGTCCTCGCCCCGGAGGAGACCTTCACCGTCGACCCGCACGCCCTCCAGCACCGCAACAAGATCACCGCATATGCCGGGAAGACCCTGTACGGCGTCGTACGCTCCACCTGGCTGCGCGGCCGGCAGATCAACGACGGTGCCACCCTCGCCGAGCCCACCGGTGAGCTTCTCGAAAGGCCGCGCGCATGACCGACGCCGACCTCCCCCGCTACACCGGCGACGCCGGCCCCTACCAAGGCGGCGACCCGTACGCCGACTACCGCACCCCGGGATCCGCCGGTTTCCCCTTCACCCACCTTCCCGACCTCGCCGACCGACGGCTCGGCGCGGGTGTGATCGCCGCCAACGATGAGTTCTTCGCCGAGCGGGAGAACCTTCTCAAGCCCGAGGCCGCCCACTTCGACCCCGAGGACTTCGGTCACAAGGGCAAGATCATGGACGGCTGGGAGACCCGGCGCCGCCGTGGCACCGATGGCGAGCACCCGTTCCCGACGGACGAGGACCACGACTGGGCGCTGATCCGGCTCGGTGCGCCCGGCGTGATCCGCGGCATCGTCGTCGACACCGCCCACTTCCGCGGCAACTACCCGCAGTCCGTCAGCGTGCAGGGCGCCTGTGTCGCGGGCGCCCCGTCGCCCGACGACCTGCTGGCCGACGACGTCGAGTGGACGACCCTCGTCCCGCGCACCGCCATCGGCGGCCATGCGGCCAACGGCTTCGCCATCGACGCCGAACGGCGCTTCACCCATCTGCGCCTCAACCAGCACCCCGACGGCGGCGTCGCCCGCCTCCGGGTCCATGGCGAGGTCGTCCCGGGGACCGACTGGCTTGCCGCGCTGGGCACCTTCGACCTCGCCGCGCTGGAGAACGGCGGCCAGGTCGAGGACGCCTCGGACCGCTTCTACTCCTCGCCCACCAACACCATCCAGCCGGGCCGGTCCCGCAAGATGGACGACGGCTGGGAGACCCGGCGCCGCCGCGGCACCGGCAACGACTGGGTCCGCTACCGCCTCACCGAGCAGGCCGTGATCCGCGCCGTCGAGATCGACACCGGCTATCTCAAGGGCAACTCGGCAGGCTGGGCGGCGCTGTTCGCGCGGGACGGCGAGGACGGTGACTGGAGCGAACTCCTGCCCCGCACCCGCCTGCAGCCCGACACCGTCCACCGCTTCCTGCTCGACGACGCCCCGGCCGCCACCCATGTCCGGATCGACATCTTCCCGGACGGCGGCATCGCCCGGCTGCGGCTGCACGGCTCGCTCACCGAGGGCGGCGCGCGCCGACTGGCGGCCCGCCGCAAGGAATTGGGCGGATAGCCCGCCGCTCACCACCGCAGGACGGCCCGCCCCACGCCGGGCGGGCCGCCCCGCCCCCTCGCAGCGCCCCGACACCGTGGCCGACCGAGCCGTCGGATGAGGGCCGCCCGCCGCCCCGGCTCAGCGCAGAATCACCTCATTGACCTCGATGGCCCGTGTCCCGTCCACCGCGCCGTCCCGCCACGCCAGCCGTACGCCCTCCACCGGCCCGTCGCCCGCCGCCAGGCGGGTGTACGCGCCGCCCAGCACCCCGAGCGTGCGCCAGGCACCACCCGTACGGACCTCGACCTTCGCCGCCCCGGCCGGGGCGCCCTGCGGCCTCAGTACCACCACGGAGCGCGCGTGGCGGGGTGCCTGCGGAGTGAACTCCAGCGCCTCACCGGACTGCGCCGCCCGCGCGGCGCGGTACGCGGTCCCCGGATCGCCGTCCGCCGCCGACCGCAGCGCACTGCCCTCCGCCGCGGGCGGGCCCCCGGCGACCGTCACCCGGTCCGTCCCGGCGACCGTGAACTCCCGTACCACCAGCCAGCTGTCCTGCGCCTCGGTGGCGCGGGCGCGCACATACCGTGCCCTGGTGCCGGCCGGAGGCCGGGCCGTCACCTCCGCCTTGCCGTCGAAGGCGGCCAGCCGCTGCCAGTGCTCGCGGTCCGAGGAGTATTCGAGGACGCCGTGATGGAGATAGTCGTCCGGGCTGCCGCTCTTGCCCATCGCCAGGGTGACGGTCCCCAGTGGACGCTCGGCATGCAGGTCCAGCCCGACGGAGGAGTTCACCTTGGGGCCCGCCGCGCTCCAGAAGTAGGTCGCGTCGTCGCCGTCCGTCATCCGGGCAACCGCGTTGTCCTGATAGGCGGCCAGGTCCGACGACCCCTTGGGGCGGCCGATGACGCCCAGCGCCTCGTCGTGTGCGGCGACCGCGTCCTCGACAAAGGTGTCCAGCACCCCGTCCGCGACCACCACCGGAATCTTCTTCCCCTTCATGTCGACATAGACGAAGGACCTGGCGGTCTTCACCAACTCCGGGATGCGCTGGCGCAGTTGCCAGGCCTTCGCGTCGTCGCCCGCCGTGGTCGCCTCGATCAGCCGCAGGGCGGTCCGGGCCGCGGCGCCCCACGCCCGGGTCGCATCCAGCCACGGCCCGCTGTCCTTGACGAAGCCCCGGTCGGCGAGCCGGTCGCGCAGCACCGAGGGCGCCTCCTGAACGGTACGCAGCGCCGCGTCCAGCCGGCGCGCATCCCCGTGCTCGTCGAACTCCCTGATGGCGGCGGCCAGTTCAGGTGCCTGTTGCGGGTCGAGGGACGAGGCGTAGTTGGCGTCCGCGAAGGCCCGCAGCGCCCGCGCGGTACGGGCATTCCCACCGGCCAGTTCCTCGATCGCCGCGCCCCAGGAGGCGCGTGCGTCGTACGCCGCGTCATTCCACGCGTAGTCGGCCACGGTGTACAGCGCGATCTTGGACGCGGACGGCTGGATCATCGGATTCGCGGTGATCCCGGCCAACTGCGCCGGCAGCCCCTTCTCCCGCCCGCTGAACGGCCCGAGCAGCAGCCGGCTGGTCACATAGTCATTGACCGGATAGTTGTCCCAGGTCAGGATCGGATGCCCGAACACCTCCTGGGCCTGCCGGGCCTGCGCGACGGTCATCGTCGGCGCGATCACGCCCACGCCCGTCCACTCCACCAGCACCTCCTTGTCCAGTCGGGTGGCCAGCGCCTTCTTGTACGGGGACGGCTTCACGTCGTAGTACTCGGTCGGCACCATCTGCAGCGGCTGTGCGCCCGGATGCCCCGCGATGAACTCCTGACGGACGCGATTGAGTAGATACGCCTGCGCCGCACCCGCCGCCCCGCCGCCCGTCCCGAACTTCTCCTTGTCCGCCGCACAGTTCCAGTCCGTATAGCTGATGTCGTCCAGCGGCACCGCGAACGTCCGTACGCCGATGTCCCACAGCGTCTGGAACTTGGCGGTCAGCGCCTTGAGGTCCGCGTCCGAGCTGTAGCAGACGGACAGTCCGGGAGAGAGCGCGTAGGTGAACTCCACATGCCGCTGCCGCGCCCGGTCCACCAGCTCCTTGATCCCCGCCAGTTGGTCGGGCGGATAGGGATCGCGCCACTTCTGACGCAGATAGGCATCGTCCTTCGGCGAGTAGACGTAGATGTTCATCTTGTGCCGGGCGGAGAAGTCGAGCTGGTCGAGGCGGGCTTCGTGCGACCAGGGGGTGCCGTAGAAGCCCTCGATGACGCCGCGCAGCGGGGTGGCCGGCCAGTCCCGTACGACGGTGCCCCGGACGCGGGCACCGGGCCGGGCGCGGTGCGGCAGCAGCTGGCGCAGCGACTGGGCGGCGTAGTACGTCCCGGTGGCGTCCTTGCCGGACAGCGCGATCCGGCCGTCGCCGATCGCCAGGGCGTAGCCCTCGGCGGGCAGCCCGCCGGGGCCCTGCGCGCCCAGCCCGCGTAGCGCCCGCGCCGCGCCCGTCCCGTCGACGTATACGGTCAGTTGCCTGCCGGCCGGGGCCCGCGGGGCGCGTACGACCCGGTCGGCGCCGGCGTCCTTGAGGGACTTCTCGACGAGTGCCAGCGCGGGCGCGTCCGCCTTGGGGCCCGCCACGACGGTCACCGACGGGGTGATGGTGATCCGGTCCCCGCGGGCGTGGACGGACTGCGGGGTGGGGGAGACGGAGGCGGCGGACGGGGCGGCGACCGGGGCGCCATCGGGGCCGGCGGCTGTGCCCGGTGGCCCGGTCATGCCCGTCAGGGGGATGACGGCGAGGGCAAGGGCGAACGCGGTGGCCGCAGCGGTGCGCGTACGGGGCATCCTTCGGTCCTCCTCGGTGCAGCGGGCGGGAGCGGAGCGGGGTGCGGGGTGCGCAAGCAGGCTTTACCCGCTGGGCGGGCCGGGGCAATGGACTTTCCCACCGTAGGGATGGACGTTGCCGACAGGTGCGGGACGGGCCGGGGCGGCCGCTGGAACCTGCGCCTCGCTCCGCTCGTTGTGGAGGCGTTCGTTCACCCGTTGCGCCCAAGGAGTACCGCTGTGACCCTGCAGCAAGAGATCGTCGGCAACGCCATGCAGATGGCCGTCTGCTCGCTCCAGCCCGGCCAGACCGTCTACTGCGAGGCCGGAAAGTTCCTGTTCAAGACGGCCAATGTGACGATGGAGACCCGGCTGTCCGGGCCCGGCGAGGACCGGCAGGGCCAGGGCGCCGGGATGGGCGGCTTCTTCAGACAGGCGATGGGTACGGCCATGCAGGTGGGCCAGCGGGTGCTGGCCGGTGAGTCGCTCGCGTTCCAGTACTTCACCGCAACCGGCGGCGAGGGCACGGTCGGCTTCGCCGGGGTGCTGCCGGGCGAGATGCGGGCGCTGGAGCTGGACGGCCACCGGGCGTGGTTCGCGGAGAAGGACGCCTTCGTGGCCGCCGAGTCCACCGTCGAGTTCGGCATCGCCTTCCAGGGCGGACGGCAGGGCATGAGCGGCGGCGAGGGCTTCATCCTGGAGAAGTTCACCGGCCGGGGCACGGTCATCATCTGCGGCGCGGGCAATTTCATCGACCTCAACCCCGCCGATTTCGGCGGCCGTATCGAGGTCGACACCGGCTGCATCGTCGCCTTCGAGGAGGGCATCGACTACGGCGTCCAGCGGATCGGCGGCCTCAACCGCCAGGGCCTGATGAACGCCGTGTTCGGCGGCGAAGGGCTGTCCCTGGCGACCCTGGAGGGCAACGGCCGGGTCATCCTGCAGTCGCTCACCATCGAGGGTCTGGCCAATGCTCTGAAGAAGGCTCAGGGCGGGGACAAGCAGGGGCCCACGGGCGGCCTGTTCTCGACTCATGCCGGGTGAGACCCGCTCCGCCGCCCCGGCGCGGCCTGCTAGCGCGTCTTGGCCATGAAGACCACCAGGCTCATGAGCGCCAGCAGGACGTGTGTGGCGATGACATAGATGAAGACGCGTACGTACACCCCGCGGGGCGGCTTGGTCTCGACGTACTTGCGTGCGGGGGGCGCTTCGGGCACTTGATCGGTCACGGCGTGCGGTCCTTTCCGAGGACTCGGTGGTGGTGTCGCTGCGTCACAGACCGCGGCGCGGCATGCTGTCGCCCAGGCAGAGCTCCGCCGCCCCGCTCTGCAGCAGGGTGTGGACGAACAGCAGCTCCGTCCCGCCCCGGGAGGCGGACGCGATCCGGTGCGGCGTCAGCGAGTCGAAATGCGCCGCGTCCCCCGGGTCGAGCACATGGACCGCCTCGCCGAGCGTCAGCCGCAGCCGTCCCTTGAGGACGTACAGCCACTCCTCGCCCGGATGCACCCGCACCAGATCGCCCTGCGCCCGCTGCGGCACATGCACCCGCAGCGCCTGCATCGCCCGCCCGGCGCCGCCCACGGTCCAGTAGGTCCAGCCGCCGGCCTCCGACGGTTCGGCGCGTCCGGCCCGCATGATCGGGTCCCGTTCGGGCGCGGTCTCCCCGAGCAGGTCGGATACCGTGGTTCCGTACGTACGGGCGAGCGCCAGCAGCATCGGCAGCGACGGCTGGCGCCGGTTGGTCTCCAGCCGGGACAGATGCGCGGGTGAGAGGCCGACCCGCCGGGCCGCGGACTCGAGGGTCAGCCCGCTGCGTCGCCGCAGGTCACGCAGCCGGGGCGCGACGCTGGACAGCTCGTCGGGCGACGGCGAGGTGTCCTGGGGCTCACCGGAGAGCTCGGCCGGATCCGAATCTGTATCCGGATGTCGGTCCGTGGGCGTATCGGTCATGCTTCCGGTATAGCGAGGCCTCGCCTGCGAGGCAAAAGCTTTGCCTCTGAGGCAAAACTCGCGGTCGGGTGAGGGGCGGATCGGACCGAGGCGCCGACCGGGGCGGGACCGAGGCGCCGACCCAGGTGGGGATCCTGTGAACTCCCGGGAAACTTAAGCTCGTTGGGATTGACAGGGCCATGTCTACGCGCGTCATGCTGAACGGCATGAGAATCCCCCCACGGATTACCCGGATCGGCGCCGCCGGCGCCCTCGCCTCGGCCCTGCTCATCGGCGGCACCGCCGTCGCCGCCACGCCCGCCGTCGCCACTCCCCACCAGACCACCGCGTACGCCACGTCGGCGCGCGCAACCTCCGCGCAGGTGAACGCCGTCGGCGACATCTGCTACTCCAAGCTGCCCTCCCAGGCCCACGACACCCTGGACCTGATCGCGAAGGGCGGGCCCTTCCCGTACCCGAAGGACGGGACCGTCTTCGACAACCGCGAAGGCGTCCTCCCGGCCCAGGGCACGGGCTACTACCACGAGTACACCGTCATTACTCCTGGCTCGCCCGACCGCGGCGCCCGGCGCATCGTGGCCGGTGAGCAGAAGGACGAGGACTACTACACCGCCGACCACTACAAGTCGTTCGACCTCGTCGACCGCAGCTGCTGACGTAGCGGGCGGGAACGGCGGCAGAAGAGACCGCCACAACCGAGAACCACCGCGAACGAGAGCGGCCACGAACGAGAACCACCGCAATCGAGTACGACTTCGGACGAGAACCGCTTGAGACGACAACCGCGGCGGGCGGGGGGGGCCCGCCCCCCCCCCCCCCCCCGGGGGGGTGCCGCCCCCCCCCCCCCCCCCCCCCCCCCAGGGGGGGGGGGGGGGGGGGGGGGGGGGGGGCCCCCCCGCG
>NZ_JBVHTY010000016.1:0-170972 GCF_055565615.1 Streptomyces sp. NPDC028368 | reverse complement strand
GGTTTTGGTCCGCGCCCGCCCATCGGGGGGGGGGGGTGCTGGGGGCGCCGGCGGTGGGGGGTGGGGGGGGGGGGGGGCCGCCCCCCCCCCCCCCGCCGCCCGCCCGGCCCCCCCCCCCCCGGGGGGGGGGGGGGGCCCCCCCCCCCCCCCCCCCCCCCCGCCGTGCTGTCTCCGGACCCGCGCCTCCCCTTCCGCCCATTCTTGGCGGAAGGGGAGGCGCGGGGACGTACCCCCGGGAGAGGATTGTCAGTGGCTGCCGGTAGCGTTTCGGTAGAAACGAGGAGTGGGCGGGCATCGGCCGCAAAGAGGCCATCAAACGGTCAGTTGCGCCGGCGCGCCCCGGGAAGTGCCGACTGCGCCGTGGGTCACCGCGGGCGGCGGCATGGAGCGTGGGAGACAAGGAAGGACGGCGAACTGCCGTGTATCGCTGGGAGATCACCCGGGCCGCCCTGGCTCAGCGGGTTTTCGCCATCGTCCGCAGCAAGACCTATGACGAGGCGAGCGCCACCGCCGACACCCTGCTGTCGGCCGGCATCACCAGCTTGGAGATATCCCTGACCACCCCGTTCGCCCTGGAGGCGGTCACCACCCTCTCCCGTGAGCTGGGCGAGGACGCGGTCATCGGCGCGGGCACGGTTCTTGACGCGGTGTCGGCCCGCATGGCCGTGGACGCCGGTGCCCGCTTCCTGGTCTCGCCGAGCCTGGACGCCGAGGTCATCCGTACGGGCCACCGCTACGGAGTCCCGGTCTTCCCCGGGGTGTCGACGCCGACGGAGATGGTCCGCGCGCTCGAGCTCGGCGCGGACGCCCTCAAGCTGTTCCCCGCCTCCGCGCACCACCCCTCCTGGATACGCGAAGTACGCGCCGCCCTGCCCCAGGCTCCGCTGCTGCCGACCGGCGGGGTGACGGTCGAGGGCGCACCGGACTGGATCGCCGCGGGCGCGGTCGCGGTCGGCATGGGCGCCGCGCTGTCCGAGGGCGACCGCGACACCGTGGCCAAGCGCGCCGCCGACCTCCTTGCCCGCCTCGCCGACGTCGCCCCGGACCACCCGACGGCGGGCCTCACGAACGAGTTGTACGACGACTGAGGCCCGGCTCTTGAGGCCCAGGTTCCCGAGCCTCCCGCGGTCCGAGGCGGTCCACTGACCGGTCATGGGGTTCACCTCGGCCGCGGCCTCTGCCACGCTGAGCGCTTCGATCACGCGATCATGCTCATGCCGCAGGAGTCACCATGAAGCGCGCCGCCACGCTCTCCGCCCTCGCCTGTCTGCTCGCCGGCACCGTTGCCGCCCCGTCGTCGCCCGCCCATACCCCCGCGCCCACACCGGGGTCCGCCCCCACGGCCGCCGCCCCGCGCAGCCACCACCCGGCGGCCTCGCTCCTGGACGTCGTCCCGCGGCGCGGAGTGCTGCGCGTGTGCACCACCGGCGACTACCGCCCCTTCACCTACCGCGACCCCAAGACCGGTGGCTACACCGGCATCGACATCCAGATGGCCCAGGACCTCGCCAAGAGCCTGGACGCCAAGCCGCGTTACGTCGCGACCACCTGGGCCGAACTCATCGGCGACCTCACGGCCGGGCGCTGCGACATCGCCATGGGCGGCGTCTCCATCACCCTCCCGCGCGCCCGCGCCGCCTACTTCAGCGAGCCCACCCGCACGGACGGCAAGACGCCCATCGTGCGCTGCACCGACAAGGACAAGTACCGGACGCTGGACCAGATCGACCGGCCCGGAACGAAGGTCGTCGTGAACCCCGGTGGTACGAACGAACAGTTCGCCCGCGCACATCTCAAGCGGGCCACCATCACGGTCCACCCGGACAACACCACGATCTTCGACGAGATCATCGCCGGCCGCGCGGATGTGATGATGACGGACGCCGGCGAGACCCGCTACCAGGCCAAGATCCACCCCGAACTGTGCGCGGTCCACCCCGACAAGCCCTTCTCCTTCTCCGAGAAGGCCTATGCACTGCCGCGCGGCGACGACGAGTTCAAGGCGTATGTGGACCAGTGGGTGCACCTCGCCACTCACGACGGGACGTACCGGAAGTACGAGGACGTCTGGATGAAGTGACGGCTTATGCGGTGGTGCACAGGAGCGCGGGGTCCGCGACCGCGAGCGGCGCGCCTGCCGGGCGGTCAGGCCTGCGCCCCGCCTCCCGAGTCCGCATGCCCGAGCACATTCACCACCCGCCCGTTCGGGTCCTTCACGAAGAAGCGGCGCACGCCCCACTCCTCCTCCTGCAGCGGCCGGACGATCTCCGCCCCGCTCGCGAGCACGGCCGCGTACGCCGCGTCCACGTCCTCCACCTCGACGCTCATATCGGGGGCGACCGGCGCGGTCTTGTCCTCGGTCATGAAGGTGAGCTGCGCCGTGGGGTTGGCGGGGGACGCCAAGGTCATCACCCACCCCTGGTTCATCACCTCCTCGAAGCCCAGCAGGCCGTAGAACTCCCGGCTCTCCTCCAGGGCGTCGGACTGGATATCGGGGACGACGCGGCGTACGGACATCGGTAACTCCTTTGACGGGGGCCTCCGATGATGCCTTGAGGCGCTGTCATGGGAGCCTCATGTGGGCGTCATGTGGGCGGATTTCTCGGCGATGGCGTGGGGTGGGCCGAGGGGTGGGGGTGGGCAACGTGCTGCCCCGGATGCCGGCCGGTGCGCCGAGGGGTGAGGGCGTGACGGCGTGACGGCGAACGCGGTCCGTCCTGGCCGGGTGGCTGCCGAGCGGTCCGCCCGCTGTCCTGGTAGCGCCCGCAGGCGCACCCCCAGTGGCGTACCCGCCTTGTCCGGACAATGTGACCTCTGGACTTCCCGTCATCTGCGCGGACGGATACGCTCGCGAACGTGGGGAAACGCGATACAGACGCCGCGGGCGCCGAGAGCCCTGTCCAGTTCAGCGTGGACCGGAGCAGTCCGGTCCCGCTGTATTTCCAGCTCTCCCAGCAGCTGGAGGCCGCGATCGAGAACGGCAAGCTGGCGCCCGGCAGCCTGCTCGGCAACGAGATCGAGCTGGCCGGGCGGCTCGGGCTGTCCCGGCCCACGGTGCGCCAGGCGATCCAGTCGCTGGTCGACAAGGGGCTGCTGGTCCGTCGCCGCGGCATCGGCACCCAGGTCGTCCACAGCCAGGTCAAGCGCCCGCTGGAGCTGAGCAGCCTCTACGACGACCTGGAGGCGGCCGGGCAGAAGCCCGCCACCCGGGTGCTGCTCAACACCACCACCGAGGCCGACGCCGAGGTCGCCGCCGCGCTGGGCATCGCCGAGGGCGCGGAGGTCGCGCTGGTCGAGCGGCTGCGGCTCACGCACGGCGAACCCGTTGCGCATCTGCGTAACCACCTTCCCGCCGGGCTGCTGAAGCTGGAGACCGCCGAGCTGGAGGAGACCGGCCTCTACCGCCTGATGCGGTCGGCCGGGATCACCCTGCACAGCGCCCGCCAGGCCGTCGGCGCGCGGGCCGCGACGGCGGAGGAGGGCGAGCGGCTCGACGAGCCGGAGGGCGCCCCGCTGCTGACGATGCAGCGCACCACCTTCGACGACACCGGTCGCGCGGTCGAGTTCGGCTCGCACGTCTATCGCGCGACCCGGTACGCCTTCGAATTCCAGCTGCTGGTGCGCCCCTGAGTCAGGCCCCGAGCCGAGGTTCTTCGTCAGAATGTTCTGACAAACTATTGACGTGGCTCCGCGCCCGCCGTTAGAACTCCTCCAGCCGCATTCCGGCGGCCTGGAGCAAAGGCGGTTCCACGATGAGCGGCGTGCGAAGCGCGCGAAAAGTGCGTACAGCCGGACCCGTCACCGTCCGCGGTGCCGCCTTGGTGGCGGCCCTCGCGCTGGTCGCCGGGTGCAGCGGTTCCGGCGGCAGGAACGCGGACGGCGGGGAGGGTGACGAGGGCTCCGGCGCACCCCGGATGACCATCGGCATGGTCAGCCACTCCGGCGAAGGTGACACTTTCTGGGACATCGTCCAGAACGGCGCGGAACGGGCCGCCGCCAAGGACCGGGTGAAGTTCCTCTACGCCAACGACAAAGAGGGCGCCAAACAGGCCGAGCTGGTGCAGGCCTACATCGACCAGAAGGTCGACGGGCTGATCGTCACCCTCGCCAAGCCGGAGGCCCTCAAAGCGGTCGTCCGCAAGGCCGTCGCCCACGGCATCCCAGTCGTCACGATCAACTCCGGCGGCGAGTTCTCGAAGGCGTACGGGGCGCTGACGCACATCGGCCAGGACGAGTCGGTGGCCGGCCGCGCGGTCGGCGCCGAGCTGACCGCACGGCACGCCAAGAAGGTCCTGTGCGTCATCCACGAGCAGGGCAATGTGTCGCTGGAGGACCGCTGCGCGGGCGTCCGCAAGGGCTTCTCCGGGCCGGTGGAGAACCTCAATGTCGACGGCACCAACGCGCCCTCCTCGCAGTCCTCCATCGAAGCCAAGCTGCAGGCCGACAGCTCCATCGACGCGATCGTCACGCTCGGTGCGCCGATGGCGGCGATCTCCGTCAAGGCCAAGCGGGAGGCGGGCAGCCGGGCCGGGATCGCGACCTTCGATCTGAACTCCGCCGTGGTCAAGCTCCTCAAGGCCAAGGACGTCACCTTCGCCGTCGACCAGCAGCCCTTCCTCCAGGGCTACGAGGCGGTGGACCTGCTGTGGCTGCACAAGGCCAACGACAACGTGCTCGGCGGCGGCAAACCGGTGCTCACCGGGCCGGCGCTGGTCACCGGGAAGGACGTACCCATGCTGGAGTCGTACACCGGACGGGGCACCCGATGAAGCCGTACGGAAGACCGGGAGGGCAGGATCCGGGGCGGGATCCTGGACGGAACCCGGCGCAGGACCAGGGACGGGATCCGGCACAGGACGCGGAACGGACCGCCGGGCGGGACCGGCGACCGGACCCCACGAACCGGTACAGATCACCGGTAACGGATACTTGGCCGGTTGGGCGAATACGACCCATGCGGCCGACACAGCGACATCAGCGGGAAGGGCAAGTCCTCGTGGCAAGGGTTCGAAGTAGGGGACGCGTCGTGAGCGCCGTGCTGGCGGGAGTGCTCTGCGCCGCACTGGCGGGGTGCAGCAGCACCGGAGGCAAGCGGGCCGAGGACGCGCGCGCCGCGCAGGCCGCCGGCGGCAAGGCCGCCGTGAACACCCCCAGGTGGACATTTGCGATGGTCACTCACTCGGGTGACGGCGACACCTTCTGGGACATCGTGCAGAACGGCGCGGAACAGGCCGCGGCCAAGGACAACATCAAGTTCCTCTACGGCCACGACGAGGAAGCCCAGCGGCAGGCCCAGCTGGTGCAGTCCTACATCGACCAGAAGGTCGACGGGCTGATCGTCTCGCTCGCCAAGCCCAACGCCATGAAGGACGTCGTCGAAAAGGCCGAGAAGGCCGGCATACCGGTGATCACGGTGAACTCCGGCGCCGAGGAGTCCAAGGCGTTCGGCGCGCTCAGCCACATCGGGCAGGACGAGACGGTGGCGGGCGAAGCCGTCGGCGAGGAGCTGAACAAGCGAGGCCGGAAGAAGGCCCTGTGCGTCCTGCACGAGCAGGGCAATGTCGGCCATGAGCAGCGCTGCGACGGCGCGAAGAAGACCTTCAAGGGCGATCTGCAGAAGCTGTACGTCGAGGGCACCAACATGCCCGATGTGCAGTCGTCCATCGAGTCCAAGCTCCAGGCGGACCCCGGCATCGACGCCGTCGTCACCCTCGGCGCCCCCTTCGCCCCCACGGCCGTCAAGGCCAAGGAGCAGGCCGGCAGCAAGGCCGAGATCGACACCTTCGACCTCAATGCCCAGGTCGCCGGCGGCCTCAAGGACGGCTCACTCGGCTTCGCCGTCGACCAGCAGCCCTACCTCCAGGGCTACCAGGCCGTGGACCTGCTCTGGCTCTACAAGTACAACTCCGACGTCCTCGGCGGCGGCAAGCCGGTGCTCACCGGACCCCAGGTGATCACCAAGAAGGACGCCGCCGCACTGCAGGAATTCACGAAGCGGGGGACCCGATGAGCACCATCGTCAAGGCATCGGCACGGGACGAACGGCTGCTGCACCGCTCCCTGGCGCGCCGCCTGATGGGCCGCCCCGAACTGGGTTCGGTCGTCGGCGCCATCGCCGTCTTCGTCTTCTTCTCCCTCGCCGCCGAGCCGTTCCTGCAGGCCTCCAGCCTCTCCACCGTGCTCTACGCCTCGTCGACGATCGGCATCATGGCCGTGCCGGTGGCACTGCTGATGATCGGCGGCGAATTCGATCTGTCGGCCGGCGTCATGGTCGTCAGCTCGGCCCTGATCTCGTCCATGGTCAGCTACCAGATGACGGCCAACACCTGGGTCGGTGTCGGGGTGTCCTTGCTGGTCACGCTGGCCATCGGCGTCTTCAACGGCATCCTGCTGACCCGTACGAAACTCCCCAGCTTCATCATCACGCTCGGCACGTTCTTCATGCTGACCGGCCTCAACCTCGGCTTCACCAAGCTGATCAGCGGCACCGTCTCCACGAAGTCCATCGCCGACATGGAGGGCTTCGACTCGGCCCGTGCGCTCTTCGCCTCCCACCTGACCATCGGCAGTGTGGACATCCAGATCACCATCGTGTGGTGGATCGCGCTGGTGGCCCTCGCCACCTGGATTCTGCTGCGCACCCGCGTCGGCAACTGGATCTTCGCGGTGGGCGGCAACGCGGATGCGGCGCGGGCGGTCGGCGTCCCGGTCACGAAGACCAAGATCGGCCTGTACATGGGCGTCGCCTTCGCCGCCTGGGTCTCCGGCCAGCACCTGCTGTTCTCGTACGACGCGATCCAGTCCGGCGACGGCGTCGGCAACGAATTCCTCTACATCATCGCGGCCGCGGTCGGCGGCTGTCTGATGACCGGCGGCTTCGGCTCGGCGATCGGGGCCGCGGTCGGCGCCTTCATCTTCGGCATGACCAGCAAGGGCATCGTCTACGCGCAGTGGAACCCGGACTGGTACAAGTTCTTCCTCGGCGCGATGCTGCTGCTCGCCACACTCCTGAACGCATGGGTCCGCAAGCGGGCGGAGGACAAGTCATGACAGCCCTCGTCGAGCTCGACAACGTCAGCAAGTTCTACGGCAACATCAAGGCGCTGGAGGGCGTGTCCCTGCAGGTGCACGCGGGGGAGATCTCCTGTGTGCTCGGCGACAACGGCGCCGGCAAGTCCACCCTCATCAAGATCATCGCAGGGCTGCACCAGCACGACGCCGGCACCTTCACCATCGAGGGCGAGGAGACAAAGCTCGCCTCCCCGCGTGAGGCCCTGGACCGCGGAATCGCCACCGTTTACCAGGACCTGGCCGTCGTCCCGCTGATGCCCGTGTGGCGGAACTTCTTCCTCGGCTCCGAGCCGACCACCGGCGTGGGCCCCTTCAAGCGGCTCGATGTCGCCACGATGCGCAGGACCACGCGCAGCGAGCTGCTGCGCATGGGCATCGATCTGCGCGACGTCGACCAGCCCATCGGCACCCTCTCCGGCGGCGAGCGGCAGTGCGTCGCCATCGCCCGCGCCGTCTACTTCGGCGCCAAGGTCCTCGTCCTCGACGAGCCCACGGCGGCGCTTGGCGTCAAGCAGTCCGGCGTCGTCCTCAAGTACGTCGCGGCCGCGCGGGACGCCGGACTCGGCGTGGTGTTGATCACCCACAATCCGCACCACGCCTACCTCGTCGGCGACCGTTTCGTGCTCCTCAAGCGCGGCACCATGGCCGGCAGCCATGCCAAGAAGGAGATCGCCCTGGAGGAGCTGACCCGCCAGATGGCGGGCGGCAGCGAGCTGGAACAGCTCAGCCACGAGCTGGCCCGTTCGGCGACCCCGGAATTCCCCGGCGGCCACCGGCCCGACTGATCGTCCGCCGTGCCCCGCGCCGGTCCCCGGGCCGCGCGGGGCGCGGCACCCCACGTCACGGTGCGCCGGACGTCGCGGGTGATGCACAATCGCACCGAACCATCCGAAGCTTGCATGCCCTGCGCACCTCGCGAAGGCATGCCGGCCATCCACGCCGAGGCCCCGGCCTCCTGAGACCCGCAGGGACGAGACGACTCTTGCGAGCACGCAGCCGCCGCGACCGGAACGGCAGCCGTAACGGCGAAGAGGTGGGCCGATGAGTATGTACCGGGACCGGGTGCACCGAGGATCGGCCAGAGCCACCGTCCTGCGCACGGTCGGCACCCGCGAGCGGCGCTCGCATCTGACCGCCCCCCGGGTGCCCACCGTCGGCATCGACATCGGCGGCACGAAGGTCATGGCGGGTGTGGTCGACGCCGACGGCACCATTTTGGAGAAGGTCCGCACCGAGACGCCGGACAAGTCCAAGAGCCCCAAGGTGGTCGAGGACACCATCACCGAGCTCGTCCTGGACCTCTCCGACCGGCACGACGTCCACGCGGTGGGCATCGGCGCGGCCGGCTGGGTCGACGCGGACCGCAGCAAGGTGCTCTTCGCCCCGCATCTGAACTGGCGCAACGAGCCGCTGCGCGACCGCCTCGCCGGCCGCCTTGCGGTGCCGGTCATGGTCGACAACGACGCCAACACCGCCGCCTGGGCGGAGTGGCGGTTCGGCGCCGGACGCGGCGAGGACCACCTCGTCATGATCACGCTCGGTACGGGCATCGGCGGCGCCATCCTGGAGGACGGCGCGGTCAAGCGCGGCAAGTACGGCGTGGCCGGTGAGTTCGGCCATATGCAGGTCGTGCCCGGCGGCCATCGCTGCCCGTGCGGCAACCGCGGCTGCTGGGAGCAGTACAGCTCCGGCAACGCCCTGGTCCGCGAGGCCCGGGAGCTGGCCGCGGCCGACTCCCCGGTCGCGTACAACATCATCGAGCGGGTCGGCGGCCGGATCGGCGACATCACCGGTCCCCTGATCACCGAGCTGGCCCGCGAGGGCGACGCCATGTGCGTCGAGCTCCTCCAGGACATCGGCCAGTGGCTCGGCGTCGGCATCGCCAACCTCGCCGCCGCCCTCGACCCGTCCTGCTTCGTCATCGGCGGGGGCGTCAGCGCCGCCGACGACCTGCTGATCGGCCCGGCCCGGGACGCCTTCCGGCGCAACCTCACCGGCCGCGGCTACCGCCCCGAGGCCACCATCGCCAAGGCCCAGCTGGGCCCCGAGGCCGGTATGGTCGGCGCCGCCGACCTCGCACGCCTGGTGGCCCGCCGCTTCCGGCGCGCCAACCGCCGCCGCGTCGAGCGCTACGAGCGCTACGAACGGTCCGGCCGCCGATGACCGACTCCGACCTGAATTCCATGAGCGACGATCACCTCCCCACCCCGCCGCCCGAAGGCAAGCGCCCCCGCCCCGTCCTGATGGCCCTGATCGTGTTCCTCCTGATCGCGATCCCGGCCGGCTACATCGTCATCTCCGCCGAGCAGAGCCGGGACAGCGGTGTGGGCAAGGAGGCGGAGGCCGCGGCCACCGGACTGACCAACGCCTTCCCGTCCAAGGTCCAGCAGCGGACCTACGACGTCCCGGTGCCGGTCGGTTCCACCCCGGTCTACTACTACGAGACCAACTCCTGGAAGACCAGTTCCCTCTTCGTGCAGTTCCGGACCAACGACTGGGGTCTCGACCACTACCTCAAGGCCGTGGGCACCAGCGCCGCCGCCCTCAAAAAGGGTGCCAAGACCATTCCGCCCGGCCAGGCGGCGAAGGTCGGCTGGGACTTCAGCGTCGACTGGCCCTGGGCGGGCACCGTCAACCCGAAGAAGGCGCCCCAGCCCACGCAGCGGATCATGGTCAGTTACGACGAACCCGGTCACCCCGTCGTCTACACCGTCTCGACCATCACATTCTGATTTTTTTCCGGCCTCTTCGTCCCACTTCTTCCTGACCTGGGTGTCAGGACCGTGTCACGGAGTCGGTAGCGTGGTCGGGTGAGCGAGAAGACCCTGCAGCACCGGATCGACGGTCCCGACGACGCACCCGTACTCGTACTGGGCGCATCGCTCGGTACCACCTGGCACATGTGGGACCGGCAGATCCCCGAACTGACCCGCCACTGGCGCGTCATCCGTTTCGATCTGCCAGGTCACGGAGGCTCGCCCGCCCACGCCGCGTCCTCCATCGCCGAACTCGCCGACCGGCTGGTCGCCACCCTCGACCTCCTGGGCGTCGAGCGGTTCGGCTACGCCGGCTGCAACATCGGCGGTGCCATCGGCCTCCAGCTGGCCCTCACCCGCCCGCACCGGGTCACCTCCCTGGCCCTGGTGTCCTCGTCGCCCCGCTACGGCACCGCGGACGCCTGGCGCCAGCGCGGCGTGGTGATCCGTACGAACGGACTGGACCCGATCGCCCGCACCGCCCCCGAGCACTGGTTCACCACCGGCTTCGCGGGCGCCCAGCCCGCCATCGTCGAATGGGCCGTCCAGATGGTGCGGACCACCGACCCGGGCTGCTACATCGCCGCCTGCGAGGCGCTGGCCGCCTACGACGTACGGTCCTCACTCAGCCGGGTCGGCGTGCCCACCCTCGTCGTCGTCGGCTCCGAGGACCAGGTCACCCCGACCACCGACGCCCGCACGCTGGTCGCCGGCATACCGGACGCGAGCCTGGCCCTGGTGCCCGGCACCTCCCACCTCGCACCCGTCGAGCAGCCCTCGGCCGTCACCGAGCTCCTCATCCGGCACTTCACCACCGCCTGGCACGACAAGCCAGGGCCGGCCGGCCAGGCCGCGATCGGTGCCGCCGCCCCCAAGGCGCAGATCGCACCCCCGCCGCCCCCGGTGGCGCCCCCCGCCGCCATAGAGTCCGGCCTCACCAAGCCGGAACCGGCCCGCGGCGGCACCTACGACGCGGGCATCAAGGTCCGGCGCGAGGTCCTCGGCGACGCCCATGTCGACCGCGCCGAGGCCGCGGCCGACGATTTCACCGGCGACTTCCAGGACTTCATCACCCGCTACGCCTGGGGTGAGACCTGGACCCGCCCCGGTCTCGACCGCCGTACCCGCAGCATCATCACCCTCACCGCCCTCGTCGCCGGCGGCCACCACGACGAACTGGTCCTGCACGTCCGCGCCGCCCTCCGCAACGGCCTCACCCCCACCGAGATCAAGGAGGTCCTGATGCACACCGCGATCTACTGCGGCGTCCCGGCAGCGAACTCCGCCTTCGCGGTGGCCCAGCGGGTGATAAAGGAAGAGACAACGCCGGAGGGGTGAGGGGCACTCGATCCTTTCTGCGGGTGGGCGGCCGGACCCCGCGGCAAGATGGCCGTATGGAACTTACGAAGAAGACCCATGCCTGCGTCCGTCTCGAGAAGGACGGGCAGACGCTCGTCATCGACCCCGGTGCCTTCAGCGAGGAGGACGCGGCCGTCGGCGCGGACGCGATCCTGGTCACCCATGAGCACATGGACCACTTCGACCAGCAGCGGCTGCGGGCGGGCATGGAGGCGAACCCGGGCGCCGAGATCTGGACCCTGGCCAGCGTCGCCGACCAGCTCTCGGCCGCCTTCCCCGGCCGGGTGCACACCGTGGGCGAGGGCGACACCTTCACCGCCGCCGGGTTCGACATCGAGGTGCACGGCCAGCTGCACGCCGTCATTCACCCCGACATCCCCCGGATCACCAACGTCGGCTATCTCCTCGACGGCGGTGCGGTTTTCCATCCCGGCGACGCGCTCACCGTCCCCGAGGGCCGCACCGTCGACACCCTCCTGCTGCCGGTTCACGCCCCCTGGAACAAGATCGCCGAGATCATCGACTACGTCCGCGCGGTCGCGCCCCGCAGCGCCATCGACATCCACGACAGCCTGCTCCAGGACCACGCCCGCCCGCTCTACGACGCCATGATCGGCAAACTCGGCGGCGCCGACCACGGCCGCCTGAGTCCCGGCGCCAGCACCACACTCGGCTGAGGGCCACCCGGCCGACCGCCACTCCTGCGGCCGCCGCTCCGCTGACTGTCAGACCCTCGCTGTAGGTTTACGTCCATGCGCATCGCGACCTGGAACGTCAACTCGATCACCGCCCGCCTCCCGAGGCTGATGGCCTGGCTGGAGAGCACCGGCACGGACGTGCTGTGCATCCAGGAGACCAAGTGCTCGGCCGAGCAGTTCCCGTACGACGAGCTGCGCCGGCTCGGCTACGAAGCGGCGGTCAACGCCGACGGCCGGTGGAACGGCGTGGCGCTGCTGTCCAAGGTGGGCCTGGACGATGTCGTCATGGGCCTGCCCGGCGGCCCGGACTACGAGGGCGTACAGGAGCCCCGCGCCGTCTCGGCCACCTGCGGCCCGGCCCGCGTCTGGTCGGTGTACGTCCCCAATGGCCGCGAGGTCGACCACGCCCACTACGGCTACAAGCTCCACTGGTTCGAGGCGCTGAAGGCGGCGGTTGCCGAGGACACGGCGGGCTCCCGCCCCTTCGCGGTCCTCGGCGACTTCAACGTCGCGCCGACCGACGAGGACGTCTGGGACCCCGCCGTCTTCGTGGGCGCCACCCATGTCACCCCCGCCGAGCGCGCCGCCCTCGCCGCCCTCCGCGAGGCGGGCCTGACGGACGTCGTACCGCGCCCCCTGAAGTACGACCACCCCTACACCTACTGGGACTACCGCCAGCTCGCCTTCCCCAAGAACCGCGGGATGCGCATCGACCTGGTCTACGGCAACGAGCCCTTCGCCAAGGCCGTCTCGGACGCCTACGTCGACCGCGAGGAGCGCAAGGGCAAGGGCGCCTCGGACCATGCGCCGGTCGTCGTGGATCTCGATGTATGAGCGACGAGGCAGGAGCGGACGGGCGAGCGGAGACGCCTGAGCCACGACGCCTGAGCCACGAGGCCTGAGCCACGACGCTTGAGCGGAGACCCATGAGTGGGGCCGGCCGCCGTATGCCGCTGTTGATGCTGGATCTCGACAACACTCTCGTCGACCGCGATGCCGCCTTCCGCGCGGCGATGACCGCCTTCCTGGCCGAGCACGCTCTGCCGGCGGCCGATATCGAGTGGCTGATGTCGGTCGACGCGAGCGGGTACACCCCGAGAGAGGCGGTGGCCGACGCCAAGGCCGGGCGGTACGGGGCGGCCGTGCCCGCGAGTGCCGTTCGGAGCCTCCTCGACCGCGGCGGCGCCGATCGCGTCGTCCTGGCCGAGGCCACCCGCGAGACGCTCGGCAGGGCGGTCACCGACGGCTGGGTGTGCATGGTCGTCACCAACGGCCGCCTGGCACAGCAGGAGGCGAAGATCCGTCACGCCGGGCTCGACCGGCTGGTGCACGGCTGGACGACAACTTCGGCTCGCAGCTGCTCACCTCGGATGTGAACGGCGACGGGCGGGCCGACCTCACGGCGATCGCCGGCCAGGAGAACGACGGCGGCGCCCTGTGGCACCTGCCGGGCACCACCGCCTCCTCGCTCTACGACCCCACCGCCACCACCAGCTTCGGCCCCACCACGGTCGGCGTCACCAACGGCCCGCTCACCGGCTTCGGTTCGGACCTGGCCGGCTGACGCCGCACACCCGGAGCGAGCCGCCAGGCGCTGGTGCCGTCACCCCCGTCCGGGCACCAGCGCCCGCAGGTCCACCGACTCGCCGAGCGCTTTCAGCCCCGCGTCGCCGGGGTGGAGATGGTCGCCGCTGTCGTAGGCGGGCAGCATCCGCCGGTGCCGCTGGGGATCGCGGAGCACGGCGTCGAAGTCCAGCGTCGCGTCGAAGGCTCCGCCGTGGGCGCGGAGGAACGCGTTGACGGACTGCCGGCGGGCCTCGACGGCCGGTGTGCAGTCCGGGTAGCCCTCGCAGGGAGTGATGGTGGCCGCCACGACCCGCAGTCCCCGCTCGTGCGCGCGCCGGGCGAGGGCGCGCAGACCGGCGATGACCTCGTCCGCCGAGGTGCCCCAGCGCACGTCGTTGATGCCCTCGAAGACGACGACCGTACGGGCGGCGGGCTGCGCCAGCACATCCCGCTCCAGGCGGTGCTGGGCGCTGACCCCGCCGGTGTCGGTGCTGACCCCGTCGCCCTGGTAGCGGTCGGTGACGATGCGGTTCGCGGAGATGCCCTGGTTGAGGACGCCGTAGCGGGGGAGGGCGGTCCCCGACTGGAAGCGGCGGGCGAGCACATCGGGCCAGCGGCGGTTGGCGCCGCTCGTCGACTTCACCCCGTCGGTGATGGAGTCGCCCAGCGCCACGATCGAGCCGGGGCCGCCGTCGACGTCGACGCCGGTCAGGAACGGCCAGATGGTCATCGTCTCCGGATAGCCCGCGCCCCCGGTGTCACCCGTGCGGTCTCCGCTGCCCGGCGCACTCAGATAGGACACCTGGGCGGCCTCCTGGTGGACCGGCGCCGCCGTCACCGTCCCCGGCAGATGGAGGGAGACCAGGAGGTTGGTGTCCGCCGGGACGTGGAAGTCCACCGGATCGCTGAAGGCCTCGGCGCCCGCCGGTATGCGGGTGCCGGTGCGGCCGCGGCCGAAGGTCAGCGGTACGGGTGCCGTATCCGCCGCGGCGCCCGCGTCCTGCACCGCCACGCTCGCCGCCCCTATGTCCACCGGCGCCGCGGCGAAGGTGTTCGCCAGCCGTATCCGCGCCCGCGGCCCGCCCGCGCCGGCGTGCACGACCAGCCGCAGCGTACGGTCCGTCCAGGGGCCCACCGCCCGGTAGCCGGCCGTACCGGCCGCCCAACTCCCGGTTCTGCCCTCCGAGTTGTCCCGTACCGCCGCCGCGAAGACATGCAGATCGGCGGCCGGTCCCGGGTCCCGCGGCAGCACCACCGACGCCACCTCGCGCCCGGCCTTCAGCGGTACGGACACCGCGTACAGCCGCGCCGACTGCGCGCTCTGCCCGCCCGCGCCGTTGATGTGCGGCAGCGCCACCGCCTTGGTGCTCAGCGGCCCCGATCGCCAGTCGGGCGCGGTGAGTTCGTAGGCGGTGCGGGATCCGTCGCGGTAGTGCACCGTTCCGGTGCCGGACGCCGGCGCGCCCTCGTCGGCCGGCCCGGTCCCGGCGACCAGGAACGTGAGCGCGCCGCCCCGTCCGTGCAGCGCCACCGCCTGCCCGTCCGCCACCACGTTGTCCGGCGCGCCGGCCGCCTTACGGGGCAGGCCGAGCCGCGCCCCGTCGATGACGAGCGTGCGGCCGGGCGTCCAGCCGGCCGCCGCCAGGTCCTGTGCGGAGAGCGAATGGCCCGCGCCGTCGAAGTCGGCGGCGTCCGGTCCGGCGTTGTCACTGACGGCCGTGTTGTCGAAGAGGCTCGCCAAGGGCAAGGGGCGCTGCGGGTGGGGCGCCGCCGCGGCCGGTGCCGCGAGGACGGTGGCGGCGGGCAGTGCGGTCGCGGTGAGCAGAAGTGCCAGGGCGGTGCTCCATGGTCGTACGCGCATGAATGCCTTCCCTCTGGTGGCTGCGGCGACGTGAGGTGACGTCAGATGACATCGGTCGAGGTCAACGGGCAGGTTCCGAGCTGCGATCCGGCCGTTCCCGCGAGGGGCGGGGCGCTTCTGCGGATCCGGCGGATCCGATCCGAGCGCCATGAAAGTAGGGAGGCCGGCCGGGGGCGTCAAGGTGACGATCGAGGATCCGTCGCGCCGCGCGCCTGTGGCCGTGGCCCTGGTACGGGTGGGACCCTCGCACCATGAACATGTCTTTCCTGGACAAGTGGCGCAAGCGCTCTCGGGCGGACCGGTCGGTGCCACTGGCGGAGTCGGTGAGCGCCGATCCCGACAGCGTCGTCGAGCTGCTGTCCGAATGCGAGCTGCTGCGGGCGCAGGCCGCCGCCGAGGGGGTGGAACTGGACGACTCCGTGGGCTCGTTGGAGGCGCTGGACCAGCTGCAGCCGGTCTGGCGGGACGACCCGGAAGTGGTGTCCTGGCTCGGCAATGACGCGGGTCTCTATCTGGGGACGGTCCTGGTGCGCACCGTGCGGGGCGCCGTATGGCATGTGTGGCCGGACGGGCAGCCGGTGGTCAGGCTGGCGTCGGGGCGGGAGATCGATGTGGTGGAAGCGGGGCATGAGTGGGCGGATGTCGGCGCGCCCGAGCTGTCCCAGGTCTACGCCGAGGCCGACGAGAGCTGAGCCGCCGGCCGATGGAGCGCAGGGCGACGGCGCCGCGAGGAGTTCCTCCGTAACCGTGGATTACGTCCCTCTATCCTTCGCTACGTGCGTGTCCAGAGAAATACACCCCTTTCCTCCCGGTAGTTTGCGGGCTCTCCCCTGTACGGATGAGAGTGGGCAGGTCTGCATATGGCCGGTGATGCGCTGATTGAACTGCGCGGGGTCAACAAGCACTACGGAAAACTGCACGTCCTCCAGGACATCGACCTCACCGTCGGCCGCGGGGAGGTGGTGGTGGTCATCGGGCCCTCAGGGTCCGGGAAGTCCACCCTGTGCCGGACCATCAACCGCCTGGAGACCATCGAGTCGGGCAGCATCGAGCTGGACGGCAGACCGCTTCCCGAAGAAGGCCGGGCGCTGGCCAAGCTGCGTGCCGAAGTCGGCATGGTTTTCCAGTCCTTCAACCTCTTCGCCCACAAGACCGTGCTGGCCAACATCATGCTGGCGCCCGTCAAGGTCCGTAGGACGAAGAAGGACGAGGCGGCGCAGCGGGCCCGCGAACTCCTCGACCGGGTCGGGCTCGCCTCCCAGGCGGACAAGTATCCGGCCCAGCTCTCCGGCGGCCAGCAGCAGCGCGTCGCCATCGCCCGCGCCCTCGCCATGGACCCCAAGGCGCTGCTCTTCGACGAGCCGACCTCCGCCCTCGACCCGGAGATGATCAACGAGGTGCTGGAAGTCATGCGCCAGCTCGCCCGGGAGGGCATGACGATGGTCGTGGTCACGCACGAGATGGGCTTTGCGCGGTCCGCCGCCAACCGCGTCGTGTTCATGTCGGACGGCCGGATCGTCGAGGACCGCACCCCCGAGGAATTCTTCACCGCACCGCGGAGCGAACGCGCGAAGGACTTCCTCTCCAAGATTCTCAAGCACTGAACGGGGGCGCCGCGATGCCGCATTTTCCTCTCACGCCCCTGCGCCGCGCCCTGGTGGCAGTCCTGCTCACCGCGCTCTCGCTGGCCGTGGCCGGCTGCGGCCGGGACGGCAGCCCACCGGTCAAGGGCCCCAAAGGCAGCGAACTGCCCCGGTACCCGGTCGCCAAGAACTTCCGGCTGTCCGCCTCGCCGACCTGGGAGAGGGCCGAACGCCGCGGGCATCTCGTGGTCGGCGCCAAGGAGGACCAGCCGTATCTCGGCGAGAAGGATCCGGCGTCCGGCCGCTACACCGGCTTCGATATCGAGATCGCCAAGATGCTGTCCGCCGGTCTCGGCTTTCCGCCCGGCAGCATCCAGTTCAAGACGATCGCCTCGGCCAACCGCGAGACGGCCCTGCAGAACGGCCAGATCGACTACTACGTCGGCACCTACACCATCAACGACAAGCGCAAGAAGCTGGTGGGTTTCGCCGGGCCGTATTACATGGCCGGTCAGTCGCTGCTGGTCCGCAGCGATGAGAAAGACATCCACGGACCGCAGGACCTGGCCGGCAAACGCGTCTGCTCGGCGGCCGGCTCGACGCCGGCGCAGCGCATCGCGGCCGAATACCCCAAGGCCGATCTGGTCACGTACGACGCCTACTCGGTGTGCGTGGACAACCTGCTGACCTATCAGGTCGACGCGGTCACCACGGACGACGCGATTCTGCTGGGGTACGCGGCCAAGGTGCCCGACGAGCTGAAGGTGGTCGGCAAGCCGTTCTCCGAGGAGCCGTACGGGATCGGCGTACCGCGCGGCGACAACGCCCTGCGCCTCGCCCTCGACACCGTGCTCGCCGCCGACGAGAAGAACGGCAACTGGAAGAAGGCGTACCACGCGACGCTCGGTGTGTCCGGAGTGCCCGCACCGAAGCCGCCCCCGATCGACCGCTACCCGGCGAGCTAGGACCCGACCCGTGAACGTTCTCCTGGACAACCTCTCCCTCTACGGGGACGGCCTGCTGGGCACCCTCGAACTCACCGTCTTCGCCTCGCTCCTCGCCCTCGTCCTCGGCTTCCTGATGGCGGCCTTCCGCGTCGCGCCGGTCGGCTCACTGCGGGCGTTCGGCACGGCCTGGGTGATGGTGCTGCGCAATACGCCGCTGACGCTGCTGTTCTTCGCCGTGGTGCTGGGCCTGCCGCGCTTCGGGCTCGTGCTGCCCTTCAAGCTGTTCGCCATCCTCGCCCTCGGCTGCTACACCTCCGCCTTCATCTGCGAGGCGGTGCGCTCGGGCATCAACACCGTGCCGGCCGGGCAAGGGGAGGCGGCCCGCAGCCTGGGCCTGACCTTCCCGCAGACCCTCGGCGACATCATCCTTCCGCAGGCGTTCCGCTCGGTCATCCCGCCCATCGGCTCGACCCTCATCGCGCTCGCCAAGAACTCCGCGATCGCCGGCGCCTTCAGCGTCGTCGAACTCCTCGGCGTCTACAAACCGCTCAACGAGATGGGCTACAGCATCATCTGGACCTTCGTCTGGATCGCCGTCGGCTATCTGATCGTGACCCTGACCATCAGCGCGCTCTTCAACCTGCTGGAGAAGCGCTACGGAGTCGCCCGATGACCTCGACCACCGCCCTCTACGACATCCCGGGCCCCCGTACCAAACAACGCCACCGCCTCTACGGCCTCGTCTCGACCGTCGCGATCCTGGGCCTGATCGCCTGGATCATCCACCTCCTCTTCGCCACCGGCCAGTTCACCGCGACCAAGTGGACTCCCTTCACCTACAAGGGAATTCAGGAACTTCTGCTCACCGGACTCGGCAACACGCTGCGCGCCTTCGGCCTCGCGGCGGTCCTGTCGCTGGCGCTCGCGGCGGTGCTCGCGGTCGGCCGGCTCTCCGAGCACCGGCTCATCCGCTGGGTGAGCACGCTGGTGGTCGAGTTCTTCCGCGCGATGCCCGTCCTCGTCATGATCTTCTTCATCTACGTGGCGCTGAAGGTGGCACCACTGCCCGCCCTCGTCACCGGTCTGGCCCTCTACAACGGCTCGGTGCTCGCCGAGGTCTTCCGTACCGGCGTCAACTCCGTCGACCCGGGCCAGCGGGAGGCCGCCTACGCGCTCGGCATGCACAAGACCCAGGTCATGACGCACGTCCTGGTGCCGCAGGCGCTCCGCGCCATGCTCCCGGCGATCATCAGCCAGCTGGTCGTCGCCCTGAAGGACACCTCGCTCGGCTACCTCATCACCTACGAGGAATTCCTGCACGCCGGCAAGCTCATCGCCGCCAACCTCGACTACGGCCTTCCCTTCATCCCCGTAGTCATGATCATCTCGCCCCTCTACATCGGTATGTGCATGCTGCTCTCCTGGCTCGCCAACTGGGCCGCCAAGCGTCAGCGGCGCAACCCGAAGGTCAAGGCGGACGAGGTGGCCCTACCGGAGCCGGGCATCTTGCTCCCGGGAGGGGACCACCAGCCGAAGGGATGAGAGCGGCCACGTGCCCGCCGGAGCGGGGGCACGTGGCCGGACTCCCGTCCCCCCTCCGGAGGTACCGCGCCTCAGTCGCGCACCGGCACCGACACATACGAGGGATCGCCCGCCGGGGAGGAGAACGTCAGCTTGGCGCCACTGGGGTTGTGCTCGATGTAGAGCGGGTCGACGGTGTCCACGACCACCGCGAGACGGTGCCCGGCCGGGACGTCGTACGCCGTGGAGAAGAGGTCCAGGTCCAGGCCGAAGGGCTTGTCCGGGGTCTTGCCGTGGAAGGTGAACGGGGCGTGGGTGACCAGCTTGCCGAGGCCGAGCGGGCCCACGTCGTAGAGGTAGGCGATGGCGGTGCCGCTCTCGGCGGTGCTCGCCACGGTGGTGTGCAGACGGGTCGTACCGCGCACCCGCTGCCCGGTCTCGTAGCGCTCGGACTGCCAGACGGCGGCCAGTGAGCGCGGCAGCAGCGGGATGGACGCCATCGGAGGCAGCCGGAAGAACTGGTCCAGCATGCTGGAGAGGAAGATCAGCCCGCCGTCGGCGCCGGAGTCGAGATTGGTGTGGATCTGCCGGCTGCCGCCCAGCTCGATCCTCCGGTGCGCGGACGGCACGTCCTTCCAGCTCGGGTAGCCCTCGTACGCCCCGGTGGAACGGGACTTGAGCAGGACCGGCGACTCGCGGTTGATGCCGTTGTCCGCGCCCTTGAGGTAGTGGTCGAACCACCGCTTGGTGTTCGTCCAGGTGTCATTGGGCAGCCCGAACAGTCCCGTCGCCTCCGCCGTCGCGTGGTCACCGGGCCGGAACTCCAGCCGCTTCGGCCCCTTCAGCTTCTCGTAGAAGGCGGCGTACTGGTTCGGCGGGAAGAGGGAATCGCCCCATGCGTTGCCGAGCATGACGGCCGCGCCATTGGCGTTGATCTTGTCGATGTAGGTGGCGGGGGAGCGCTTCTTCCCCCACGCGATCATGTCCTTCTCCTTGGCGAGATCGGACGTGAAGAAGTCCTTGAGGATGCGCTGCAGTTCGGGGCTGGGGCGGCCGGTCAGCGCGCCCGCGCCGCCGAGCATCGCCGCTGCCTGGAGGTGCTGGGTGCGGCCGCTGTAGATGGAGTCGATCAGGTTGCCCCAGCCGCTGAGCGCCGCAACCGCCTTGATCCGCTTGTCGAATGCGGACGCCAGCAGGCTGATCCCGGCCCCGTACGAGACCCCGCCCATGCCGACCTTGTGCGGATCGGCGGGCGTGTGGGCCAGCGCCCAGTCGATGACCTTCGATGCATCGGCGATGTCCTGCGGGCCGGCGGTTTCGATCTTCCCGCCCGACTGCCAGAAGCCACGCGAGTTGTATCCGACGACCACATAGCCCGCCTCGGCCAACTTCTGGGCCTGCGCCATGTATTCGACCTGCGGCATGGCCCAGCTGGTGGGCAGTACGAGGACCGGGTACCGCCGGGTTCCGTCCGCACCGGCCGGGGTGAAGACGTTCGCCTTGAGGGTGATGCCGCCGTCGCCCTTGATGTCGACGAACTTCACCGAGGGCGCGCCGGATGCGGGCGCCGATTCCACGGTCGCGGCCTGGGCGGTGGCCGGCGCGCCGGTGAGAGCCGTGGTGGCGAGTACCGCCGCGGAGACGGTGCCGATCGCGGCGCGCAAGGTCGTGCGGGAGGGCGTCATCTTCTCTGCTCCAGATCTCGATGCGAGCCGCTCGGGCGCTGTCCGAGGACAGGTGGGGCGCACGGGGCTCGAGTTGACTGGAGGGTAAGGTCCACGGCTTACCTGTGGTAACCCGTCGGTAGGTTACGGGTGGGTAACGTCGAGGAGGCGAGGGTGAGTCTCATGCCGCGGCACCCGCCCCTTGTGCGTCATGTCTGCTTGACGTCAGGTCGCCATGACGAAATGCTGGGCCCATGCTGACTCCCGAAAGCCTCGAGGGGCATTTCACCCTGCTGACCGCCACGGCCCGCTACGACGCCCTCCGGCTGCGGGACTCCCTGGCTTCCGATCCAGACGTTCAACCGCTTGGCAGGGATGAGGTGTTGGAGATGCTGGCGCTCGGTGAGGTGATCGCGCGCAAGGCGGCGTACGGCCGGCAGCTCTCGGTGCGGTCCGCTCGGGCCGCGGGCGCCTCCTGGTCGCAGGTCGGGGCGGCGCTGGGAATGAGCAAACAGGCCGCCTGGGAGGCGCACGGCCGCTGGATCGAGGAGAACGCCGGGCGCGCCGGCGGAGGTGAGGGGGAGTGAGCGGAGCGGACACTTCGCCGCGATGGAGGAGCCGGATCTCTTCACGCAGGAAGTCCGGACGTCCTTCGCCCTGTTGCGGCGCCGGCCTCGGCGCCCGGCGGGCTGACGTCCCGCCAGAGGCGGACGATCCGGGCGGCGATGGCGGTGCCCTGGCACCTGCCGGTGGCCGCCATCGGCTCGCCCAGTCCTACGGGCGCCCCGACGCAGGCACCTCCTCGTCCGCCGGTACGGGGCCCGGCGGTGTCCCGTCGCCGAACGGGCGGCCGCCCAGCTCCTCCCGGTGGTGGGGCGTCAGCCAGCCGCTGAGATCCGGGCCGAGCGGGACGATCCCGGTCGGGTTGATGCCCGTGTGCACCCGGTAGTAGTGCTGCTTGATGTGGTGGAAGTCGACGGTGTCGCCGAAGCCGGGCGTCTGGTAGAGGTCCTTGGCGTACGACCACAGCACCGGGTCCTCGGCCAGTTTGAACCGGTTGCATTTGAAGTGGCCGTGATAGACGGCGTCGAAGCGCACCAGCGTGGTGAACAGCCGGATGTCGGCCTCCGTGATGGTGTCGCCGACCAGATAGCGGCGGTCGGCCAGCCGCTCGGACAGCAGATCCAGGCGCCGGAAGACATCGCCACAGGCGTCGTCGTAATCGCTCTGTCCGGTGGCGAATCCGGCTCGGTACACCCCGTTGTTGACGTCGTGGTAGACGCCCTTCATGACCTCGTCGATCTCCTCCCGCAACGGCTCGGGGTAGAGGTCGGGCGCGCCGGGGCGGTGCAGCGCCTGCCATTCGGTCGCCAGGTCCAGGGTGATCTGCTGGTAGTCATTGGTGACGAGTTGCCCGCTGGGGACGTCCACGATGGCGGGGACGCTGACCCCGCCCGGGTAGTCCTTCTCGCGGGTGTCGTAGGCCTCGCTGAGGTAGCGGATGTCCAGTACGGGGTCGCGGCCGCCGGGATCCAGGGTGAAGCGCCAACTGCGCTCGTCCTGAAGGGGGTCGGTGACGGCGAGCGAGAGCGCGTCCTCCAGGCCGAGCAGCCGCCGCGCGATGACGGCCCGGCTCGCCCAGGGGCAGGCGCGGCTGACAACGAGGCGGTAGCGGCCGGGCTGCACGGGCCAGCCGTCCCGGCCGTCCGCCGTGATGCGGTCCGCGAAATGGCTCCGTGAGCGCTTGAACGGCTTTCTGCCGTATACGGCGTTGCCTTCCGCGGCGGCGCCGCCGTCATCGCCGTGGTGGTTGCCGTCGTCGTGGGTGGGGCGCGCCATCGCCGGCTCCTTCCTGTGTGCTCTCCGTGGGTGGTGGCTGTGGTGCTCTGTGCGTGCTCTGTGCGTGCTCTGTGCGTGCTCTGTGCGTGCTCTGTGCGTGGCGAGCCTTCCCCGTTCGCCGGGCCGTGACGCGATCCCGTACAAAGAGATATGTCCGGGAATAGTGTTATGGAGGTTGGGATTTGATGCCGAGTGATATTCGTTGGCCGGCGGTCATTCAAAGTTTTACGAAGGGCGTAATGGCCACTTACCGGTAACCCGGGAGCCGCACCTGGAATCGGCCGATGATCAAGAAACTATTCGGCGTCGTCATAGCCGGCGCCGCGCTCATCGCGCCCACGGCGACCGCCCATGCCGCATCTGCGGCCGACTGGCAGCGGGTGGGTGACGGCATCACCTCCGGAATCAGCGGAATCGTGGTCGACGGCCGGGACGGTGACGCGGTGGACACCCTCGCCGTCCGTGACAACAAGAACCCCGGCGAGAACCGGCTGGTTGCAGTGCGCTACCGCCCGGCCCACTGCACCTGCTGCACTTGCGGCTTGGCTGGCCGGCAGCGGTACGACGTACCGCATTCACGTGGAAAAGGGCATCGCTCACGCCGTGAGCGCATTCCAGCTGCCCGGAATTACCTCGGACGGTAACTACGAGGGATTCGCGCTGACCGCGACGAAGGGCGAAAGCGTCGCCGTCTGGGCGGACCGGGGGCAGGATGGCCGGCCGGCGAAGCTGACCACCGCGAAATGGGATCCGGCCACCAATGACTTCGGCAAGCGCGATTCCGCGGAATTCAGCGCGCCGTATCCGGCCGAGGACGTCCGGCACATCTCGGATGTCAAGATCTCGGCCTCAGGTGAACTGACCGTGTCGTCCGCATCGGACCCGGGCGACGACGGTCCGTATCACGGGAAGGGGTCCTGGGCACGGACGAGGAGAACGGCGGCGGATCCATCGCCGCCGCCGAGTTCTGCAGCCCGTGAAACGGCCATGAGCCTCGCGTGAGACGAGGCACCGAGGGGCAGCCGTCCCTGCCTCGCGGTTGCCGGCCCATGGCGTGAGGCGACCTCACCCGAGGCGCGTCAGATCGGGGCGCAGCCGGTGCCAGATCGGGTGCCGTAGCCGTCCCCCCGAGGTCCAGCCGGTGAAGGTGACCTCGGCGATGAGCCGGGGCTCTGCCCAGTGGGCGCCGGTCACGTCCACCGGGTTGGTGAAGGGGGAGTGGCCCAGAGGGATCACCCCCAGATATTGCGCGAGATCCCGCCGCTCCCGGTCGGACAGGCCCGAGCCCACGGAGCCGACGTACCGCAGCCCGCTCGCTTCCTCCACGCCCGCCAGGACGGAACCCGGGAGCCCGGTGAGCCCGCCGTGACCTTCCGTCCAGCCGCCGATGACCACGTCGAGCGTCACCAGATGCTTGGTCTTGCGCCACTCGGGTGACCGTACGCCCGGCGTATACGGCGAGGTCAGCCGCTTCGCCACCACACCCTCGATGCCGCCCCGCAGCGACGCCTCCCATGCCTGCTGCCCATGGCCCTCCACATGGGCCGGCACCGACCAGTTCGCGCCGCGCAGGCGCAGCTGGGAGAGGATGGCGCGGCGCTCGTAATACGGCGTCCCGAGCAGCGACCGGCCCAGATACATCACGTCGAAAAGGACGAGGTGAACCGGGTATTCCATGGCCAGCCGGGCCGTGCGGCGCGGGTTCACCACCCCCATCCGGCGCTGCAGCAGCCCGAAATCGGGCCGCCCCCGCGCGTCCAGCACCACCACCTCGCCGTCCAGCACCGCGGGCCGGCCGCGCAGCTGCGCGCCCAGCGCGGCGAGCTCGGGGTAGGTCGTGGTCGCGTCGTTCCCGGCCCGGGTGGCCAGCCGGACCGTGCCGTCCCCCGACGTGCTGACGACGCAGCGCGCACCGTCCCATTTGGCCTCGAACGCCCACAACGCCTGCTCGTGCTCGGCGGGCAGCGGGCCGACGGTGGCCAGCATCGGCCGGACCTCGGGATACGGCGAAAAGCCAGGCTCATCGGTCGGGGCCATATGTCGATGATCGGGCGATACGGGGCCTGGGGCCAGGCGGGGCCAGGCGGGGCCGTGCGGTGCGGGCTCCGCACGTCCGGCACGTCCGGGCAGCCTCTGCGGGGAGCCGACGCGCTGCCGGGCACCTAGGGCCGGTGGTGCCCCGCCATGCCGCCCCGGGAAAGGGGCGGCATGGCAGAGCGCATCGGACACTCAGCATGGAAAACCGGATTCTCCTGCGCGGCATGTCCAGGCGGGGAGACGGGTGGTTTTCCCGGCGCGCTCGGGTGGTGAGGTGCCTGCCCGCCTGCCCGGCGAGATGCCTGCCCGCCTGCCTGCCCTGTGTTCGCCCGCCCCGCGCCCGCCCGCGTCAGGCGCCGCCGGCATCATGCGCCCTCGCGGAACACCAGCAGATAGCGCCAGAAAGGCAGTCGGCGGATGCCGGCTCCGGGAAGCAGCGGAGTCGTAGTGCCGGGAGGGGAGTTCGAGCTCGGTGATGTCGGCGTGCTCGTAGCGGGGGAGCGGGGCGCCCGTCCCTGACGGTGACCGGGCGGCTGGTGACGGTGCAACCAGGCCAGGTCACGCGCACATACGATCACTTCTGATCATCACGGAGCAGGATGCCAAGGGCGGTCAACGACTGTCGAGGCGGTCAAGGACCGTCGAGGCTGTTGAGGAGAGGCGGGGATTGCGGATGAGTCGGGCGGTGTTGGTGACGGGTGCCTCGCGGGGCATCGGCCGCGCGGTTGCGGAGCGGTTTGCGGCGGCCGGAGACCGGGTCGCGCTGCACTACGCGTCGCGTCGGGAGGCGGCCGAGGAGGCCTTCGCCGGATTGGCGGGGAGCGGGCACATCCTGGTCCAGGGAGATGTGCGGACGCCGGACGGCGCGGCGGAGATCGCCGAGGCGGCGGTGGACGGGCTCGGCGGGATCGATGTGCTGGTCAACAATGCCGCAGCGAATGTGGCGCACCCGTTGGACCGTACGTCGTTCGAGGAGTGGCAGGCCGCCTGGCGAGGGATCGTGGACGTGAATCTGCTCGGGGCGGCGCACATCAGCTACTGCGCGGCGCGGAACATGATCGAGCGGGAGGTGGCGGGGCGGATCGTCAACATCGGATCGCGGGGCGCCTTCCGCGGCGAGCCGGATCATCCGGCCTACGGCGCGTCCAAGGCGGCGCTGCACGCCATGGGCCAGTCGCTGGCGGTGCATCTCGCGCCGTACGGGATCGGCGTCGCCTCGGTCGCGCCGGGGTTCGTCGGGACCGAGCGGGTCGCGGACCGTCTCACCGACGACGTCAGGCAGCAGAGCCCGTTCGGCCGGGTCGCCACACCGCAGGAGGTGGCCTCCGCCGTCCACTACCTGGCCTCGCCCGACGCGGTCTGGTCCTCCGGCGCGGTGCTCGACGTCAACGGGGCGTCGCACCTTCGGTGAGGTGGGTGGCGGGTGAGGCGCGACGGGCGCCCGCGGCAGTGCACCGCAAGCCCCGGAAAAGGGGAAGCCCCGGCCGAACGGGGGATTTCGGCCGGGGCAGCTTGGGGGTGGAGGCGTACGGAAAAGTGTTTCCGCGCCGTCTCCAATTGAACGATAAACCATTGGCCGGCGTTGCCGCGGCGGAGCCCCGGGTGACAGTCGTCACCCATGGCGGCCGCGGCCGCGGCGTGCGGTCGGCGCGCCGGGTGACGTGCAGGGATATGGGGACGTGCAACCGCGCGGTGCGCGCCCTGCCCGCCTTCAGGCCTCGATACGGATCGGCCGGTACTCGCGGTCCAGCAGCCGGGGCAGCTACCGCCGCAACGCCGTAACGGTCCGGGCGCGATCGCCGCCGCCGCACGCGGCCACCGCCTCGGGCCGCAGCCACACCCCGGGGCGAGGGGTTCCGCGCCCGTTCGGCCGGGCCGTGGCCGGGGGCGTCAGGGGCTGACCGCCAGCACGATGTACGCGGCCAGCAGGGCCAGATGGACGCCGCCCTGCAAGGGTGTGGCACGGCCGGGGATCACCGTCAGGGTGCCCACCATGACGGTGAGGGCGAGCAGGACCATATGGGTCGCGCCGAGGCCCAGGTAGAGGGGGCCCGTCAGCCAGATCGAGGCGACCGCGACCGCGGGGATGGTGAGGCCGATGCTGGCCATCGCCGAGCCCAGGCCGAGATTGAGGCTGGTCTGTACGCGGTCCCGGCGCGCGGCCCGTACGGCGGCGATGGTCTCCGGCAACAGGACCAGCAGGGCGATCACGATGCCGACGACGGAGGACGGCAGGCCCGCCGCGGCCACACCGGACTCGATGGTCGGCGACACCGCCTTGGCCAGCCCGACCACCGCGATCAGGGCCAGCGCCAGCAGACCGAGGCTGACCATCGCCGTCCGGCGGGACGGCGGATCGGCGTGCTCCTCGCTGTCGATCACCTCGCCGGACGCCGTGACGGGCAGGAAGTAGTCTCGGTGCCGGACCGTCTGGGTGGTGACGAACATGCCGTAGAGCACCAGCGCGGCGAGCGCGGCGAAGACCAGCTGCGGGGTGGAGAACCGCGGCCCCGGCGTGGTGGTGGTGAATGTCGGCAGGACCAGGCTGAGACCGGACAGCGTTGCGACGGTCGCCAGCGCGGCGCCGGTGCCCTCGGCGTTGAAGACGGCCACCTTGCGCTTGAGGGCGCCCACCAGGAGACACAGTCCGACGATGCCGTTGCAGGTGATCATCACGGCCGCGAAGACGGTGTCCCGGGCGAGCGCGGCGCTCTTGTCGCCGCCGTCGGCCATCAGCGTGACGATCAGCGCCACCTCGATGATCGTTACCGCGACCGCCAGTACCAGGGACCCGAACGGCTCGCCCACCCGATGGGCGATCACCTCGGCGTGATGCACCGCGGCCAGCACCGCTCCGGCCAGCAAGCACGAGACCACGACGACCAGGGCGACCGGCAGCGACCGGCCCCACGTCACGGCCAGCAGGATGACCGCCAGGACCGGCAGCACACCGGTCCAGTGCAGGACGATGGCACGCAGGCTGGCGATCATGCTTCCGAGCTTCGCAGATCCCCCTGGCGGCCGCCCGCCGAGCGTGCCCTCTCCGTGAGCGTGCCCTCTCCGAGCGCGCCCGCCCGCCGGGCGTCAGGCCGCCGCCCGGTGCCCCTTCGGCTCGGCGGCCGTGATCGCGGCCTTGGTGACATCCGCGACCAGCTCGACGACATCGGGCCCGTACGCCTGCGAGTTCACCACCTTCAGCAGCAGCGCGAACTGGCCCCCGGCGCCGTGCTTACGGGCCAGCCGGGCCCGGTTGCGTACGAGGTGGCGCACCGCGGCCCGATGGGTGACCGGGCGCTGACCGGCCGCCAGGAACACCGGCCGGTCGCCCTCACCGGCCGTCAGCCGGGCCAGCAGGACGTACTCGGTCGCGCCGGGCTCCATCCGGTACGCCGTGCCGCCGATGGTGAAGGTGCCGCGGTCGGCGCCGGACTCGTCGCCCGGATGCACCGCGACGCCCGGCAGCAGATTGGCCATATGGGCCGCCAGGCGGCGGTGCGCGGTCGGGTCGCCGACACAGAACTCGGTGCGCGCCCCGAAGCCCTGGAGACCGGTGTCGTGCGGCGCGACCTCCGGGTGCGCCCCGCAGTTCTCGATCACCGCGGCCAGCCCGAGCAGCGCCAGCGCGTCGTGGCGCGGGATGCTCCAGTGGGCCGAGGCGCTGTCCCGGTGGGTGACCAGCACGCACTCCGAGCCGTCCGGCAGGCCGAAGAAGTTCTGCTCGCGGGTCACCTTCCGGCGGGCCGCCGCCGATTGCACGGCCCAGCCGGCAGCCAGGCCCACAGCGAGGGCCGCGACAGCCACGGTCAGGAGCAGCAGGGTGTCATCCATGGCGGGGGAGCGTAGCGGCTGCCCGGGTGTGTGTTCGAGGGCGGGCTGGTGGCTGGGCCGGCTTGTCCCGCTATGCCCTCTGCCGAGGGGCCGCGTCCGCGAGTAGGCTCCGGGCCCCTACCGCCCCCCCGATGCGTACGCACTTGGAGGACAACCCGGTATGCCGAACGCCCGACGTCTCACTGTCCTGGGGGCGGCCGCCGCGCTGGCCGGCTCCCTGCTGACGGCCCCGGCCGCCGCCCGGTCCACACCACCGCAGGGCCCCTCGCCCCAGGTGCACGCCACCCCCGCCAAGACCCCGGTCGCCGTCGGCTACGGCGGGGCGGTCTCCAGCGTCGACGCGGACGCCTCCGCCGCCGGTATCGCCGTACTCAAAAAGGGCGGCAACGCCGTGGACGCCGCGGTCGCCACCGCCGCCGCCCTCGGCGTCACCGAGCCGTACTCCTCGGGAGTGGGAGGCGGCGGCTACTTCGTCTACTACAACGCCGGTACGCGCACCCTACGCACCCTCGACGGCCGGGAGACCGCCCCGCGCTCCGCCGACAAGAACCTCTTCCTGGAGCACGGCAAGCCGATCCCGTTCGACGACGCCGTCACCAGCGGCCTGAGCGTCGGCACCCCGGGGACGCCCGCCACCTGGGACACGGCCCTGCGCAAGTGGGGCAGCCGGTCGCTCGGGCAGGTGCTGCGCCCCGCCCGGCGCCTCGCCCGCGACGGCTTCACCGTCGACGAGACCTTCCGGCAGCAGACCGCCGCCAACGAGGCCCGCTTCCGCGACTTCCCCGCCACCGCCGGCCTCTTCCTCCCCGGCGGCAAGCTCCCGGTGGTCGGCTCGACATTCAAGAACCCCGATCTGGCCCGTACCTACGGGGAGTTGGCGAGGCGGGGCGTCGGTGCGCTCTACGGCGGCGACCTGGGCCGGGACGTCGTACGCACCGTCCGCAAGCCACCGGTCCGCTCCGGCGCGGAGCGCACCGTACGACCGGGCGACCTGACCGCGCACGACCTCCGCGCCTACCGGGCCCTCGGCCAGGCGCCAACCCACACCACCTACCGCGGCCTCGATGTCTACGGCATCGGCCCGTCCTCCTCCGGCGGCACCAGCATCGCCGAAGCGCTCAACATCCTCGAGAAGAGCGACCTTTCCCGCCTGACCGAAAAGCAGTACCTGCACCGCTACATCGAGGCCGGCCGGATCGCGTTCGCCGACCGCGGCCGCTGGGTCGGCGACCCGGCGCAGGAAGACGTACCGACCCAGGGCCTGACCTCGCAGCGCTTCGCCGACTCCCGCGCCTGCCTGATCCACGACAACAAGGCCCTGACCAGCCCGCTCGCCCCCGGCGACCCGCGCCGGCCCGAACCCTGCGGCACCGCCGGCAAGGCCGCCCCGACGACGTACGAGGGCGAGAACACCACCCACCTCACCGTCGCCGACAAGTGGGGCAACGTCGTCGCCTACACCCTCACCATCGAGCAGACCGGCGGCAGCGGCATCGTCGTCCCGGGCCGCGGCTTCCTCCTCAACAACGAGCTGACGGACTTCTCCTTCGCGCCCGCCAACCCGGCCGTCCATGACCCCAACCTCCCAGGCCCCGGCAAGCGCCCGCGCTCGTCCATCTCTCCCACCATCGTGCTGCGCCACGGCAAGCCCGTGGTCGCCCTCGGCTCACCCGGCGGCGCGACCATCATCACCACCGTCCTCCAGTCCCTGGTGAACTTCCTGGACCGCGGTATGCCCCTGGTGGACGCCATCGCCGCGCCCCGCGCCAGCCAGCGCAACGCGGCGGCCACCGAGCTGGAACCTGCCCTGTGGAACAGCCCGGTCCGCGGCCAACTCGAGGCGCTCGGCCACACCTTCACACAGAACCCGGAGATCGGGGCGGCGACCGGTGTACAGCGGCTGCCGGACGGACGCTGGCTCGCGGCGGCCGAAAAGGTACGGCGCGGCGGCGGCTCGGCGATGGTGGTCCGACCGTAGTCCAGGGTCCTCTCTCACGGGCGCTGTGCCGTCCGTATGACGTCCATGTGGCCTACCGCGCGGCGTCATTGCTGGCCCCGTTGGTGCCGACTAGCCTCCTGGGACCGTTCGTCGGCAAGAACGGTCCGTTCGCAAGAACGGTCCCAGGGAGGGCGCGCACAGTGAGCGTTGACGAGAGCCGTGGCGGCGGAACGGGCCCCGGCCCGGCAGGCCGTCTCCGCACGACGGCCGGAGAACTGGAAGGGCTCGCCGAACAGGCGCGGGCACTGGCCGACGGGAGGGTGACCTCCACCGCGCTGGTACGGCGTTCCCTGGAGCGCATCGAGGCCACCCAGGGCACCGTCAACGCCTTCCGGCGGGTACGGCCCGACGCGGCGATGGCCGAGGCCGCGGACGGCGACCGCAGGCTGGCCGCCGGCGAACGGCTGCCGCTCCTCGGCGTGCCCGTCGCGGTCAAGGACGACACCGACGTGGCGGGCGAGCCCACCGCGTTCGGCTGCGCCGGGGAGTTTCCGCCCAAGGAACACGACGCCGAGGTCGTACGGCGGCTGCGCGCGGCCGGCGCGATCATCGTCGGCAAGACCAACGCCTGCGAACTGGGGCAGTGGCCGTTCACCGAAGGACCGGCCTTCGGCGACACCCGCAACCCCTGGAACCTCGACCACACCCCCGGCGGTTCCTCCGGCGGCTCGGCCGCCGCGGTGGCCGCCGGCCTGGTCCCCGCCGCGCTCGGCACCGACGGCGCGGGCTCGGTCCGTATCCCGGCGGCGTGGTCCCACCTCATCGGCATCAAGCCGCAACGCGGCCGCATCTCCACCTGGCCGGACGCCGAGTCCTTCCAGGGCATCACCGGCATCGGCCCGCTGGCCCGCACCGTCGAGGACGCGGCCCTCCTCCTGGACGTCGCGAGCGGCAACCACGACGGTGATCTGCACCGTCCGCCCGCCATCGGGGCCCGCGAGGCCGCCGGCCGCGACCCCGGCCGCCTCCGCATCGCCCTCTCCTGGAAACCGCCCATCACCTTCACCCGCAAACCGCTGCACCCGGAAGTCCGCGCCGCGGTCACCGGCATGGCCCGCACCCTCGCCCGCCTCGGCCACTTCGTCGAGGAGGCCGAACCCGACTACGGCCTGGTCGGCCTCTCCTTCGTCCCGCGCGCCACCGCCGGCGTCGGCGAATGGGCCGCCCGCGTCCCCGACCGCACCCTCCTCGACCCCCGCACCCTCGGATCCGTCCGCATGGGCCGCATCCTCGGCGGCCCCGTGCTCCGCCGCGCCCGCGCTGCGGAGCGACGCCAACAACGCCGCATCGGCGCCCTGTTCGGCCCCTACGACATCCTTCTGACCCCCACCACCGCCACCCCGCCGCCGCGTATCGGCACCCTCGCCAAACTCAACGGCTGGCGCACGGATCAGGCCATGATCGCCGCCTGCCCCTACGCCTGGCCGTGGAACGTCCTCGGCTGGCCGGGCGTCAGCATCCCCGCCGGATTCAGCAAGGACGGCCTGCCGCTGGGCGCCCAACTCCTCGGCCCGGCGCACGGCGAGCCGCGGCTGATCTCGCTGGCGGCGCAGCTGCAGGACGATCTGCGGTGGCACGAGCGCAGACCGGTGGGTCACCCGGCGCCGTAGCCGTACGCAGGCACCGGGCGTGTCGCTCCGCCGCGCAAGCTACCGGCGCGGTGCCGGCAGCCGGCGCGGTTCGAGCCGTTCCTCGACGGCCGAACCGCCCTCGCGCACGACCACGTACGCGCCCTTTCCCGGCGCTTCCGTGACGGTTTCGACGAGCTCGGTTCCCCGGTAGACCAGACCCACGCCGTCGTCGGTGCAGTGCGTGGTGGGCAGGGTGCCGTCCGCGACGAGCCGGTGCACCAGCGGGCGGCGCCCCGGGTCGCTGTCGTAGTGGACGCCGTTGCCGTACGGCAAGAAGCCGAGCGCGTCGGTGAGCGGCCGCAGTTCGGGTCCGAAGGAGTCGGTGGCGCCTCCCTCGAACCAGCAGATCGACCCCGCGCTGACACCGCTGAGCACCACACCCGCCTCCCAGGCGCGGCGGAAGACCGTATCGAGCCCGTGCACCCGCCACACCGCCAGCAGATTCGCCACCGAACCGCCCATGACCCACACGACATCCTGCTCCAGGACGGTGCCCGCCACGTCCTCGAGATTCGGCATGGGGAACAGGTGCAGCGGCGTCAGGTCGAACCCTGCTACCCGGGCCGCCTCGGTCATCCGCGCGGTGAAGTGCTCGGCGTCGCCGATCGCGGTGCCGACGTACATGACGCGGGGCCGGCGTCCGTGGACCCCGGACAGCTCGACTGCATGGTGCACCAGAGCGTCGAAGGCCACCATCGTCCGGTTTCCGATGCGGTGACCACCGGAGGTGGCGAGGATGGTGGGCTCCGAAGCGCTCATGGCGGGATCCTACTCAGCGTGATCCGCCGTCCGGCGGGCGGGCCGGTACCGCCAACTCAGGCCAGCAGCTTGAGGATTGCTTCCGTCGTGCCGGTCTCGCCGAGCCGCGGGAAGATCTTCTCCCTCCTGCTCACTTAATTGGAACGGTTGAGGAGCGAGCCGAGGAGCAGAGGCGTCATTCCTGCGTCAGCCGTCGTATCAGGTCGGTCGCGGTCGCCAGGGTGCGCTGTTCCTCCGGGCCGAGGCGTTCCTCGATGGCCACGGCGAGCCAGTTCTGCTTGGCCTGCCGTACGACCTCGAGGGCGCGGCGCCCCTCCTCGGTGAGGGAGAAGACGACCTGTCGCCCATCGGTCGGATGCGGGCTGCGGGCGAGGACGCCGTGCTCTTCCAGCGCGCTCAGGGTCATCCGCATGGACTGCGGGCGGACCAGCTCGGCGCGGGCCAGCGCCGCGGTGGTGGCCGGCCCGTCGGCGTCGATCCGGGCGATGACCGCGCGCTGGGTGGGGCTGAGCTCACCCTGGGGGGATGCGGCGCGAAGGTGCCGCATCAGCTGCCCGACGGCCGCGCCCAGGTCTGTCGCGAGGCGTTCCTGACTCTTTTCCGGCATAGCGCGAGCGTAAGAGATCAACAGACAAACTTGCAAGTTTACCTGTTGTGTGCGCGTTCTGTAAACCGTCCGTAGCGCGCCGTCGTCCTTGCCGAAACATCCAACGTGTCGAATGCGGGCGAGTGGGAGAAGTCCGCCTAGGGGGGAGAGACTCAGCCCATGTCGGGAGCTCAACTCCACGATGCAGTAGAGGAGTTCGCGTCCTTCTTGGCCGGTCTTGCGCAGCGGCTCGATCCTGCGGCCGGGTGGTACGCGGTGTTTGCGCGGCGCGACCCCGAGGGGCTGCGGGCCTGCCTGGAAGGGCGGGACGTGCCGCCGTGGGATGTGGTCGAGTCGCTGCTCTACGACCTTGCGGGGCTGCCCGGTGAGCAGGCCGCCACCATGGCGAAGGCGCGTGCCCGGCGGTTGCACGCGCAGGCGGTGGCCGGCTATGACGCACAGCCCGGCGGCCGCCCCGCACTCCAGGAGCGCCTGGAGGTCATGTTGCGCGAGCAGCGGCACGCGGCGCTGCGTGCCCGCGAACTCCAGGCCGCCGCATGGGCGGCGGCCGGCTCCCCGGAGGCGGACCGGCTGGCCGACGAGCTGGCCTGGGCGCAGGACGACCACCTCCGCGCGGGTGCCCGGACCGGCGAGCTCCGGTCCCGCCTGGAGGCCCTGAGAGAGGCCGAGGGCAGGCAGCGGGCCACCGGCGACAGGGGTGCGAAGCGGGCCACCGGCGACGGGCGCACGAAGCGGGCCAAGGGCAAGCGCCCCGCTCGCCCCCGCGGCGCCCGGTTCGCCGGGCTGGAGGAGCAGCCGGAGCCAGAGGAACAGCCGGAGCCGGAGGGGCGGACGGCGGCGGAGGGGTGGACGGCGGCGGAGGGGCGGCCGGAGCCGCAGGCGGACGAGAGTGCCCCCGCCCCGGGGCCCGCCCCCCGCGGCGCCCGCTTCGCCGGGGCGTACGGCCAGGAGCCGAGGGGTGCCGACGAGCAGGCGGGCGGCCGTACCGGCCCCGCGGCCGCCGCCACCGCCGAGGCCCGCGAGGCCGCCGCCACCGCCGTCTCCCGACTGGCCCGGCTCCGCGCCACCGCCAACGGCGGCCTCGCCCACGCCGAACTCTGCGCCGCCGCCAACCGCCCTGCCGTGGAACTCCCCCTCCTCATCGAGGAGTTGGAGCGCGCCGGGCTCGCCTCCGACGTCCCCACCCTGCTCTGGGAAGCGGCCTGTCTGCCGCCCGCCGGGCTCGCCGCGGCCGCCGATGCGCTGGCCGCCGCGGACCGTACGGCGGACAGCGCCCACCTGCTGCGGCAGGGCGTGGCCCGCCCCGTGGCGGAGGTGGCGCAGGCCGCGCTGGCCCTGCTCGACCGGGACCGGACCGCGCAGGCGCTGGAGCTGCTGGCCGCGTTCGTACGGGTCCGTACGCCGGAGGAAGCGGCTGCGGCGGCCGCCGTGGCGCCGGGTGCGCTGGGACCGTTGCTGCTGGCCGCGGCCGAGCAGGTCTCGCCGCACCGGCACGCCGACGTCGCCCATGCCCTGCGCGCCGCCCATCTGTGAATCGCGCCCCGGACGCGCCGCGCTGAGAGATGGTCTTGCCACCGTGCGTGACGGGGCTTACGGTCACCTCCACACGCGTAGACCCGCGTGGGCTGCAGGCTGACGCATCGACAAAGGAGCAGCTCATGGCCGATGTTGTGCGTGCCGCACTGGTCCAGGCGACCTGGACCGGCGACACCGAATCGATGATCGCGAAGCACGAGGAACACGCCAGAGCGGCGGCCGCGCAGGGCGCGAAGGTCATCGGCTTCCAGGAGGTCTTCAACGCCCCGTACTTCTGCCAGGTGCAGGAGCCGGAGCACTACCGCTGGGCCGAGCCGGTGCCCGACGGTCCGACCGTACGGCGGATGCAGGCCCTGGCCCGCGAGACCGGCATGGTCATCGTCGTCCCGGTCTTCGAGATCGAGCAGTCCGGGTTCTACTACAACACCGCGGCCGTCATCGACGCCGACGGCACGGTCCTGGGCACCTACCGCAAACACCACATCCCGCAGGTCAAGGGCTTCTGGGAGAAGTACTACTTCAAGCCGGGGAACGCGGGCTGGCCGGTGTTCGACACCGCCGTCGGTAAGGTCGGCGTCTATATCTGCTACGACCGCCATTTCCCCGAAGGCTGGCGCCAGTTGGGCCTCAACGGCGCCCAGCTCGTCTACAACCCCTCCGCCACCTCCCGCGGACTGTCCGCCTACCTCTGGCAGCTGGAGCAGCCCGCGGCGGCCGTCGCCAACGAGTACTTCATCGCGGCGATCAACCGGGTCGGCGTGGAGGAGTACGGCGACAACGACTTCTACGGCACCAGCTACTTCGTCGACCCGCGCGGCAGGTTCGTCGGCGAGGTCGCCAGCGACTCCAAGGAGGAACTCCTCATCCGTGACCTCGACTTCGGGCTGATCGACGAGGTCCGGCAGCAGTGGGCCTTCTACCGCGACCGCCGCCCCGACGCGTACGGCGGGCTGGTGCAGCCGTGACCCACGATTCCGCGAGCCTGCACGCCCGCCACCAGAGCGTCATGCCGTCCTGGCTGAGCCTCTACTACGAGCGGCCGCTCGAGATCACCCACGGCGAGGGCCGCCACGTCTGGGACGCCGAGGGCAACCGCTACCTCGACTTCTTCGGCGGCATTCTCACCACCATGACGGCCCACGCCCTGCCCGAGGTGACCAAGGCGGTCGGCGAGCAGGCCGGCCGGATCCTCCACACCTCGACGCTCTACCTCTCCCGCCCCATGGTCGAGCTGGCGGAGCGGATCGTCGCGCTCTCCGGCATCCCCGACGCCCGGGTCTTCTTCACCACCTCCGGTACGGAGGCCAATGACACGGCCCTGCTGCTGGCCACCGCCTACCGTCGCTCCAACCAGGTGCTGGCGATGCGCAACAGCTACCACGGCCGGTCGTTCTCCGCCGTCGGCATCACCGGCAACCAGAGCTGGTCGCCGACCAGCCTCTCGCCGCTCCAGACGCTGTATGTGCACGGCGGGGTGCGCAGCCGCGGCCCGTACGCGGAGCTGAGTGACGCCGCCTACATCGAGGCCTGCGTCGCCGACCTCGAAGACATGCTCGAGCAGACCGCGGGCGGCGTCGCTGCGCTGATCGCCGAACCGGTGCAGGGCGTCGGCGGCTTCACCGCGCCGCCGGACGGCCTCTACGCGGAGTTCCGCGCGGTGCTCGCCCGGCACGGCATCCTGTGGATCAGCGACGAGGTGCAGACCGGCTGGGGCCGTACGGGAGACCACTTCTGGGGCTGGCAGGCACACGCCGACAACGGCCCGCCGGACATGCTCACCTTCGCCAAGGGCATCGGCAACGGCATGTCCATCGGCGGTGTGGTGGCCCGCGCGGAAGTGATGAACTCGCTCTCCGCGAACTCCATTTCCACCTTCGGCGGCAGCCCCGTCACCATGGCCGCCGGTCTCGCCAACCTCGCCTACCTCCTCGATCACGACCTCCAGGGCAACGCCCGGCGCGTCGGCGGTCTGCTCATCGAGCGGCTGCGGGCGGTTGCGGCCGGGCTCGATGTCGTACGGGAGGTACGCGGCCGCGGCCTGATGATCGGCGTCGAGCTCGTCCGCCCCGGCACCGACGAACGCTCGCCGCAGGCCGCATCCCTGGTCATCGAGGCCGCCCGGGAACGCGGCCTGCTGATCGGCAAGGGCGGCCAGGGCGGCGCCTCGCTGCGCATCGCGCCCCCGATGACGCTCACCGTCGCCGAGGCGGAGGAAGGGGCGGAACTGCTCGCGGAGGCGCTGCGGGCGGCGCAGGGGCAGCTGGCGGGCACGTAGCGGGAAAGCCCGGCGGGCGGGGCAACTTGCGTTGCCCCGCCCGCCGTTGTCGTGCTGTCGTGCGGTGTGCTCAGCCCAGTACGGACGTCAGCTGCGCGACCTCTTCGCGCTTGGGCAGCCGCAGCGCGATCCAGGACCCGTCGTTGAACTCCACATCGGCCCGGAAGATCTGGCGCGCCGGATGCGGCTCGCGGCGCTTGCCGAAGGTGCCTCGGGGGTACTCGGCCAGCAGCTGGGCGGGGTGCGGCCTGCCGTACTCCGCACCGAACGGCTCGCTCAGCACCAGCAGCCGGTGCGAGGTGACCGCCAGCACGAAGTCGTCGTTCAGGCCGCTGAGCGGTCCGTCCAGGGTGTTGTTGCGTACCGCGATGAACAGGCTGCCGGCGGTGCTGTCATAGCCGCCGGACCAGGAACCGCCGTGGGTCGGGCGCCGCAGCGCGCGATAGAGGCGGCTGCACTGGCGCCGGAAGAGCGTGCCGATGGCGTCGCCCTCGAAGATCCAGCCCCAGGAGGACGGGAAGAACAGGCTCGCCACAAAGCGCACCGGTGCCCACCAGTCGACGTTCACGGTCTTCCTGATGCGGTAGCGCCTGGGAATCTTCGGCGGCAGCAGGTCGTCCACCTGAAGCAGGAAGGCGGCGCTCAGCTGCTCGCCCTGGTGCAGCTGAGCTGCGACCTCGCGGTGCAGCTCAGGCGGACCCACCAGCCCCACGGCCTGCCCGGCCGGGGTGCCACCGGGGGCCGGCGGGTACATGCTCATCCAAAAGTCCCCTCAACGCTTGCCGGGTCGACATGGTACGGCTTGGGCGCCTCGGAGCCGTCCTCGGTGAAGGAATCCCGTCCGGTCTCGCTCTTGACGTAGTCCTTGAGCGGCGTCTTCCAGTTCGACTCGATGCCGGCTTCCTTGCCGGCCTTGCCGATCAGCTTCCGCCCCTGCTTGTACGGCTGGCTGATCGCCTGCCGTTGCAGGAAGCTCAGCCCGTCTTCCTTGCCTTCCTTGCCGCCCAGCGCCTCGGCCGTCTTACGGACCTTCGACGCGGCCTGCCGGATCTTGCGGGCCTCGGCCAGGACCTCCTTGATGGACTTGCCGCTGCGCACGGCCTCCTTGATGTCCTTGACGGCCTTCATCAGCTGTTCGAGCGCCTTGCCCAGCTTCGCGGAGATCGCCGTGATCCGGGCGATGGCGGCGCTCACCTCCGCGCCGCTGACCAGCGCATCGACGACGGTGGCCAGACCGGCGGTGAACAGGTCCAGGATGAAGCTGGTCGCCAGCTCCGCGACCAGCATCTGGATCAGATCGCTGAGCAGCTCGACGACGGTCGACTCGGCGAGCGCGCACTCCTCGGCCGCCTGGCCCAGGATCTTCGCGGTCTGTGCCATGTCGTAGGCCGTGTCATCGATGGCGCTGACGACGTGCCCCATGTGGGAACCGAAGCCGTCGGAGGACCGGCCGTGCCAGTGCTCGGAGAGCTCCTTGGCGCCCGACCGCAGATCGTTCGCCACATCACGCATGTCCTGGCCGCGCGCCCGCCAGGCCTCGGCGGCCTGGTTGAGGGCTTCCGGCGCACCGGTGACCTTGTCCAGCAGGTCCATGCAGCCGGTCTTCTCCAGCGTCCACACCACGGCCTCGTCCACCGAACCGCTGATGCCGCTGCGGTCGGGGGTCTTGGCCTTGGGGACCTCGGGGAAGGCGCGGTGGTCCGGGCGCGAGGCCCACTCGTATGTGTGGCTGTTGCCCGCCGCGAGGATCGCATCGCTCACAGCTGGACCCCCTGCATGCTGGAGACGGTGACGATCTCGTTGTCGTCGTACGCCTGGGCGGACTGGCGCAGACCGTCAGCGGTGTGCTGCAGGATGTCGGCCAGGTCTTTGCAGTTGTCGACGTCCGCTTCGGCGTGTTCGTGGTAAGCCTGGTAGAGCCCGTGCGCGTCCGGGAGTTTGCCGAAGGCGTTCTCCGGGATCTGGATCGTGCCCAGGCTTCGCATGATTTCGGTGATCCGGTCCGCCGCTTTGTCGATCTTCGCGGCATAGTTGGTCAGCGCATCCGTATGGACGCCATACCCGGCACTCATGTCATTCCCCCGTTGGCGCTCTGATTTCGCTGGGCGCGAGCCAATTTATGGCAGGGAACTGTGGCTCATAAGCGCCTGGAATGCTCGATTGCCGGAGCATGGAGCGAAGATGGGGTGTCGTTGACGTCAACCGGGAAATTCTTTACCCAATATCGACAGTTCCTTACCCAGACTTGACCGATGGTGCGGTGGGGTCTCGCGGGTGGCGCGAAGGTGATCTTGGGACGCTACCTCCCGTATGTCCGGCCTACCGCCACACTGTTGAGATATGTGAGGGCCTTGCCCCGCACGCCGCCGGAGCGGTGGACGCCCCATTTATCGGCGACCCGATCGGTGCGCACTGTCGCGGCTTTGTGCGGGTCGGTGTTTGCGGTGATCTTCTGGAGTGTGTCGTTGTGTCAGAACTTTACCCAGCCGTTGCCTGGGCTCTTGAAGATCTTTATCTCGACGACGAACTCGGTGACGAAGTCGTGCCAGGTGTGGAGGGCGAGTCCGGTGTGCCACAGCTGAAGGGTTTTCAGGTCCGGGCGCTGCACTTCCCCGGGCCCCGCTCGGCCCGACCTGATCCAAACGACAGGCCCTAACTCCCCGCCGCCACCTGCCGTACGGTGTCGGCCACCAGGGTGAAGAAGCGGGTGTGCGCACGGCGGCTGCACGGGGCCTCCGGGTTCCACGGCAGGAGCCGCGCCCCGGCCTCCAGGGCGCGCCAGTGTTCGTCGGCCCGCAGCTCCGACGGCCGGGCGGCGTTGACCCGCTCGTCCGAGAGCACGATGTCCGGGTGCATCCCGGCGGCCTCCGCCCAGCCGACCGTCGACCAGTTCGCGCCGGATCCGGCGGCCGGCTCCAGCAGGTCGACGCCGTGCTCGGCCAGCGCCCGCAGATCCGGCCAGGCGCCCGGCCGGGCCAGATGGACCCGCTCGCGGTCGCCGGGCGACAGCGCGAGCACGCGAGGCCGCACCGGGCCCCCGGTCGCCTGCCGCAGCACATCCTCCGCCGCGTCCAACTCCCGTGCGCTGCCGAGGGGTTCACCCTTCCCGAGTGAGCCGGCCAGCGCCGCGAACCGCTCCCGCACCTCGGCGAGCCCGCGTCCGGGCCCCACCGCAACGGCCGCCACCGGGACATGCGCCTCCAGCTCCAGCGCGGTCTTCGGCTCCAGCCCGTAGACCTGTTCGCCGTCGTAGGTCACGGCCACGACGAGATCCGGCTCCGCCTCCAGCAGGGCGTCCGGGTGCAGCGCGCCGCCCGAACCGAGATACGGGATCTCCCCGAGCGGCAGCTCACCGGCCTTGGCGGGATCGGGGGCGGCGCCGTCGTGCTGGGACCCGAAGATGCCCACGGGGCGGATGCCGTGGTCCCACAGCGTGGCCCCCGCCTGTATGTAGGTCACGATCCGCAAGGGTCGGTTCCCGGCCACCGCCAGGCGCCCGCGGTCGTCGGAGAACTCCCACGGCGTGCTCTGCTCCATGACGTGCCGCCTTTCTGACGTCGTCCTGCGTCTCCTGTGTTGCGCGCCCTGTGCCTGATGTCCGGTGCCTGCTGTCGGGTGTCCCTGTGATCCGTGATCTGCGACCGGAGTCGTCGTACGGCCCCGTCCGGCGTCCTCGTTCTGCCCGCCGCGGCGCCCCCGCACCCCTCCAGGGCCGGTCTCCCACAAGCGGTGGGCCGGGCTCCGATCACGCCCGGCGTTCAACCGTCCAGCTGATCGTCGACGCAACACGAATGTCCCCGCTGATTAACGGTCACGGTATTGCCACCGTGGGTGACATGCTTCTACGGTCTCCTTCTCGACCGGAATCTACGGGTGTAGACCGGTTGTGGCGTGGCGTCAGCGGAGCGGGCATGCCGAGGAGACGGTGCATCGCGCTCCGCCTTCCGGTGCCGACGAGGTTGCTGGTGTGGAGGGAGCAGGGATTGTGAGCCGTACGGTCATCCGGGGCGGACTGGTCATCACCGCCGCCGACGAGATGCACGCCGATGTCCTGGTGGAGGAAGGCCGGATCGCCGCCCTCGCCGCGCACGGCAGCCCCCATGCGGAGAGCTGGAGCCAGTCCGCGGACCGCACCATCGACGCTACCGGCAAATACGTCATCCCGGGCGGCGTCGACGCGCACACCCACATGGACTTCCCGTTCGGCGGGACCGCCTCTTCCGACACCTTCGAGACCGGCACCCGCGCCGCCGCCTGGGGCGGCACCACCACCATCGTCGACTTCGCCGTCCAGAGCCGCGGCCAGGCGCTGCGCCAGGGCCTGGACACCTGGTACGCCAAGTCCGACGCCCAGTGCGCCATCGACTACGCCTTCCACATGATCCTGTCGGACGTGAACGAGAGCACGCTCAAGGAGATGGACCTCCTGGTGGCGGAGGGCGTCACCTCGTTCAAGCTGTTCACCGCCTACCCGGGTGTGTTCTACAGCGACGACGGCCAGATCCTGCGGGCGATGCAACGGGCCGCGGGCAACGGCGGGTTGATCATGATGCACGCCGAGAACGGCATCGCCATCGACGTCCTCGTCGAGCAGGCGCTGGCCGAGGGCCGCACCGACCCGCGCTACCACGGCGAGGTCCGGCACGTCCTCCTCGAGGCCGAGGCCACCCACCGCACCATCCAGCTCGCCCGGGTCGCCGGCGCACCGCTCTACGTCGTCCACGTCTCCGCCGAAGAAGCCGTCGCCGAGATCTCCCAGGCCCGCCGGATGGGGCTCAATGTCTTCGGCGAGACCTGCCCGCAGTATCTCTTCCTGTCCACCGACAACCTCGCCGAGCCGGACTTCGAGGGCGCCAAGTACGTGTGCTCCACCCCGCTGCGGCCGCGCGAGCACCAGGCGGCGCTGTGGCGCGGGCTGCGGACCAATGACCTCCAGGTGGTCTCCACCGACCACTGCCCGTTCTGCTTCCAGGGGCAGAAGGAGCTCGGCCGCGGCGACTTCTCCAAGATCCCCAATGGAATGCCCGGGGTGGAGAACCGGATGGACCTCCTCCACCAGGGCGTCGTGGAAGGCCGTATCAGCCGCCGCCGCTGGATCGAGATCGCCTGCGCCACCCCGGCCCGCATGTTCGGCCTCTATCCGAAGAAGGGCACCATCGCCCCCGGCGCCGACGCCGACCTCGTCATCTACGACCCCACCGCCGAACAGACCGTCTCCGCCGAGACCCACCACATGAACGTCGACTACTCGGCATACGAGGGCAAACGGCTCACCGGACAGGTCGAGACGGTCTTCTCCCGCGGTGAACCCGTCATCGACCGGCGCGAGTTCACCGGACGCGCGGGCCACGGCCAGTACATCCCGCGCGGCACCTGTCAGTACCTCATTTAAGGAGCGCCGCTGTGGACTTCGGAGTTGTCCTGCAGGCCGACCCGCCCGCCTCCGCCGTCGTAGGCCTGATGCGCCGCGCCGAGCGCCAGGGATTCCGCTACGGCTGGACCTTCGACTCAACCGTCCTGTGGCAGGAACCGTTTGTCATCTACAGCCGCATCCTGGACCACACCGAGCACCTGATCGTCGGCCCGATGGTCACCAACCCCTCCACCCGCACCCCGGAAGTCACCGCCTCCACCTTCGCCACCCTCAACGAGATGTACGGCAACCGCACCGTCTGCGGCATCGGGCGCGGCGACTCGGCGATGCGGGTGGCCGGCAGGCCACCCAACACCCTGGCCCGGCTCGGCGAGGCCATCGGCGTCATCCGTGATCTGGCCGAGGGACGGGAGGCGGACGTCGGCGGCGGCCACCGGATCCGCATCCCCTGGATCGAGAACGGCAAGCTGCCGGTGTGGATGGGCGCGTACGGGCCCAAGGCCCTTGCGATGGCAGGGCAGTTGGCGGACGGCTTCATCCTCCAGCTCGCCGACCCCTTCCTCACCGAGTGGATGATCAAGGCCGTACGCAATGCCGCGACCGAAGCCGGACGCGACCCGTCCGACGTCACGATCTGCGTCGCCGCGCCCGCATATGTGGGCGACGACCTCACCCACGCCCGTGGGCAGTGCCGCTGGTTCGGCGGCATGGTCGGCAATCACGTCGCCGACCTCGTCACCCGCTACGGCGAACACTCCGGCCTGGTCCCCGACGAGCTCACCGACTACATCAAGGCCCGCGAAGGGTACGACTACTCCCATCACGGCCGCGCCGACAACCCGGACACCGCCTTCGTACCGGACGCCATCGTCGACCGCTTCTGCCTGCTCGGCCCTGCCGAGGCGCATATCGACAAGCTGCGCCGGCTCAAGGAACTGGGCGTGGACCAGTTCGCGCTGTACGCCATGCACGACGCCAAGGAAGCCACCATCGACGCCTACGGAGAACAGATCATTCCCGCGTTCACCGACTGACCGGGCGCCGGGGCGGGGCGCGGCCCCGGTCACCGGTGGCTCGCCCCGGATGAAAGGTCTCCCCGTATGACCGCGCCCTCCCCGCCCGTGCCGCCGGAACTCCCCGAGTCACCGAACACCCAGGTCAGCGCACCGGACGGCCGCATCGAACCGGCCCCCGGGGCCATCGAACCGCACGGCCGCTACTTCAACGCCGACCTGCGCCCGGTGCCGCTGGCCGAACGCCGCTGGACCACCTACAACTTCACCGCCCTCTGGGTCGGCATGGCCCACAACATCCCTTCCTGGACGCTCGCCTCGGGGCTGATCGCGCTCGGCATGGACTGGCGGCAGGCCGTCCTCACCATCGCCCTGGCCAATGTGATCGTCCTCGTACCGATGCTGCTGACCGGTCATGCCGGACCCAAGTACGGCATACCCTTCCCCGTCCTGGCCCGTGCCTCCTTCGGCCTGCGCGGCGCCAACCTCCCCGCGCTGATCCGCGCCGCCGTCGCCTGCTGCTGGTTCGGCATCCAGACCTGGATCGGCGGCCAGGGCATCTACATCCTGCTCGGCAACATGGTCGGCGGGGACTGGGCCCACGCCACCGCCATCGGCGGCTACCCCTGGACCCTCTGGCTCTGCTTCCTCCTCTTCTGGGCCGCCGAACTCGCCATCATCCACCGGGGGATGGAGACGCTGCGCCGCTTCGAGAACTGGGCCGCGCCCTTCGTCCTGGTCGGTGCCGTCGCCCTGCTGGCATGGATGGCGGCCAAGGCGGGCGGGTTCGGTCCGCTGCTGGACCAGCCGAGCGCACTGGGCTGGGGCGACCGCTTCTGGCCGGTCTTCTTCCCCTCCCTGATGGGCATGATCGGCTTCTGGGCGACCCTCTCGCTGAACATCCCCGACTTCACCCGGTTCGGGGCCGGGCAGCGGGCCCAGGTCTGGGGGCAGACGCTGGGGCTGCCCACCACGATGACGGCGTTCGCGCTGCTCTCCGTACTGGTCACCTCCGGCTCGCAGGCCGTGTACGGCGCCCCGGTCTGGGATCCGGTCGCCCTGGCCGGCAAGGTCGACAACGTCTTCGGCCTGCTCTTCGCCCTGGTCACGGTCCTGATCGCGACGATCTCCGTCAACATCGCCGCCAACGTGGTCTCGCCCGCGTACGACCTGGCCAACCTCGCGCCGCGATTCATCACCTTCCGCAGGGGAGCGCTGATCGCCGGCGTGGTCGGCGTGCTCATGCTGCCGTGGAAGCTCACCGCCACACCCGAGCTGTACATCTTCACCTGGCTCGGAGTGGTCGGCGGGCTGCTCGGCACGGTCGCCGGAGTGCTCATCGCCGACTACTGGATCGTCCGCCGTACCGTCCTCGACCTCGCCGATCTCTACCGCCCCGGCGGCCGCTACTGGTACACGGCCGGCTGGAACTGGCGCGCGGTCCTCGCCTTCGCCGTCGGCGGGCTGCTGGCGGTCGGCGGCTCGTACTCCCATCCAGGGAAGGGGCCGTTCCCCGCCGACGGCCTGATCCCGTTCCTCAAGCCCCTGGCCGACTACGGCTGGGCGGTGGGCCTCGGCGCCGCACTGACGGTCCATGCGCTGCTGATGGGCAGGGCCCGCCGATGACCTCGGGCCTGTCGTTTGGATCAGGTCGGATCAGGGAGCGGGGTCTGGTGCGTGCAGCTGCAAGGCGGAGGATTGAGGCAACGCGGAGCGTCGCTGATTGACGACAACGCCGCAGATGCGCGTGCCAGACCCCGCGAGCCCGACCTGATCCAAACGACAGGCCCTCGGCGCCGGCTATCTGTCACGGGATGCGCGTGGTCCACTCGTCGTTCTCGAACTTGGTCCGGACGAGGTCCTGGGCGCGGGCCATCTCCTCGGCGGTGACCTCGCCGCGGGTCAGGCCGTAGCGGGAGCGGAAGGAGTCGATCATTTTCTCGATGACGCTTTCGCGGGGCAGGCCGGTCTGGCGGCGCAGCGGGTCGACGCGCTTCTTGGCGCTCTTGATGCCCTTGTCGGAGAGCTTTTCCTTGCCGATGCGCAGCACGTCGAGCATCTTGTCGGCGTCGATGTCGTAGGACATGGTCACGTGGTGCAGGACCGCACCGGGGCCGCCGCCCGGTCCGACCACGCGCTTCTGCGCGGCGCCGGCGACCTTCCCCACCTCGGTGGCGATGTCGTTGAGCGGCTGGTACCACGCCTTGATGCCCATGTCGCCGAGCGCGGCGAGGACCCAGTCGTCGAGGTAGGCGTAGCTGTCGGCGAAGGACAGGCCGGATACCAGGGCCTCGGGGACGGCGAGGGAGTAGGTGATGGTGCTCCGGGGTTCTGCGAACATGGCGCCGCCACCGGAGATCCGGCGTACGACCGTTACGCCGTGGCGGGCGATGCCGTCGGGGTCGACTTCATTGCGCAGGGACTGGAAGCTGCCGATGATGACGGCGGGCGCGTCCCATTCCCAGACCCGGAGGGTGGGCGGGCGCCGGCCGGCGGCCACCTCCGTCGCGATGACCTCGTCGAGTGCCATGTGGAGGGCCGGCGACTGGGGTGCTTCGTGGATGAGCTGCCAGTCGTAGTCGCTCCAGTTGGTGGCCTGGGCGAGGGCGCGGCGTACGGCGATGGCGACGCTTTCGGCGGTGAAGCCGAACAGCACGGCCGACCGGGGCAGCGCGGCATCGATACGGGCGGTGAGCCCGGCGGTGTCCGTGTCGGCGGGGGCGCCTTCCAGGGCGGCGTCCATCTGCACGAGGGCCTCGTCCGGCTCGAGGAAAAAGTCGCCTGCGACCCGTACGTTCGTCAGGCGCCCCGCTTCGACGTCGAGGTCGACGACAACGAGCTTGCCTCCGGGAACCTTGTACTCACCGTGCACCGCGTTACCTCCAGTCCCGGCAGGCAGGCAGGCAGGCAGTCTGTCTGCGCCTACGGTTGCCTGTGTTCATCTATATTCGCTCATATTTGTCTATGCTCCGAATTCTCTCCCGCGCCGGCTCAGCCGTACTCAACGGCGGTTACAGGGGTATTCCTCGGCCTGTTCTCCCTTCGGCATCGGGATATCCCGATGCCGAAGGGAGTTCGTGACGTTCATGTGGCCCCTGTGCTGATGGGGCGTCATCTCGCTGACATGGCTGGGCGTCGCCGGGGCCGACGGCGTCGGGCCGCGGCCGCTGGTCTATGCGCCGGCCTGCCGGCTCTCGAAGGGCTGCGCCGCCTGGGTGCTCAGGGGAAGCGTCACTGCCGAGTCCGTGTGCAGGGTGATGCGTACCGGTGCGATGCTGGTGGCATCGGCCGACGGCTCTCCGGTGCCGGGATTACGGGCGTAGCGCGGATGGGCGCCTCCGCTGATCTGGAGGCGGATGCGGTGACCGGCGGCGAAGCGGTAGGCGGTGGAGCTCATCGGCACGGTGACCTCCGAGGGGGCCTGCCCCACGGTCCGTAGCCGGGTCAGCCCGTCGCAGACATTGGTGGAACGGCCCTGTGCGCTCACGTCGCACAGCCGGGCGAAGACGTCGGCGAATCCGGTGTCCGTGGAGATCCGCAGCCGGGCGGAGACCGGGCCGAGGATGTCCAAGGGCTCGGCCAGCGGCGGGCCGGTGAACGTCAGGACGTCCTCCCGCCGTTCCAGACCGCTGTTGTCGCGGGCGCCTGCGGTGCGGGAGAGCAGGCGCCCGCCCAGGGAAGGTGTGGGGTCGGCCGGGTCGTAGCGGAAGGACGTCAGCGGTGTGGAGCCGGTGGGGGGCTGCTGGGTGAGGTGCCCGTCCGCGGTGGGGAACCAGGAGCCGGTGACGCGGGGCGGAGGCCAGTCGTCGAGGTCTCGCCACGCCTCCTCGCCGCCGACGTGTACGCGCACGGGCGTCGGGCGCAGGCCGCCGGGGTCGTCGCACAGGTGCGCCCGCAGCCAGGCGAGGCTCTCGGCGAAGACCTCGGGCCAGCCCTGTTGGAGCGCGGAGGTGTGGGTCCACGGTCCGACGAGCAGGGAGGTTTCGCAGCCGGCCTGCCGCAGCCGGTCGTACTGCGCGAAGGTCTGGTCGGCCAGCGCATCGTGCCACCCGGTGATCAGGCTGGTGGGCACGCTCAGCTGTTCCGCCGCCTCGGCCAGGGAGACGCCGTGCCAGTGCGGGTCGTCGGCGTCCGGGTGGGTCATCGCGTCGTCCAGCCAGGGCACTTCTCCCAGGGCGGACTCGTGCGCGCCGCGCAGCGGCAGTGCGGTGGTGATGGCGCGCAGCCGGCGGTGCAGGCGCAGTATCGCCTTCGCGAAGGGCACCATCCCCTGGTGCTGGTATGTCATGCCGGCGCCGGCGGCGAGGGCGTTGTCCAGATGGAACGCGCCGCCCGCGTGGAAGAAGGCGTGGGGATCGTGCAGGCCGACCTGTACCACCATGGCTTTCAGTTCCGGTGGCGGGTCCAGGGCGAGCGCCCACTGCACATAGCCGAGGTAGCTGGGGCCGATGGTGCCCAGCGTTCCGTTGAACCAGGGCTGCTTCCGCAGCCAGGACACGGCGGCCTGACCATCGGCGGGCTCATCGCGCCACGGGTCGAACCGGCCGCCTGAGCCGCCGGTGCCACGGCAGCTTTGCAGGACCACGTGGAAGCCCTGTTCGGCGAAGAGAAGGCCGTACAGGGGTGACCACGGCAGGCTCCTGCCGTAGGGCGAGCGCACGAGAAGGGTGGGGAAGTCGCCCTCCGCGCGGGGGAAGTAGTGGTCGGTGAGCAGTGGGCTTCCGTCGGCGGCCGGTACCGCGATCCGCGGCTCCCAGCCGACTTCGTGCTGTTTTGCCGGGAGGCCGCGCCATGTTGCCCGCATCATCCGTGAGGACAGCGGTGGCTTCCCGGTCGGTGCGGTCCAGTTGATCCTTGGCGCGGCGTCGTGCGGGTGTGCTGGCATGGTTCCCCTCCACTATTTACGTACGCTGTACGAGAATAGTGGATGCTTGGATGTCCTTCGCAACTCCCGGCGCTCAGGGTTCGCACCTCCCGGCGCTCAGGACAGGAAAGGAAGCAAGAAGAACGTGACCCGTGGTGACGGGGCCGACGCCACCGGCGTCGACCCCCAACAGCTCTGGCTGAGCCCCGATCGGCCCCGCAGAGGGCGCAGGCCCGCCTTCAGCCGCGAGGCGATCACGGCCGCGGCCGTCTCCCTCGCGGACGCCGAAGGGCTGGAGGCGGTCACCATGCGACGAGTCGCCGCCCAGGTCGGGGCCGGCGTCATGTCCCTCTACAGCTACGCCCCCGACAAGGAAACGCTGGTCGAGCTGATGGTCGACCACATCAGCGGCGAACTCCCGACGGCAGAGCCCGCTACCGGCGACTGGCGCAGCGATCTGAAGACCATCGGCCACCTCCAGCGTGCCCTTATGCTCCGTCACCCCTGGCTCCCCGCTGCGCTGTCCGCCCGCCGCACCCTCGGCCCGAACTCGCTGGCCTTCCTGGAGTGCGCACTCGCCGCCCTGCGGCCCACCCGGCTGGACGGCGCGGCGAAGCTGGAGGTCTTCAGCCTGCTCACCGGGCTTGTCGCCGGACACGTCGGCTACGAGATCGCCCAGTCCGCGGCCGCGAACCGGCCCGACCGGGCCGCGGCCGAAGCCCGCTACCTGGCCGTCGTCGCCGCCGACGGCCACCACCCGGAGCTCGCCGAAGTCCTCTCCGCACCCGGGCGCCCCCTGGACCCCGATGCCACGTTCACCCGGTTCCTCGGCCGCCTGATCGACGGCCTGGACACCGACTGATCCCGCAGACGACCTCTCAGATGGCCATGGGGGCTCGGCCCTTAGCCCAGATCCGCCAGCAACCTGGGCAGCGCGCTGCCGATCGGCTCGCGGATCACCTCGTCGGCGAGCTCGTCGTACGGGGTCGGTTCGGCGTTGACGATGATCAGGCGCGCGCCGTGCTCGGCGGCGAGGCCCGCGAGCGAGGCGGCGGGCTGGACCTGGAGCGTGGTGCCGACGGCGAGGAAGACCTCGGCGGCCTTGGCCACGCCCATGGCCGTACCGAGCACCTGCGGATCCAGCCGCTCGCCGAACATCACCGTCGCCGACTTCAGTACGCCGCCGCACACCAGGCACGCGGGATCCGGCTCGCCCGCGGTCACCCGCTCCAGCGCCTCCTCCATCGGGGACCGCGCAGGGCAGCGGGTGCAGACCACGGCGCGCGCGGTGCCGTGCAGCTCCAGGACCTTGCGCTCGGGCATCCCGGCGAGCTGATGCAGCCCGTCCACGTTCTGAGTGATCACCCGCATCGGGGTCCCGGACCGCTCCAGCCGCACCACCGCCTCATGCGCGGCATTGGGCCGGGCGCGGAAGACCGGGCTCTCCAGCCGCATCCGCCACGAGCGTTGCCGGATCTCGGGGTCGGCCATGTACGTGTCGTAGGTGACCAGCTTCTCGGCCTCCGGGTCGCGCCGCCACAGCCCGTTCGGGCCGCGGTAGTCGGGGATCCCGGAGTCGGTGGAGATCCCGGCGCCGCTGAGGATCGCGACGAGGGGGCGGCGCGGCGGACGGTCGGCGGCCGGGTCGTGGTCGGTGCTGGTCATGGTGCGAGCGTACGCAGGCGGTGCGCCTGCGGTCCTGTCACTTTTCGGTGTCGGGGTGCCAGCCGGGGGCGTGCCGGCCGGCGAGTTCTTCCCAGGCGGGTACGCCCCCGGGGAGGGGCCAGGAGCGGGTGAGATCCGGGGTGAGATCGAGCTCGTGCAGCTGTTTGCCCAGCTGGCGGCTTGCCGCGCCGGCGAGGATCGTCGCCAGCCCTTCGCCCTCCGCGTAGGCGCGCTCCAGGGGTGCGAGGCGGTGCTCGTAGTCGCTGATGATCGGCTGGGCGATCCACTTCAGCCACCGCTCCGACGACTCACGGGCGAGCGTGAGGACGGCGGGGCGGCCGCCCTCGGCGAGCGCCGCCGCGAGCCGGTCGTGCCCGTCCACCAGCACCAGCGAGTCGAGGCCGCCGACCCACCAGACCAGGACGGGTGGCAGGACGCCCTCGCGATACTGGCGGCGGTACGCCTTCACCCGTGGCGCGTCGGGCGTGGACAGCGGGCGCAGCGGAAGGAGGTCGCGGCGGTCCTCGTCGGGGTCGCCGGAGCCGCCCCAGGTGATGTGGCCGATGGCCGGGTCGTGGTGCGGCAGCCGTTCCCAGTTCTTGGCCGCGTCCCACTTGGGTGGCATACCACGCGTCAGTTGCCAATCGCCTTCGTGCAGCGGCCCGTTGGCGCTGTCCCGCAGTCCGTCCGTGAAGTGGTTCGCCCACCGGGCGAACCAGGCGTCGTCATCGTCCGGGCACGCCTCCCGGTGCTTGCGGGCGAGGTCGGCGCGCAGGGGCGGCAGGGGTGATGCGTACCGCCCGGTGCGGACGTAGTGCACGCCGCGACCCGTGACCCGCTGCCGCGCCAGCAGCGCGACCTGATTCCCTTGCTCACCGTCCTGGAGCAACACCAGCCGCCCTCCGTCGGCGACTTCCCAGCGCAGCGGCGGGCGTGCCGGCCTGTCGACGCTCAGGGCGAGCCCGTTCCAGCGGACCCCTTGGGCGGCGCGGGGGAGGTTAGTGCGCTGCATGGCCATGGGGACAAGACTAACGATGCGTTGATCGTCACCCATGGCCGAGGAGCCGCCCGTGTTCACCACCCGCCCCACCCTCCAAGGCACCTTCGGGATGGCCTCCACCACGCACTGGCTGGCGTCGCAGTCCGCGATGGCTGTCCTGGAGGACGGCGGCAACGCCTATGACGCGGCCGTCGCCGCCGGGTTCGTGCTGCATGTGGTGGAGCCGCATCTGAACGGGCCGGCGGGCGAGGTGCCGATCATCCTGGCTCCCGCCGGTGGTCCGGTGCGGGTGCTGTGCGGCCAGGGTCCGGCGCCGTCCGGCGCGAGCGTGGCGCACTACACCGCGCTCGGGCTCGACCTGGTCCCCGGCACCGGGCCGCTCGCCGCCGCCGTACCGGGCGCCTTCGACGCCTGGATGCTGCTGTTGCGCGATCACGGAACACAAACCCTGGCCGAAGTGCTGCGCTACGCCATCGAGTACGCCGAGCACGGCCACCCGGCCGTGGAGCGGATCGGCGAGACGGTCGAGACGGTGCGCGAACTCTTCGAGACGGAGTGGACCTCCTCGGCCGAGATCTACCTGCCCGGCGGCCGGTCCGTCGCCCCGGGCGGGCTGCTCAAGAACCGTCCCCTGGCGGCCACTTGGCAGTGGCTGATACGAGAGGCGGAGGCCGCCGCCACCGGGCGTGAGGCCCGGATCGACGCCGCCCGCAAGGTGTGGCGCGAGGGCTTCATCGGCGAGGCACTCGCCGACTTCGCGGCCCGGCCGGCCATGGACACCTCCGGCAGGCGGCATGCGGGCACCCTCACCGGGGACGACCTGGCCTCCTTCGCCGCCGGCTACGAGGCCCCGGCCACGTACGACTGGAACGGCTGGACCGTCGCCAAGGCGGGCGGCTGGTCCCAGGGCCCGGCATTCCTCCAGCAACTCGCCCTGCTGCCAACGGAGTTGCCCGAATACGGCAGCCCCGAGTACGTCCACCTGCTCATCGAGGGCGGCAAGCTCGCGATGGCCGACCGCGAGGCCTGGTACGGCGACGCCGAGGAGGTGCCGCTCGGCACGCTGCTCAGCGCGGACTACAACGCCGCCCGCCGGACGCTGATCGGCGAACGCGCCTCGCACGAGCTGCGGCCCGGCAGCCCGGACGGCCGCAGCCCCCGGCTCGGCAAGCACGCGGCGGCCGTCGCCTCCGGCGCCGCGGGATTCTTCGCCATGGGCATCTCCGGGGGCGGGGCGGGCGAACCGACGGTCGGACGCGGGGTGCCCGAGGATGTCGCCCCCGAGGTCGACCGCGACGGCGCCACCAGGGGCGACACCTGCCATATCGACGTCGTCGACCGCTGGGGCAACCTGGTCTCGGCCACGCCCTCCGGTGGCTGGCTGCAGTCCAACCCGGTCGTCCCGGCTCTCGGCTTCCCGCTCGGCACCCGGCTGCAGATGGCCTGGCTGGAGGAGGGCCTGCCCAACACCCTCACCCCCGGGCGCCGCCCCCGTACCACCCTCACCCCGTCCCTCGCGCTGCGCGACGGCGTCCCGGTGCTGGCTTTCGGAACGCCCGGTGGCGACCAGCAGGACCAGTGGCAGCTGCACTTCTTCCTCGCCGTGGCGCTGCGCTCGGCGGTCCGCGGCGGCCTCGACCTCCAGGGCGCCATCGACGCCCCGAACTGGCACCACGACTCCTTCCCGGGCTCGTTCTTCCCGCGCGGTATGCGACCGGGGAGCGTGACGGTGGAATCCCGGATCGGCGCGCCGGTCATCGACGGGCTACGGCGGCGTGGCCATCTGGTCACGGTGGGTGGCGCCTGGTCGGAGGGGCGGCTGTGCGCGGTGGCGCGGGATCCGGAGACCGGGGTGCTCTCGTCGGCGGCGAATCCGCGGGGGATGCAGGGGTACGCGGTCGGGCGCTGAGGCCGCAGGGCCGGGCGCGGGCGCCTCGCGGTGGCCTCCGCGGCATCGGGAGTTCACCTGGAGTCCAGTCGCGGTGTCAGTGGCTCGTGGTTCGATGGACACATGATCGATGCACTTCGTACCCAAGATTCGGGAGATACCACGAATATCACCGACGCCGTCACCCTGACCGCCACGACCGCCCCCGCGCCGGACCTCTCCGCGCCGGATCGGTCGGTGCCGGACCTGTCCGAGCTGGACCTGGCGGCCGTGGAGGCCGCCGTCCGCCAGGCAGCGGCCGACGAGATCATGCCGCGCTTCCGGCAACTCGCCGCCGAGGACATCGTCGAGAAGAACGGCCCGCACGACCTCGTCACGGTCGCCGACCGGCTCGCCGAGGAACACCTCACCGCCGCGCTCACGGCCCTGCTGCCCGGCTCCCGGGTGGTCGGCGAGGAAGCGGTGCACGCCGACCCGTCCGTGCTGGAGGCGCTGCACGGCGACGCCCCCGTCTGGATCGTCGACCCGGTCGACGGCACCCGCCAGTTCGTCCACGGCGATCCCGGTTTCGCCACCCTCGTCGCGCTCGCCCACCGTGGCGAGGTGCTCGCCTCCTGGACGTACGCCCCCGCGCTGGGCCTGATGGCCATCGCCCGCCGCGGCGCCGGCGCCGAGCTGAACGGCATACCGCTGCGGGCCGGATCCCCCGGCTCCGCCGCCGTCCTCGACGTCGCCACCTCCCACTTCGACTTCACCGACGACGAGCAGAAGCGGGTGCTCGCCGCCCTGGACACCGGCGGTATCGCGCCGCGCCCCTGTGGCTCGGCGGGTCTGGAATATCTCCACATAGCCCGCGGCGACCTCGACGCCACGGCCTTCAGCTGGGAAAACTCCTGGGACCACGCCGCCGGGCTGCTGCTGGTGCACGAAGCGGGCGGTGCCAGCGGTACGGTCGCCGGACAGCCGTTCCGCATCGAAGGCGGCAATGCCCTGCCGTTCACCGCAGCACGGGACGCCGAAACGGCTCGGCGTATCCTCGGACTGCTGGCAGCCGCCAACTGATCCTCACCGACGAGGGTCGGACTTGAGGGGAGTGGCGCAGGTGCCGAGGATGCTCGATGCCGTCGTGATCGGGGCAGGACCCAACGGCCTGACGGCGGCGGTCGAACTGGCCCGCCGCGGTATGTCCGTCGAGGTCTTCGAGGCCTGCGGCACGATCGGCGGCGGGGCCCGCACCGAGGAGCTGACCCTCCCCGGCTTCCGCCACGACCCCTGCTCCGCGGTGCACCCGCTCGCCGTGGGCTCGCCCGCCTTCTCCGCCATGCCCCTGGAGCGCTACGGCCTTCAGTGGCTGCACCCCGACCTCCCGATGGCGCATCCCTTCCCGGACGGCACGGCGGGCGTGCTGGCCCGCTCCGTCGGCGAGACCGCGATGTCCTTCGGCCCGCACGACGCCGGGACGTACCGCAGGCTCATCGCGCCCTTCGTCGGCAAGTGGGACACCATCGCCCACGACTTCCTGCGCACCCAGTGGCTGGGCCTGCCCAAGGACCCGCTGACCTACGCCCGCTTCGGCCTGGTCGCCGCACAGCCGGTCACCCTCCTCAACCGCCGCTTCCAGGACGAGAAGGCCCGCGCCCTGATGGCGGGCCTGGCGGCGCACGCCATAGCGCCGCTCGGCAGCTTCGGGACCAGCGGCCTGGCCCTGGTGTTCGCGCTCGCCGCGCACGCGGGCGGCTGGCCGGTGCCGCGCGGCGGCTCCCAGGCCATCTCCGACGCCCTTGCCGGACTGCTGCGCGCCCATGGCGGCGTGGTGCACACCGACTTCGAGGTCAAGCGGCTCGACGATCTGCCGCCGGCCCGCGCCTATGTCTTCGACACCTCACCGACCGCGCTCGCCCGGATCGCGGGCCTGGGCAACGCCTACCGCGACGTGAAGTACGGCCCCAGCGTCTTCAAGATCGATTACGCGATGGCGGAGCCGGTGCCGTGGACCGCCAAGGAGGCCCGCCGGGCCGGCACCGTCCATATCGGCCCCACCAGCGGCGAGATCGGCGCCGCACTGGACGCCGCGGTGACCGGCCGGGACCCGTCCGTCCCCTTCCTGATCACCGCCCAGCCCAGCCTGATCGACGACAGCCGCGCCCCCGAGGGCAAGCACACCTTCTGGGCGTACGGCCATGTCCCCAACGGCTGGGAGGGCGATGCCACCGACGTCGTCGAGCGGCAGATCGAGCGCTTCGCGCCCGGCTTCCGCGACCTCGTCCTGGCCCGCGCGGTCGCCGGACCGCCCCAGATCGCCGCCCGCAACGCCAACTACGTCGGCGGCGACACCGCCAGCGGCTCCGCGGCCGGCCTGCGCCTGCTCATCCGCCCCAAGCTCGCCCGGGTCCCGTACGAAACCGCGCACCCCGCCGTCTTCCTCTGCTCCCAGTCCACCCCGCCCGGCCCCGGCGTCCACGGCATGTCCGGCCACTACGCCGCCAAGACCGTCTGGCGCCGACTGCGCGAAAACCGCCGCTGATCAAAGAACTGGCCGCCCCGTAGGCCCCTGCCTACGCTCGGCACCATGCGCACCTCCCTCACCCTCGTCCAGGGCGACATCACCGAGCAGTCCGTGGACGCCGTCGTCAACGCCGCCAACTCCTCCCTCCTGGGCGGCGGGGGAGTGGACGGCGCGATCCACCGCCGCGGCGGCCCCGAGATCCTCGCCGCATGCCGCGACCTGCGCGCTTCCCGGTACGGCCGCGGCCTGTCCACCGGCGCGGCGGTCGCCACCACAGCCGGCCGGCTGCCCGCGCGTTGGGTGATTCACACCGTGGGCCCGGTCTTCGCCCACGACGAGGACCGCTCCCATCTCCTCGCCTCGTGCTACCGCGAGTCGCTGCGGGTCGCCGACGAGCTGGGCGCCCGGACGGTCGCCTTCCCGGCCATCTCCACCGGCGTCTACCGCTGGCCCATGGACGACGCCGCCCGCATCGCCGTCGAGACGGTGCGCACGGCGGACACGGCCGTGGAAGAGGTGCGATTCGTCCTCTTCGACGAGCGCGCGTACGCGGCATTCGCCGGGCAGATGCGCTGACCCGGGCACCGCCGGCCCCCATGGGGGCGGTCGCCTCGACGATGCGCCCCTCTCCGGCCCCGGCCGGCCGGGGATTCACCGCGTTCCGTCAGTTACGCACTGCAGTGGTCCAGTTGCACCCCGCCGCGTTTGACGCCTCACCTCTTCACGGGCGGCGGAGTGCCGATGCGTCATGCGGCCCTCGCCGAGGCGCGAGGTTGCCTCATCCGAATCTACTTGCACACTTGGAAAGTAGATGCCATGATCGCAACGTCGCACTGGCGACGAGGCTTCGCAGGAGGAGATATGACCCAGGACCCGTCGATACAGGCCGGTGACGCGCTGGCGCGAGCGGAGGAGTTGAGCCGAGCGGTACGCAAGAGCTCGCGCTGGTCCGTCCGTTACCTGGCGGCCTTCGCTGTGGCGAGCGGGGTCTTCACCTACGTGGTCGGCATGATGAAAGGCGTGGTTATCGGCCTGAGTTCGGTGGCCTGGGCCATGTTCGTCATCGCGATCTCGCTCTGGGCGGCTCGGCAGCAGGTGCACCGCCAAGGCTTCGCCCGCCGGCAGCAGCTCGTCGTGACGGGCTGGGGCATCGTCTACGGGATCGCGGTGAGCGTCGGCACATCGCTGTTCGCCGGCGACGCCATCTGGTGGGTCCCGGCGGCGCTGGCGACCGCCCTACCCGCCACGGCCGGGGCCGTGATGGAGAGCCGCTCGTGACCCACCCCCGGCATCAGCTGAACGACGTCATCCACTCGCCCGTGCGCTTCTCCATCGTGGCGACCCTGGCCGCCTCCGACAAGGTCGAGTTCAAGTTCCTGCGCGACACGATCGAAGTCAGCGACTCCACCCTCTCGAAGCACATCAGCGTGCTCGAATCGGCCGGCTATGTGAAAGCCACCAAGGGCTACGTCGGCAAGCGGCCCCGGACCTGGCTCTCGATCACCCCCGACGGCCGGACCGCGTTCGCGGAGCACTGCGAGGCCCTGCGGGCCATCGCCTCCGGAGAGCTGGGGCACACGTCGGACTGACGCCCCCGGCAAGCGGTGGCGGGTGGCCGTCCGGGGTGGGTACGGACGTTCGTACCGGCCCTGGTAGTCAGACGCTGATGTCGGATTCTCGCCAGCCTCGTCCCCTCGGCTGAGGAATCCTTGAGGGCATGCACACCGACACCGAGCGCTGTCTGCGCGCCGTGCAGTCCAAGGACGCCCGATTCGACGGCTGGTTCTACACCGCCGTGCTCACGACCGGAATCTACTGCCGGCCCAGCTGCCCCGTGGTGCCGCCGAAGCCCGAGAACATGTGCTTCTACCCGAGCGCGGCCGCCGCCCAGCAGGCCGGGTTCCGGGCCTGCAAGCGCTGCCGCCCGGACGCCAGCCCGGGGTCGCCGCAGTGGGACGAACGGGCCGACCTCGTCGCCCGCGCCATGCGGCTGATCGCGGACGGCGTCGTCGACCGCGAGGGCGTCCCCGGACTCGCCGCCCGCCTCGGCTACAGCACCCGTCAGATCGAGCGCCAGCTGCTTGCCGAGCTCGGCGCGGGACCGCTCGCGCTGGCCCGCGCGCAACGCGCCCAGACCGCCCGGCTCCTGGTGGAGACCACCGCGGTGCCGATGGCCGACGTCGCGTTCGCCGCAGGATTCGCCAGCATCCGCACCTTCAACGAGACGGTACGGGAGGTCTTCGCGCTCTCCCCGACCGAGCTGCGCGGCCGCGCCCGGCCCGGCCACGAGGCCGCCGCGGTCCCCGGCACCCTCTCCCTGCGGCTGCCCTTCCGCCGGCCCCTGAACCCGGACAACCTCTTCGGGCATCTCGCGGCCACTGCCGTCCCCGGTGTCGAGGAGTGGCTCGACGGCGCCTACCGCCGCACCCTGAGCCTCCCGTACGGGCACGGCATCGTCGCCCTGTCACCCCGCCCCGAACACATCGACTGCCGGCTCGCCCTCACCGACCTGCGCGATCTCGCGGGTGCCATCGCCCGCTGCCGGCGGATGCTGGACCTCGACGCGGACCCGGAAGCCGTCGACGGGCTGCTCCGGGAGGATCCGCAGCTGGCCCCGCTGGTCGACAAGGCGCCCGGCCGCCGGGTGCCGCGCACCGTCGACGCCGACGAGTTCGCGGTCCGCGCCGTACTGGGCCAGCAGGTCTCCACCGCCGCGGCCCGTACCCATGCCGGACGCCTCGTCGTCGCGCACGGCGAGCGGATCGACGACCCGGGCGGCGGCCTCAGCCACCTCTTCCCGTCCGCCGCCGCGCTCGCCGGACTCGACCCGGAGTCCCTGGCGATGCCCCGTAGCCGCCGCGCCACCCTCACCGGCGTCATCGACGCCCTCTCCTCCGGCGCGCTGCAACTGGGCGTCGGCAGCGACCGGGAGGCGGCCCGCGCCGGGCTCGCGGCGCTGCCCGGCATCGGCCCCTGGACCGTCGAGGTCATCGCCATGCGCGCGCTCGGCGACCCCGACGCCTTCACACCCACCGATCTCGGCCTGCGCCGCGCCGCCGCCGGCCTCGGCCTGCCCGCGACCCCCGCGGCCCTCATCCGCCACTCGTCGGTCTGGCGCCCCTGGCGCGCCTACGCCGTCCAGTACCTCTGGGCCACCGACGACCACCCCATCAACCACCTCCCCACGAACTGAGCTCACAGCCATGACCGTTGACCCCACCGCCGCCCGGCAGACCGCCCCCCTCACCCACACCGTCCTGGCCGACACCCCGATGGGACCGCTCACCCTCGTGGCCCTCGGCGACGCCCTCACCGGCCTCTACATGTCCGGTCAGCGCCACCGCCCGCCGCAGGAAACCTTCGGCACCCCGGCCGACCCCGACGATCCTCCGTTCGCCGAGACCATCGCCCAGCTCCAGGCGTACTTCCGCGGCGGACTGACCGCCTTCGACCTCCCCCTGGAACTCCGCGGCACGCCCTTCCAGCGGCGCGTCTGGGCGGCGTTGTGCGCCATCCCGTACGGCGAGACGGTCAGTTACGGCCGGCTCGCCGAACAGCTCGGCGTACCCTCGGCGGCCCGCGCCGTCGGCCTGGCGAACGGACGCAATCCGGTCGGCATCATCGTCCCCTGCCACCGTGTCGTCGGTGCCAACGGCAGCCTCACCGGTTACGGCGGCGGACTGGACCGCAAGCGCCTGCTGCTGGCCTTCGAGCGGACGGACAGCGCGCTGTTCCCGGTGGAGGACTGCGGCTGACGCCGGATCAGGGGTCGGGGCAGCAGGCGCCCGACGCGACGACCTTCGGCCACGCGGTCGGCATCAGCCGCTGAGCACACAGCTGCCGGTCGGGTGCTATCCGAAGAGCGCGGTCAGCTTCTGGAACAGCTTGGCGAGCGGGCGTCGGCGGACGGTGGAGGTGTGCGCCACGGCGGGCGCCGACGAACCGGTCTCGGTGACCGTTGGATCGCTCGGCGACTCCGGCTCGGGGGTGTCGGCCCGCGCGCCGGCGGGCTTCGATACGGTGCGTGCGGCCTCGGCGCGTACGAGTGCGCCAAGCGCGGCAAAAATGTCGATGGGCATGCCGATCTCCTGCAGTGTGGAAGTCCCGAGAGCTGATGACGGCAGGCCGCGAACGCCCCATGCGCCGACTGCGGGCGCGGGTACGCGAAGGCGGCGGCGGGTCGGATCAGCAGCGCAGGACGACCGTTCGCGAGGGAGATTCGGCAGCGGCGATCGTGACGGCGGCTCCGCGGGCGGCATCTCCCGATGCCGCGATGGCGGTGTGGAGGGAGGAGCCCCCGATCGCCTTGCCGCAGGTGCCGGTGGGTGCCTGAGGGCGCAGCTGGCAGCCCGACGCCTGGCTGGTGCGCCGTACGCCGCCACCCGGGTGATGCTTCTTGCCGCCTGCCGTCGACGTCAGTTCGGGCCCCGCCGTGACGCAGTGCCCCACGGCCGTGCCGGACATGGCGGAAGCGCCGGCAGGGATGCGGCAGCTGTCGGCGTGGGAGGACGGCAGATGGCAGGTGCCGACGATGAGCGCGGAGTACAGCAGCGCCAGCAACGCGACGCACAGCAGAACGCGCGCGTCACCATCGTCCGCAGAGCGGCTTCGGCTCACGGTGGCGCGCATGCAGATCTCCCAACGCTCTTCCACGAGGGGCTCCCCGGAAAGAGGTCGAGGCACTCCAGTGACAGCAAAAGAGGCGATATTTCCACCTGATCCGGGCATGAGATCGCACATATGTCTCTATCGGATACGTTCTCCCCGCCGGTAACGGTCCCGGGCCAGGGGTCAGGGGCCCGCGCTGCTCCGCTCCCCCCCGGAGTTCTCCGCGGCGTTCCCCACGCCAGGCCCGGCCACGGTCTGCCGCCCCGCCCCGCCCCGCCACCCCCTCCCCACCCCTCCGTCCGGCTCCGCTCATGACCGGCGGCACGGCCCCTAGGCCTCGACGACCGCGCGCACCTCCTCCACCAGCCGCTCCATCTCCGCCAGCGAGAGCCCCAACTCCTCCCCGCTGGAGCCCAGTTGACCGAGCAGGGCGGTGGCCCGGGGGCCGAAGTCCGCCGGGGTTTCCGGCAGGGCGGAGGCCGCAGCGAGGGCGCCCTTTTCGTTGAGGCACCAGACGCCGTGGTGGGCGTGCAGGGCCTGGACGAGGTTGCCGACGGCCCGGGAGAGGCACAGGGCGGAGTGCAGCACGTCGCCCGTCGCGTACGACTTGCTTGCCATGGCCGCCGAGAATCCCGCATCCCACACCGCGCCGCCGGTCAGCGACTTCCGCAGCGCCTCGGGGTAGTGCCGGGTCTCCTCCCTGAGCCGGGCCAGCTCCCCGTCGGTGTCGGCGAGTATGTGCCCCAGTGCCACCTCGCCCGGATAGGCGGGGGACCAGAAGCCCAGCGGATGACCGGCCTGTATCCCGGTCTCGAAGCGGCCCGCGCGGCAGTCTTCCCACACCCCTCGCACCCGGTCCACGTCCCGCAGGATCCAGTCCACATGGCTCCCGTCGGGCAGCACGAGCCAGGCTCCGCCGTTCACCCACGCGCCCCAGGCCCCCGGCCCGTACACCTCCACGGGACCGCCAGTCACCTCCGCGGCCAGTGCCTCCAGCGCCGGCAGGTCCAGCTCGCCCCGGTAGTAGACCCCCAGATCCCAGTCGGAGTCCGCCCGGTGCGTCCCCCGCGCCCGGCTCCCGCCGAGCATCACCCCCACAACTCCCGCCACCCGCACGGTCCTTGCCGCGATAGCCGCCATTCCTTGGAGATCATTCATGGCAGCCACACTAAAACGTCCGGGCGCCCGGCGAATCAACCCACGGTTCTCAACCCGACGTACTACGCCGCGCGGTCCCCTCCGGCGGCAGCCCGTCCTCCAGTTCCGCCGGTCCGCGGCCGTCGGTCAGCGCATCCAGCGCGGCGCGGATACGCAGCCGCATCCCCTCGTTCACCATCGTCGCGGCCTCGTCCCAGTGCACCAGCCGCCAGGACAGCAGCTCCTCCTCCTGGAGCCGGATCGCGGCGAGCTGGGCCTCGTCCAGTACCCCGCCGTCGTAGAGGTACGACACCAGCGGTGGGCGCGCCTTCCCGCGTACCCAGTCGACGGCGAGCAGCGCGCCCAGCTCCACGTCCAGGCCGATCTCCTCGGCGGTCTCGCGGCGGGCGGCCTGGCGGGGCGACTCGCCGGTGTCCGACTCGACCGTGCCGCCGGGCAGGATCCAGGTGTCGCGGTAGTTGGGCTCCACCAGCAGGAGGCGGCCCTCCGCGTCGCGGAAGACGGCGCCCGCGCCCGCGAGAACGCGGGGCAGGCCGGCGATGTAAGCGGCGTAATCCGTGGTTGTCACGGCGCGAGCCTATGGGGTGGGCGGGCCGCCGCTGAAGGGCGCCGGCCGGGTCCTGCGGAGCGAGATGCCCTGTTCGCCGGGCCTCTCGCCGGATAAGGTCACAGCGGCGCGACTGCCAGTTCGAAAGCAAGGGGAAACACGGTGGCGGACGCAGCAAGGACACACACCGCACGGGTGCTGATCGCCGCGGACAAGTTCAAGGGTTCGCTCACGGCCGTAGAGGTCGCCGAGCACGTCACGGCCGGTCTGCGGCGTGTGGTCCCCGAGCTGGACGTGGCGGCCATCCCGGTCGCGGACGGCGGCGACGGCACGGTCGCCGCGGCGCTGGCGGCCGGTTTCGCGCGCCATGAGGCGCGGGTCATGGGCCCCACCGGCGAGCCGGTGACGGCCACCTTCGCGCTGCGCGAGGACGGCACGGCCGTGGTGGAGATGGCGGAGGCGTCCGGCCTTCAGCACCTCCCGAAGGGCGTTTTCGCGCCCCTGACGGCCACCACGTACGGCACCGGGGAGCTGCTGCTCGCGGCCCTCGACGCGGGCGCGACCTCGATCGTCTTCGGTGTCGGCGGCAGCGCCACGACCGACGGCGGCGCGGGCATGCTGGCGGCGCTGGGGGCGCGGTTCCTGGACGCGGACGGCAAGCCGGTCGCCCCCGGCGGCGGCCCGCTGGCGGACCTCGCCACGGCCGACCTGTCGGGTCTGGACCCGCGGCTGGCCCGTACGGACATCGTGCTCGCGAGTGACGTCGACAATCCGCTCACCGGCCCCAAGGGCGCGCCCGCGGTGTACGGGCCCCAGAAGGGCGCGAGTGCGGCCGACGTGGCCGCCCTGGACGCCGCCCTGGCGCACTTCGCCGAGGTGCTTCAGACCGCGGTCGGCCCCAAGGCCGCCGAACACGCCCTGGCGCCCGGTGCGGGCGCGGCGGGCGGCATCGGATACGGCGCGCTGGTCGGCCTGGACGCGGCGTTCCGGCCCGGCATCGACGTGATGCTCGATGTGCTGGGCTTCGCGCCGGCGCTGGCGAAGGCCACGTTCGTGATCACCGGCGAGGGCTCGCTGGACGCGCAGACGCTGCACGGCAAGGCGCCGGCCGGTGTCGCCGCCGCGGCCCGTACGGCGGGCATCGACGTGGCCGCGGTCTGCGGGCGGCTCCAGCTGCCGCAGGAGGCCCTGAGCGCGGCCGGTATCCAGCGCGCGTACGCCCTGACGGACCTGGAGCCCGACCCGGCCCGCTGTATGGCCGAGGCGGGCCCGCTGCTGGAGCGGGCGGCGGAGAGCCTGGCCCGCGACTTCCTGGTCTGAGCGGCCAGGGCGCCGGAACAACGCCGAGGGCCCCGAGCGAACGTTCGCTCGGGGCCCTCGGCGTTGTCGTACGAAGGGTTACGGCAGCTGCGCGGCGCGTCCCTCGGCCCGCGACTCGCGGCGGTTGTCGCGGAAGGTGTTGACCCTCCGGGCCGTCGCGAACAGCGGGATCATCGCCCCCAGAACCACCTGCAGCGAGCAGCCGGTCTGCAGCAGCAGCTGACCGCCGGGGGCGTCCAGCGCCCAGGCCGCCAGCATGCCCATGCTGAGCACGATCCAGCTGAGCATCGCCACCGCGAGGCGGCCCCGCGGCTTGGGGTACTCGACCCGGCTCACCATCAGCCAGGCCACCCCGATGATCGCCAGCAGCGTCGGCAGGAACGGCAGCTCCAGCAGCACGATGGCGACGACGGTCAGGGCACCGAACGGGCTCGGCATGCCCTGGAAGATGCCGTCGCGCAGCGTGACACAGGAGAACCGGGCCAGCCGCAGCACCACCGCCAGCAGCACCACCACCGCCGCGACCACCGAAACCCGCTGGTTGGCGTCCTGGGCGACCATGCCCCAGGTCACCACGAAGTACGCGGGCGCCAGGCCGAAGCTGATCAGGTCGGAGAGGTTGTCGAGCTCGGCCCCCATTGCCGAGGCCCGGAGCTTGCGGGCGACCAGCCCGTCGAAGAGATCGAAGACCGACGCCATCAGCATCAGGATCACGGCCACCGCGGCGCTGTGCCGCGCCATGCCGCCGTCCTCGGTGCCCGTCAGATGCGGGATGAGGACGCCGGTGGTCGTGAAGTACACGGCCATGAAGCCACAGATGGCGTTACCGAGAGTGAGGGTGTCCGCTATTGACAGCCGCGTGGACAGCGGCATGTCATCCCCGTCCTCTTCGGTCTCGGGTGCCCAGCCCGCCTGTGTCTCGGGATCAATCACGGTCAAGACGAGTCACCCCCGCGGTGGTGGCCTGGCCGACCTCGACCGCGGCCTCGACGCCCTCGGGGAGGTATACGTCGACGCGCGAGCCGAAGCGGATCAGGCCGATGCGCTCGCCCTGCTCGACCTTGGTGCCCTGCGGCACGTACGGGACGATGCGGCGGGCCACCGCGCCGGCGATCTGCACCATCTCGATGTCGCCGAGCTCGGTGTCGAAGTGCCAGACCACCCGCTCGTTGTTCTCGCTCTCCTTGTTGAACGCCGGAACGAAGCCACCGGGGATGTGCTCCACGGACGTCACCGTGCCGGCCAGCGGCGCGCGGTTGACATGGACATTCAGCGGGCTCATGAAGATCGCGACGCGGGTACGCCCGTCCTTCCACGGCATGATGCTCTGCACCACACCGTCGGCCGGGGAGATGACGCGGCCCTGGGCGATCTCTCGCTCGGGGTCGCGGAAGAACCACAGCATGCCCGCCGCGAGTGCGGTGGTGGGCACGGCGACGGCGGCCCAGCGTCCCGAGCGACGGGAGCGGGCCAGGCTGACCGCTGCCGTAGCCACGGTCGGGAGGAGCCACGGCGACGCTCCGCGCGCGAGGCGGACGCGACCGCGTGGTGCAGAGGATTGGCTGTGGGGCATGGATGACCTTCGTAGCGGAGGATGCCGCGTATGGATACGGGGGACGGCGGCTTTCCGGGGATGCTATCGGGTGCGGGCGGCAACTGGCCAAGAGCCAGCGCCAATCCGTGGCCGAAGAGCGATGACGGGGTGTGATCTTTGTCTAGACGAAAACGCCCCAAACGGGGCGTTCACCCCTGGATTCGGTACTCCTCCAGTAGCCGTCGACCAATGATCATTTTCTGGATCTCGGCGGTACCTTCACCGATCAGGAGCATCGGGGCCTCGCGGTAGAGACGCTCGATCTCGTACTCCTTGGAGAAGCCGTAGCCGCCGTGGATACGGAAAGCGTCTTCGACCACCTCCTTGCAGTACTCGGAGGCCAGATACTTCGCCATGCCCGCTTCGAGGTCGTTTCGCTGGCCGGAGTCCTTTTTGCGAGCAGCGTTAACCATCATCGCATGGGCCGCTTCGACCTTTGTTGCCATTTCGGCCAGTTTGAACTGGATGGCCTGATGCTGGGCGATCGGCTTGCCGAAGGTGTGTCGCTGCTGGGCGTACGAAACGCCCAGTTCGAACGCGCGCTGGGCGACGCCGCAGCCGCGTGCGGCGACATTGACCCGGCCGACCTCGACGCCGTCCATCATGTGATAGAAGCCACGTCCGGTCTGGCCGCCGAGCACCCGGTCGGCCGGGATCCGGAGGCCGTCCATGATCAGCTCGGTGGTGTCGACGCCCTTGTAGCCCATCTTGTCGATCTTGCCCGGAATGGTGAGTCCGGGGCGGACCTCGCCGAAGCCCGCCTCCTTCTCCACCAGGAAGGTCGTCATCGACTTGTGCGGCGCGGTGCCCTCCGGATGGCCCTCGTCCGTACGGCACAGCACCGCCACGAGCGTGGACGAGCCGCCGTTCGTGAGCCACATCTTCTGGCCGTTGAGGACGTAATCGTCGCCCTCCCGCACGCCCTTGGAGGAGATGGCCGACACGTCCGAGCCCAGCGCCGGCTCCGACATCGAGAAGGCGCCGCGGATTTCACCGGCCGCCATCTTCGGCAGGAAATAGTCCTTCTGCTCCTGTGTGCCGTGCTGCTTGAGCATGTACGCCACGATGAAGTGGGTGTTGATGATGCCCGACACGCTCATCCAGCCGCGGGCGATTTCCTCGACGGTGAGCGCGTACGTGAGAAGAGACTCACCCAGGCCGCCGTACTCCTCGGGGATCATCAGCCCGAACACGCCGAGTTCCTTCAGGCCCTCGACGATCTGCGTCGGGTATTCGTCGCGGTGTTCCAGCTCCGTGGCGACCGGCAGGATCTCCTTGTCCACGAAGTCGCGGACGGTGGAGAGAATCTCCCGCTGAATGTCGGTCAGGCCCTCGGTCTGCGCGAGACGCGTCATGGCTACTTCTCCTTCTTGGCCGGGGCCTGCAGCTCCGGGCGGCCGGGCTGTTCGCCGCCGCGCTCCTTGATGTACGTGGCCGTGGGGACCATCACCTTGCGCCGGAAGACGCAGACCAGCGTGCCGTCCTGCTTGTAGCCCTTGGTCTCGACATACACGATTCCGCGGTCCGACTTGGACTTCGACGGCGTCTTGTCGAGCACGGTCGTCTCGCCGTAGAGCGTGTCGCCGTGGAAGGTCGGCGCCACATGCTTCAGCGACTCGATCTCCAGATTGGCGATGGCCTTTCCGGAGACATCGGGTACCGACATGCCCAGCAGCAGCGAGTAGATGTAGTTGCCGACGACGACATTCTTTCCGAAGTCGGTGGTCTGCTCCGCGTAGTTGCTGTCCATGTGCAGCGGGTGATGATTCATGGTGAGCAGACAGAAGAGGTGGTCGTCGTATTCCGTGACGGTTTTCCCGGGCCAGTGCTTGTACACATCGCCGACGGTGAACTCTTCATAGGTACGGCCGAACTGCATCGCGCTTACGCCTCCGGGGCCTCGAACTTGGACGTACGGGTCATGCCGGCGGCCCGGCCCTTGCCGGCGATGACCAGGGCCATCTTCCGGCTCGCCTCATCGATCATTTCGTCGCCGAGCATCGCGGAACCCTTCTTCCCACCCGCCTCCGAGGTGCACCACTCGTAGGCGTCCAGGATCAGTTCCGCGTGGTCGTAATCTTCCTGCGAGGGCGAGAAGACCTCGTTGGCGGCCTCGACCTGGCCCGGGTGCAGCACCCACTTGCCGTCGAAGCCGAGAGCGGCCGCGCGCCCGGCGACCTCGCGATAGCCGTCGACGTTCTTGATCTGAAGGTAGGGGCCGTCGATGGCCTGGAGGTCGTGCGTACGGGCGGCCATCAGGATCCGCATGAGGATGTAGTGGTAGGCATCCGCCGGGTAGCCCGGGGGCTGCTCGCCGACCACCAGCGACTTCATGTTGATGGACGCCATGAAGTCGGCCGGGCCGAAGATGATGGTCTCCAGGCGCGGCGAGGCACCGGCGATGTCATCGACGTTCACCAGGCCCTTGGCGTTCTCGATCTGCGCCTCGATACCGATCCTGCCGACCTCGAAGCCCATCGTCTTCTCGATCTGGGTCAGCAGGAGGTCGAGCGCCACGATCTGCTGGGCGTCCTGCACCTTCGGCAGCATGATGCAGTCGAGGTTGGGGCCCGCGCCCTCGACGACCGTGATGACGTCCCGGTACGTCCAGTGCGTCGTCCAGTCGTTGACCCGCACGACCCGCGTCTTGCCGGTCCAGTCGCCGTTGTTCAGCGCGTCGACGATGTGGTGCCGGGCGCCCTCCTTGGCGAGCGGCGCGCAGGCGTCCTCCAGGTCCAGGAAGACCTGGTCGGCCGGCAGGCCCTGGGCCTTCTCCAGAAAGCGGGGGTTGCTGCCGGGGACCGCCAGACAGGAGCGGCGCGGGCGCAGCCGATTGACGGGCGCGGTCATGCGGGGACCTCCAGAGGGTCGAGCTGGTTCGCTTTACGGATCTCGTCGACGATACGGCCGATGATCTCCGTGATACCGAAGTCCTTGGGGGTGAAGACGGCCGCCACTCCGGCTTCACGGAGGGCGGTGGCATCGGCGGAGGGGATGATTCCGCCGACGATGACGGGGACGTCGTCCACGCCGGTACGGCGCAGCCTGGTCAGTACGTCCGGAACCAGTTCGGCGTGCGAACCGGAGAGGATCGACAGCCCCACGCAGTGCACGTCCTCGGCGACGGCCGCCGAGACGATCTGCTCCGGAGTCAGCCGGATGCCCTGGTAGACGACCTCGAAGCCCGCGTCCCGGGCCCGTACCGCTATCTGCTCGGCGCCGTTGCTGTGCCCGTCCAGGCCGGGCTTGCCGACCAGCAGGCGCAGCTTGCCGCTGCCGAGATCGGCCGCGGTCTTGGCGACCTTCTCGCGGACCACTGCGAGCGGCGTGCCCGCCTCGGCCGTGACGGCGAGCGGCGCGCCGGAGACACCCGTGGGCGCCCGGAACTCACCGAAGACATCCCGCAGCGCCCAGGACCACTCGCCGGTCGTCACGCCGGCCCGCACGCACTCCAGCGTCGCCGGGAAGAGGTTGGCGTCGCCCGCCGCGGTCTTCTTCAGGACCGACAGCGCCTCCTGCGCCCGCGTCTCGTCACGGTTGTCCCGCCAGCCGTGCAGCGCCTTGACGACCCGCGCCTCGTTGGCCGGGTCCACCGTCATGATCGCCGTATCGAGGTCGGCGGTGAGCGGGTTCGGCTCGGTGGACTCGTAGCAGTTGACGCCGATGATCTTCTCCTCACCGGCCTCGATACGGGCCCGCCGCTCGGCGTGCGAGGAGACCAGCTGCGACTTGAGGTAGCCGGACTCGACGGCCGCCATCGCGCCGCCCATCTCCTGGATGCGCTCGATCTCGGCCAGACACTCGTCGACGAGGGCGTCCACCTTGGCCTCGATGACGTGCGAGCCGGCGAAGATGTCCTCGTACTCCAGCAGATCGCTCTCGTGTGCCAGCACCTGCTGGATGCGCAGCGACCACTGCTGGTCCCAGGGCCGCGGCAGCCCCAACGCCTCGTTCCAGGCCGGGAGTTGGACGGCGCGGGCGCGGGCGTCCTTGGAGAGGGTGACGGCCAGCATCTCCAGCACGATCCGCTGGACGTTGTTCTCCGGCTGCGCCTCGGTCAGCCCCAGCGAGTTGACCTGGACGCCGTAGCGGAAGCGGCGGTGCTTGGGGTTCTCGATGCCGTAGCGCTCGCGGGTCACCTGGTCCCAGATGCGGGAGAACGCCCGCATCTTGCACATCTCCTCGACGAACCGGACGCCGGCATTCACGAAGAACGAGATCCGGGCCACGACATCGCCCTTGCGGTCCTCGGGGACCTGGCCCGACGCGAACACGGCATCCAGCACCGCGATCGCCGTGGACATCGCGTACGAGATCTCCTGGACCGGCGTGGCCCCCGCCTCCTGCAGGTGGTAGCTGCAGATGTTGATCGGGTTCCACTTCGGGATGTTGTTGACCGTGTACGCGATCATGTCGGTGGTCAGGCGGAGGCTCGGCCCCGGAGGAAAGACATGCGTCCCCCGCGACAGGTACTCCTTGACGATGTCGTTCTGCGTCGTGCCCGACAGCTTGGTGATGTCGGCGCCCTGCTCCTCGGCCACCACCTGGTACATGGCCAGCAGCCACATGGCGGTGGCGTTGATGGTCATCGAGGTGTTCATCTGGTCCAGCGGGATGTCCTGGAACAGCCGCCGCATATCGCCGAGATGGGACACCGGGACCCCGACCCGGCCGACCTCGCCGCGGGCGAGGATGTGGTCGGGGTCGTAACCGGTCTGCGTCGGGAGGTCGAACGCGACCGACAGGCCGGTCTGGCCCTTGGCGAGGTTGCGCCGGTACAGCTCATTGGACGCCTCGGCGGTGGAGTGCCCGGCGTACGTCCGCATCAGCCACGGACGATCCTTCTGACGCTCAGTCATGTGTGACCCGTATCTTCGTCGTTCAGCCGCTTGGCTGCGTCAGACGTTGCGGAAGCGGTTGATGGCGTCGAGGTGCTTCGCGCGCATTTCCTCGTCGCGCACTCCCATGCCCTCCTCGGGCGCCAGCGCCAGCACGCCGACCTTGCCCTGGTGCAGATTGCGGTGCACGTCGTACGCCGCTTGCCCGGTCTCCTCAAGGGTGTACGTCTTCGACAGCGTCGGGTGGATCTTCCCCTTGGCTATCAGGCGGTTGGCCTCCCACGCCTCGCGGTAGTTCGCGAAGTGCGAGCCCACGATCCGCTTGAGCGACATCCACAGGTAGCGGTTGTCGTACTCGTGGTTGTAACCGGAGGTCGAGGCGCAGGTGACGATGGTGCCGCCCTTGCGCGTCACGTAGACGGAGGCGCCGAACGTCTCGCGGCCCGGGTGCTCGAAGACGATGTCGACGTCCTCGCCGCCCGTCAGCTCGCGGATCCGCTTCCCGAAGCGCTTCCACTCCCTGGGGTCCTGGTTGTGCTCGTCCTTCCAGAACTTGTAGTCCTCGGCGTTGCGGTCGATGATCGCCTCGGCGCCCATCTTCCGGCAGATCTCCGCCTTCTTGTCGCTGGAGACCACGCAGATCGGGTTGGCGCCGCCGGCCAGTGCGAACTGGGTCGCGTACGAGCCGAGCCCGCCGCTCGCGCCCCAGATCAGGACGTTGTCGCCCTGCTTCATCCCCGCGCCGTTCTGCGAGACCAGCTGGCGGTACGCGGTCGAGTTGACCAGACCGGGCGCCGCCGCCTCCTCCCAGCTCAGGTGCTTCGGCTTGGGCATCAGCTGGTTGGACTTGACCAAGGCGATCTCGGCGAGGCCGCCGAAGTTGGTCTCGAAGCCCCAGATGCGCTGCTCGGGGTCGAGCATGGTGTCGTTGTGGCCGTCGGAGGACTCCAGCTCGACGGACAGACAGTGCGCGACGACCTCGTCGCCGGGGCCCCAGGCGTTGACGCCGGGCCCGGTCCGCAGGACGACGCCGGCCAGGTCGGAGCCGATGACGTGGTACGGGAGGTCGTGCCGCTTGGTGAGCGGCGAGAGGCGGCCGTAGCGCTCCAGGAAACCGAACGTCGACACGGGCTCGAAGATCGAGGTCCAGACGCTGTTGTAGTTCACGGAGGAGGCCATCACGGCCACCAGGGCCTCGCCGGGCCCCAGCTCGGGCACCGGCACGTCCTCGACGTGCAGCGACTTGCGGGGGTCCTTCTCCTTGCTGGGGACGCCGGCGAACATCTCGGCCTCGTCCTTGTGCACGGTCACCGCGCGGTAGGACTCGGGGAGGGTCAGCGCGGCGAAGTCGTCGCGGGTGGTGTCGGGCGCGAGGATCGCGTCCAGGATTTCATTCACGGATTGCCTCCGGCGGAAGGGGTCTCCCCTGCTCGAACGGAGTTGAGAGCTTGGGGAAGCGCTTGAAGAACGGCTTGAGGGAACGTCGGGGGTGGTGCGGGTGGTGCCGTCGGTTCGGCCGGGGTGGCGCCGTGTCCTCGTCCGCCGCGGTGTTGCGGAGGCCTCGGTCGCGATGCCTGGCAGCGCTGGTGAGCGCGGTGTGATGCCTGTGACGCAGGCGTCCGGGCGGGCAGCCGCGAAGGGTTGCTGGGACAGCCGGTGCACGAGGTGTGCCGTGCGCCGGTCGACCGGACACTCTCAACGTATGACACCGCGTGCCATCTGACAAGACACTGAGTGCCATGAATTTCTCGGTTGAGTGGCACGGGGTTCAGATGAGCGGGATGAGCGATGATCGTTCAAATGGAGCGGTGGGCCGAGGCCGGTACCGGACGAGGGGTGGCGGCCCCGGCGTCGGTGCGGATACCCGTGTGCGGCCCGAGCGGCAGCATCATCCGGGCGTCTTCGGGCGCCGGCGCGCCCAGGGAGGATTCGAATGTCACGCCCATCCCCAACTCCGTTGTGCGGTCAGCGCGTTGGCGCAGGGCCGCCAGGGTGGGCAGCGGGCCGCCGCCGTCCTCCTCGATCCGGGCGGCGGCCAGGGCGAGTGCCAGGGGTAAGTGCCCGCAGAGAGCGGCGAGTTCATCGAGGAGCGGCTCGGCGTCCGGGAGGTCCGGCGCCACTTTCGCGCCGAGCACCCGCCGCGACTCGGTCTTTCCCTGTGCCGCCCTGGCTGCAGAGGGCCAAGGCGGCGGCCGTACCACCGGATGCGGGCCGCCGCCGTGGGCGCCCGCTACCGCTTCTTCAGCGCCCGTTCGATCGTCCGCATGACCTCATCCAGCGGCGCATCCGTGCGGGCCACCGCCACCAGCACCTCACCCTGCCGCGAAACCGTCGCGGGCGCCGCGGCCTCCCCGGTGGCGGTGCGGCCCGCGCCGATGCCCGTGCCGAAGGTCTCGCGGACGATCCCGAAAGCGTGGTCCAGCTGGGCCTCGACATCGCCCTCCGCGCCCGCGCGCAGCCAGCGGCGCAGGACGTGGTTGTGTGCGGTGACCACGGCCGATGCGGCGACCTCGGCGAGCAGGGGGTCGTCGTCGCCCTCGTGGTGGGCACCCTCGTCGAAGTGGCCGAGGAGGTAGCGGGTGAAGAGCCGTTCGTAGCGGGCGACCGAGGCGATCTCGGCCTCGCGGAGGGTGGGGACTTCGCGGGTGAGGCGGTAGCGGGCGACGGAGACGGCCGGGGAGGCCGCGTACATCCGCATGACTTCCTTGATGCCGCGGCAGACCGTGTCGAGGGGGTTCTCGTGCGGCGGGGCGGCGTCCAGGACCGCCTCGGCGCGGACGAGGGTGTCGTCGTGATCCGGGAAGATCGCCTCTTCCTTGGAGCGGAAGTGGCGGAAGAACGTGCGGCGGGCGACGCCGGCGGCGGCCGCGATCTCGTCGACCGTGGTCGCTTCATAGCCCTTGGTCGCGAACAGCTCCATTGCCGCCGCCGACAGTTCGCGGCGCATTTTGAGCCGTTGAGCGGCCGCGCGGCGGGTGCCTGGAGTGCTGGTGTCGGATGCGTCGGAGGTCGGCGTACGAGCGGGCTGGGACATGTGGGGACGGTACTGCATATTTACTCGGCCCGCGGCATCAGGTACCGGCCGCGCCCCCGTGACCTGGGACGGACCGCCGGCCGAAGGCTCCAGCAGTCCGCCCCACGTTCCCCCGGCGCGTGGCCGGGAGTGCCCCCGCCCGTCAGCGCTTGGCGTACTCACGGAAGCCGCGGCCGGTCTTGCGGCCGAGGCAGCCCGCCGCGACGAGATGCTCCAGCAGCGGCGCCGGAGCGAGCCCCGGGTCGCGGAACTCCGCGTGCAGCACCTTCTCGATGGCCAGGGAGACGTCCAGGCCGACGACGTCGAGGAGTTCGAACGGGCCCATCGGGTAGCCGCCGCCCAGCTTCATGGCGGCGTCGATGTCGTCCAGGGAGGCGTAGTGCTCCTGGACCATCTTGATCGCGTTGTTCAGGTACGGGAAGAGCAGCGCGTTGACGATGAAACCGGCGCGGTCGCCGCAGTCCACCGGGTGCTTGCGGACCTTGGTGCACACCGAACGGACCGTGGCGTGCACGTCGTCGGCCGTGAGGACCGTACGGACGATCTCGACCAGCTTCATGGCCGGGGCCGGGTTGAAGAAGTGCATGCCGATGACGTCCTGCGGGCGCGAGGTGGCGCGGGCGCAGGCGACGACCGGCAGCGAGGAGGTGGTCGTCGCGAGCACCGCACCCGGCTTGCAGACCTTGTCCAGGGTCGCGAACAGCTGCTGCTTGACCTCGAGGTCCTCGGCCACGGCCTCGACCGCGAGGTCGACGTCCGCGAAGGCGTCGAGCGAACCGGCCGGGGTGATCGCGGCCAGCGCGGCATCGCGGGCCTCGGCGGTCAGCCGGCCCTTGTCCACCGACCGGCCAAGAGACTTGGCGATCCGGGCCTTCGCCGTCTCCGCCTTCGCCAGGCTGCGGGCGGCCAGCACCACATCGAAGCCCGCCTTGGCGAAGACCTCGGCGATGCCGCTCGCCATCGTTCCGGAACCGGCGACGCCGACGCTGGAGACCGTACGGCCGGCAGCCGACGCATCGGCGGCGGCCGGGCTCTCGGCGTCCGGGACGGCCGTGGCACTGCCGGGCGCCTCGTAGGTGTAGAAGCCGCGGCCCGCCTTGCGGCCGGTCAGCCCCGCCTCGGCCAGCTGGCCCAGGATCGGCGCGGGGGCGTGCAGCCGGTCGTGGGATTCGGCGTACATCGCCTCAAGGACCGTACGGGCGGTGTCCACGCCGATCAGGTCGAGCAGGGCGAGCGGGCCCATCGGCAGGCCGCAGCCGAGCCGCATGGCGGCGTCGATGTCCTCGCGGGTCGCGTACTTGGACTCGTACATCGCGGCGGCCTGGTTGAGGTAGCCGAAGAGCAGGCCGTCGGCGACGAATCCGGGGCGGTCGCCCACCGCGATGGGGTCCTTGCCCAGGTCGCGGGCGAGAGCGGTGACGGCCGCGACCGCGGTCGGGGCGGTGAGCACCGAGGAGACCACCTCGACCAGCTTCATGGCCGGTGCGGGGTTGAAGAAGTGCACGCCGAGCACCCGCTCGGGGCGCTGGGAGTCGGCGGCCAGCCGGGTCACCGAGAGGGCGTTGGTGCCGGTGGCCAGGATGGTGTCCGGGCGGACGATGGCGTCGAGCGCGCCGAAGACCTGCCGCTTGAGCTCGTAGTCCTCGGGCACCACCTCGATGACGAGGTCGGCGTCCGCGGCGGCCTGCAGATCGGTGAAGGTACGGAAACGGGACAGAATGTCCTGCCGCTCCCGCTCGGTGATCCGCTCGCGCTGCACACCGCGGGCGGTGGCGGCCTCGAGGGTGGCGACGGCGTGCCGGGCCGCGGCCTCGTCGGTGTCGATGCCGATGACCTCGCGGCCGGCCCGGGTGAGGACCTCGGCGATGCCGGTGCCCATGGTGCCGAGGCCGACGACGGCCACGGTGGAGAGGGACAGCGGAGAAACGTCGGGTGAGAGATCTGGGGTGGACTGAGGGCCCATCGCGAGACTCCAGAGGGTGTTCCCCTGAGGGCAGGGGAGAAGTGACGACTGAGGGGTATCCGCGCGGTCGCGGCCGTACGCAGCGCGCAGCGGCTTGGGGATACGGCGGGTGAGCCGCGGAAAGCCGCAGCACTGCGGGCAGTGCCGGCGGAGCGGGAGCCGTGGCGGGCCCTGTCCCGGGGCCGTGCCGTGTGCTTCCCGAAATGTCGTGCTGTGCGGTGCCGAACCGACTTCGAACCGACTTCACTTGCTGGCGGCTGCGTCACCGGCCGCCCGAGCAGGGGTGCTGCTCGTTCCAGCAGGTTAACCGGTGGGTAACCGGAGCGCCAGGGGTAGTGCGGGTCATTAGGCTGTGGCGCAGGCCACGTCGGCGGAACCGGGGCGGCCCGGCGGGAGGGGTGCAACAAATGGAAGAGGAATTCCACGAGTTGACGGACCGGGTGCGGGCCGAGCTCCGCTCCCCACAGGATCTGGTCGCCTACGAGCGGCTGCTGGGCCTTGCCCGGAAGAACACCCAGGCCGGACGCGAGGAACTGGCCCGGATACTCGTCGCCGTCGAACGCCCCCTGTGGGCCCGGGAGATCGCGGCCTTCATCCTCGGCTGCGCCGGCGACAAGCGCGCCTTCGAGACCCTGGTGCTGCTGCTGAACTACCGCGAACCCGTCCGCTGCGCCACCGCCGCGCACGCCCTGGGCCGCCTGGGCGACCCGCGCACCGCCCGCGCCGCGGCCGCCCTCGCCACCAACCCGCTGCGCACCGCCTACGCCCTGCACCCCGTACGGCTCCTCGCCGAACTCCGCGCCCCGCAGTCCGTACCGGCCCTGATCTCGACCCTGGAGCGGCTGCTCACCCCGCACAACCCCTACTGGCGGGTGGCCCTCGCCTGCGTCGAGGGCCTGGGCGCCCTGGGCGACCGCCGCGCGGTCCCCACCCTCACCGCCGCCCTCCCGCATCCCCGCCTGGCGGCCGCCGCGGCGGCGTCGCTGGCGCGGCTGGGGGTGCATGAGGAGGCGCCCGGGAGCGATGGCGCCGGCCGTCGGGAAGGCGGGGCTTGACCCTGACCCTGGGGGCAGGGTTCGAGACTCCCGGCATGGAACACGCAACGCGCAAGATGCAGGACCCCGCGCCCGCCCGGGTCGTGATCGTCACCGGTGCCGGTACGGGCATCGGCCGGGCCACCGCCCGCGCCTTCGCGGCCGAAGGCGCGCGGGTGGTGGCGGTCGGGCGGCGCAGCGCTCCCCTGGAGGAGACGGCACAGGAGTGCCCCGACGGCGGCGCGATCATGCCGTACGCCGCCGATATCACCGAGGACGGTGCGCCCGAGGAGATCGTGCGCTACGCGGCCGAGACCTACGGCCGGGTGGATGTGCTGGTCAACAACGCCGCAACGGTGGGCGAGGGCGCGCTCGGCAGGTACACCAAGGAACTGATGGCACCGCAGCTCGCGACCAACCTTGTCGCACCGGTGCTGCTGACCCAGGCGGCGGTGCCGCATCTGGAGCGGACCGGTGGGGTGGTGGTGAACCTCAGCACCTCGGTCGGGCAGCGGGGCTGGCCGGGCAACTCGGTGTATGCCGCGACCAAGACGGCGCTCGAACTGCTCACCCGCAGCTGGGCGGTGGAGCTCGCGCCGCGCGGCGTACGGGTCGTCGCCGTCGCACCCGGCGCGATCGAGACCCCGATCGCACTGCACCAGGGCTGGTCCCCGGAGCGGCGCGAGGCCGTCCGTCAGTGGCAGATCGAGCACACCCCGATGGGGCGGGTCGGGCGGCCCGAGGAGGTGGCCTGGGCGATCACCGGCCTGGCCGCCCCGTCCGCATCGTTCGTGACCGGGGTCGTGCTGCCCGTCGACGGGGGCGCGGTGGTCGGCTGACCGGTGCCGGGTGCCGGGTGCCCGGCTGCCGCCTGGTAGAACGGCCGCGGAGGTGGTCCGGTGCGGATCGGGGAACTAACACGGCTGACGGGGGCGTCGCCGCGGGCGCTGCGCAACTATGAGCGCGAGGGCCTGATCGGCTCGGAGCGGGCGGCCAACGGCTATCGCGACTACGACGAGCGGGCGGCCGTCCGGGTCCGCAACATCCGGCATCTCCTCGACGCCGGCCTCACGCTCGCGGACGTACGGTGCTTCGCGCACTGCCTGGACGGCGATATGTCCACCGCGCCGCCCTCACCCGAGGGTCTGCGGATCGCCCGCGAGCGGCTCGCCGTCATCGATGCGCGGATCGCCGCCCAGGCGGCGGCCCGCGACCGTCTGGCGCGCGCCCTGGCGGCCGTGCCCGAGGCTCACAACAGCGTCAACTGCGTGGGCGCGGACGGCTGATCGGCCGGGCCTGCGGGCGCTGCGGCGGGCGTGGACGGGACGTTGCGGTGCTCGCCGGGGCGGTACGGGCCGATGCCGAACTCCCGGGCGAGTTCGTGGACCTGGCGGGTGATGCGGCGCTGATACCAGGTCGGAGCGTACGAGCCTCCTGCGTACATCCGCTCGTAGCGGTGAACCAGATGCGGGTGGTGGTGGCCCAGCCACGCCATGAACCACTCGCGGGCGCCGGGCCGCAGATGCAGCACGAGCGGGGTGACCGACCCGGCGCCGGCCTCCGCGACGGCCCGGACCGTGGCCCGTAGCTGGTCCGGGGCGTCGCCCAGGAAGGGGATCACCGGCGCCATCAGGACGCCGCACGCGATGCCGTGCGCGGTGAGCGTGCGCACCACGTCGAGGCGGCGTTCGGGCGCGGGCGTGCCCGGCTCGACCGTGCGCCACAGCTCGCTGTCCAGAAACCCGACGGAGACGGAGATGCCGACGTCGGTGACCTCGGCCGCCTGTTGCAGCAGTTCCAGGTCACGCAGGATCAGCGTGCCCTTGGTGAGGATGGAGAACGGGTTGGCGTGGTCGCGCAGCGCCGCGATGATGCCGGGCATGAGGCCGTAGCGTCCCTCTGCCCGCTGATAGCAGTCGACGTTCGTCCCCATGGCTATGTGCTCCCCGCGCCGGCGCCGGGCGGTCAGCTCGCGGCGCAGCAGCTCGGGGGCGTTGACCTTCACCACGATCTGGGAGTCGAAGCCGAGCCCGGTGTCCAGGTCGAGATAGCTGTGCGTTTTGCGCGCGAAGCAGTAGACGCAGGCATGGCTGCAGCCGCGGTACGGGTTCACGGTCCATTCGAACGGCATCCGGGAGGCGCCCGGGACGCGGTTCACGATCGAGCGGGCGCGTACCTCATGGAAGGTGATGCCACGGAATTCGGGGGTGTCGATCGTCCGGCTGACGACGTCCGTACCGAACAGCGCGGCAGGGCTTTCACCCAGATTGTCCCAGCGCATCGGGCCTCCTTCAGGGTCCTGTCGAGCCCCCGTTCTCGATAATAGAACATATGTTCCCTTGTTGGTTGTCACCCCGGATTTTGGGCGTGCCGCCCAGTGGTGGTTGGCTTGGCGGCGCACCGCAGGATGTGCAGCCGACTACTGGAGGAAGACACACATGGGTCAGGTCGAGGCCACCACGCAGCGCGAGATCGCGGCGGACCCGGAGGACGTGTTCGACGCGCTCGCCGACTACAGCGGCACGCGCCAGAAGCTGCTGCCCGAGCACTTCAGCGAGTACGAGGTCCGCGAGGGCGGCGACGGCAAGGGCACCCTCGTCCACTGGAAGCTCCAGGCCACCAGCAAGCGGGTGCGTGACTGCCTGCTGGAGGTCGACGAGCCCACCGACGGCCAGCTCGTCGAGAAGGACCGCAACTCCTCCATGGTGACCACCTGGGTCGTCACTCCGGCGGGCGAGGGTCGCGCCAATGTCGTCGTCACCACGACCTGGCAGGGCGCGGGCGGTATCGGCGGCTTCTTCGAGCGGACCTTCGCCCCCAAGGGTCTCGGCCGGATCTACGACGCGATCCTCGCCAACCTCGCCAAGGAGACCGAGAAGTAGCGCGGTCACCGGTTCGGGTGGTTTCCGTGGCGCCACGGTGTCCGGCCCTTTGGGTCGGCGCCGTACGGAAACCCCTGATGGGAGCCCAATAGGCGCCCCGGGCAACGTACTTGACGCCCTCTCCCGCCCCGCACGCCCCCTTTCGTCGTACTTGTTCGCCGTTGTCGCCTGATGCGAGAAATGGGCGGTGGTGCAGGTGTGACGAGGGAGGCAGTACGTGGGCGGGACCACCCTGACGGACCGGGGCGAACGGACCGAGGCGCCGGCAACTCCTGTTGCCGGCCCGGATTTTGCCGGTCCGGATGACGTCGAAACGGTCCCCCTCGGGCCCGGCCGGGTACGGATGATCTTCGTCGGGCTGCTGCTGACGCTGCTGCTCGCGGCCCTCGACCAGACCATCGTCGCCACCGCGCTCCCGAAGATCGTCGGCGAGCTGCACGGCCTGCCCAAGATGTCCTGGGCGGTCACCGCCTACTTGCTCGCCTCCACCATCGGCCTGCCCGTCTACGGCAAGCTCGGCGACCTCTTCGGCCGCAAGCCCGTCTTCCTCTTCGCGATCCTGGTCTTCGTCGCCGGCTCGGCGCTGTCCGGCTGGTCGCGTTCCATGGACGAACTGATCGCGTTCCGGGCCGTCCAGGGCGTCGGCGGCGGCGGCCTCATGATCGGCGTCCAGGCGATCATCGCCGATGTCGTGCCGCCGCGGGCCCGCGGCCGCTACATGGGCCTGATCGGCGCGGCCTTCGGACTCGCCTCCGTGGCCGGGCCGTTGCTCGGCGGCTTCTTCACCGATCACGCCTCCTGGCGCTGGTGCTTCTACATCAACGTCCCCTTCGGCGTGCTGACGTTCCTCGTCATCGCCCTTGTCCTCAGGCTCCCCAGGCCCCGGGGCCGCGCCAAGCTGGACATCGCGGGCGCGCTGCTCCTCGCCGCCTTCTCCACCTGCCTCGTTCTGCTGACCAGTTGGGGCGGCACCGAGTACGCCTGGGACTCGCGGGTCATCATCGGGCTCGGCGCCGGGGCGCTCGGCACCGCGCTGCTGTTCCTCGCCGTCGAGCACTTCGCCGCCGAACCGCTGATGCCGCTCCGGCTGTTCCGCGACTCCATCTTCAACATCACCGGGCTCGTCGGCGCGGTCGTCGGCATCGCGCTCTTCGGCGCCGCAAGCTATCTGCCGACCTTTCTGCAGATGGTCGACGGCGCGACGGCCACCGAGTCCGGGCTGCTGATGCTGCCCCTGATGGGCGGCATCGTCCTCGCCTCTCTCGTCTCCGGCCGGCTCATCAGCCGTACCGGCCACTACAAGATCTTCCCGATCCTCGGTTGCGCGGCGGCCGCGGAGGGAATGTGGCTGCTGTCCCGGATGGAACGCGACACCCCGCGCGGCGTCTACAGCCTCTGGATGGGCATCCTCGGCCTCGGCATCGGCTTCGTCATGCCGGTGCTGGTGCTCGCCGTGCAGAACTCCGTACGCCGCCGCGACCTCGGCACCGCGACCGGTGCCAACAACTACTTCCGGCAGATCGGCGGCAGCGTCGGCGCGGCCATCTTCGGCACCCTCTTCGCCAACCGGCTCGCCGGTCAACTCGCCCATCAACTACCGGAGTCGGCGCACCTGCCCGACCCGGATTCCCTCACGCCGCAGCTGGTGCGCGCCCTGCCCGCCGGACTGCGGGACGGCTACATCGCCGCGTACGCGAACGCCATGCCGGGGATCTTCCTCTACCTCGTGCCGGTGCTCGTCGTGGGCTTCCTGCTCGCCATCTTCCTGAAAGAGAAACCACTGGTGTCCCACGCCTCTCATGCATCGCAGGCCCCCCAGACCTCGCACGCGCCGTACGGCGATGCCGAGGACCCCTCGACCGGCGTGCCCCGGGCGCGTTCCGCCGCCAACGGCTATGGCTCCGCCGCCGGTTACCCCGCGACCTCGGCCGGCGTCCCGGTGTGCGGCACGGTCCAGCACCACGACGGCAGCATCGTGCCGCGCGCCGCGCTCACCCTCATCGACGTCGCCGGGCGGCAGATCGGGCGCGGCGCCACCGGCGAGGACGGGCGGTACGCGCTGAGCACACCCGGCGCCGGCTCGTATGTGCTGATCGCGGCCGCGGGCGGGCACCAGCCGCAGGCCGTCACCGTCACCGTCGGCGAGCGGCCGGTCGACCTGGATGTGGTGCTCGGCGGCGCCGGGCGCCTCGCGGGCACCGTCACGACGGGCGACGGCACGCCGGTACGCGACGCCATGGTCACCCTCACCGACGTACGCGGCGAGGTCGTCGCCACCACCCGCAGTGGTCGCGAAGGCGCCTATGTCATCGGGGAGTTGGTGGCCGGCGAGTACACCCTCGCCTCCAGCGCCCCGGCCTTCCGCCCCGCCGCGCTGCCGGTCACCGTCCAGGCGTCCCGCGAGACCCGCCAGGACATCGAGCTCGCCGGCGGTGCGGTGCTGCGCGGGACCGTACGGGCCGGCGGCGGCCGCCCGGTGGAGGACGCGCGGGTGACTCTCCTGGACGCGGCGGGCAATGTCGTCGACACCGCGACCACCGGACCCGACGGCCTGTTCCGCTTCGTGGATCTCTCGGCCGGCGAGTACACCGTGATCGCCGCCGGATATCCGCCGGTGGCCACCGTCCTCCAGGTGGCCGGCGGCGGCCGCACCGAACGCGACCTCCAGCTGGGCCACGAGGACTGAGCCCGCCGCCCGGCCGGATTTCCGGTGCGCGGGCGCACGTCAGCCCCCCGCTGCCCCGGACAGGTCCTGGCGGCCCTCCGTCGCCCCGAACCGCAGCCGTGTGATGAGCGGCCGGTCGCCGCGCAGCAGGGGTACGGCCGCGGCACGCGGGGCGAGGAAGCCGAGGAGGCCGCGGCCGGCGGGGAGAGGGATATCGGTGACCTCGGTGACGGCCGGATGGGCGGTGCGCAGCTGCTGTCGCTGGGCTGCGTCCATGCCCCACGGCATCGGCGGCAGGCGATGGCCGCCCGGCCCCCGTACCCCGTTGCGGGAGCGCGCGCTGAAGCGCCGTGACACGCTGTCGAACACCATCGTGCCGCCGGGGAACGCCGCCGCGCAGGCGCCGATCAGGCCCTGCGCCTGGGCGGGCTGCAGATACATCAGCAGGCCCTGGGCGGTCACCAGCACCCCGCGGGAGGTGTCGATGCCCGCCATCCAGCGGTTGTCGCGGGCATCGCAGGCAACCAGACGCTGGCGCGCGCCGTGCGGGAGGAGGCGCTTGCGCAGCGTCAGCGGATCGGTCAGATCGACGGTGATCCAGCGGACCCGGCCGTTGTCCACCCGCCAGAACTGCGTCTCCAGGCCTTCCCCGAGCGCGATCACGGTGCCGTCGGGGTGCAGGGTGAGGAAGGTGCGCACCGCGCCGTCGAAGGCCAGAGCGCGCAGCGCCATGGCCTGTGCCACCCACGGCCGGGCGGCGCCGAGCCGTTCCCGGAAGGGGAAGTCCACCTCGGCGACCAGCTGGACCGCGCGGGGGTCGGGCAGCACGGTGTCCGGCCGGGCGGCCTCGGCGGCCCGGTGATAGACGGTCCACAGGGCCGTTTCGGGGATTCCCCGGAGGTCTGCCGCGATGCGGCCTGACACCGGCTGGTGGCGCACGTCCTCGATCATGTGGTGTTGATATCGGGGGATCGGTCCCGTATGAGGGCGATCGGGGCGCCGGTCACCCGGGGGAGTGCAAAGTCGTACCGGCGGTCAGCGGGGCGGCGGGGCGGCGGGGCAGCGGGTCCGCGCAGACGAGGCGGACACGTACGCGGCCGCCGAGCGGACCACCGGGTCGTCGCCGCGCCCCAGCGCCTCGGCGGCCCGTAACACCTCCGCCAGCACGGCCAGGTCGCGTGCCTGGACGCAGAGCACCAGCAGCGGAGTGAGGTGCGCCGCCCAGGCCTCGCGCACCGAAGGCGGGGCCGCGGCCGCTTCCCGGGCCCATCGCCGGACCTCCTCGGGCGCCGCGCACGGGAGTTGGGGGCCGCCGGCCACATGCCGCCCGCCGCCCCGTTCCGCCCGTACCGCCGCGGCCAGGCCCGAGGCCAGAGTCGTGTGATAGCAGGTGCCGAAGAGATAGGCCGCGGCCTTGTCGCCGGTGAGTTGGGCCAGGACATCGGGCCGGTGTACGGGGCTGGGCACCGCGCCGTCCGGTCGCTGGGCGCGGGCCGGCGCGGTCCAGCCGTAGTGCGTCGGCGTGTCCGGGCCGGGCCCCAGCGCCGTGGCGCACAGCAGCAGTTCCGCCACCAGGTCCAGGCTCCCGCGGGCGAGATGGACGGCCAGCAGCACCCGTACGGTCTCGCGCAGCCCGGCTCGCTCGTCCGGGAGGTCCACGAGAGGGCGGCCGCCGAAGTCCGTGGCGTAGAACAGCACATGGGTGAGGGCGTAGGTCTCGCTCTCGGTGAGATGGAGGACGTCCGGGCGCAGGGCGGGCAGGCTCTCGCGGTAGAGGGTGGCTACGTCGGGCAGCGGGGCGGGAGCGGGGAAGCCGCCACGGTCGAGGAAGTAGCGCAGCTCGATCCGGCCGAGCACCGGCTTGTACGGCCGGGCATGGCCCCCGGCGCCCGCCGCCAGCAGCCCCTCGCCGAGCGACCGCAGGGCGGGCTGTGGGCGGCCGAGCAGCTCGAGCAGGGCGATGAGGTTGAGGTGATACGGGAAGAGGTCGTCGGCGCGGCGCAGGCCGCGGGAGAAGTCCGGGTCGGACGCGGCGTGTTCGGCGAGATCCAGGGCGCGCGACGGCAGCGGTGCGTCCTTGGGGAGGCGGCCCGAGCGATCCAACAGACGTACCAGACCCAGGAGTTCGAGCAGCGGGCCGGGGCGGAAGGGGCGGCGCGGCAGAAATTCCTCCCAGCGGTGCGGCGCGAACCACTCCAGATGGGCGTCGAGCCACCGCAGCGCCCCGGACAGTACGCGGTCCGCCGCCTCGTCCTCGTCCAGGGGCGCCCCGAACGGCCGGGCGTGCGCGGGTAGCGGCGCCCAGGAGGCCGCCGGGCCGTCCGTCGCGCTCACCGCCCGCTCCGTACCCGCAGCAGCACCAGCACCGCCGCCAGGATCGCGCCCAGCGCGGCCAGATCCGCCCACCACGCCAGCAGTCCGCCGCCTCCGAGCAGGGTCTGCCGGGCCAGATCGACCGCGTACGTCATCGGGTTGAGGCGCATGATCAGCGCCAGCCAGCCCGGCGCGTCCTGGGGGCTGAAGACCGAGCCGGACAGGAACAGCATCGGAAACATGGCCAGTTGGACGGTGGCCTGGAGGGTCTGGACCCGGGTGATGACCGTGGCCAGACAGAGGCCGATGACGCTGAAGACCGTGGCGGCCAGTGCGTAGCAGCCGACCGCGGCCGCGAACCGTACCGCCGTCAGATCCACTCCCATCAGCGGCGAGAAGGCCAGCATGATGACGCTCTGTACGGTCACCATGCCGGCGCCCGCCGCCACCTTCCCCAGCGGCAGACAGATCCGCGGCACCGGGGCGACCAGGAGTTCGCGCAGCACGCCGTACTCCCGGTCCCAGGCGTAGGTCTGCCCGGAGGCGACACCGATGGAGACGACCTGGATGGCGATGATGCCGGGGAAGACGTAGGCGCTGAAGGGGACCGCGCCCACGGCGGGGATCATGCCGTCGAAGCCGACGGCGTAGACCAGGACGAAGAAGACGATCTGTACGCCCTGACTGAAGAGCACGCCCGGCCGCTTGACCTGGCGGAGCAGATCGCGGTGCGCGATCACGGAGATGGCGCGGAGCGCGACGGACAGCCGTCCTTCGGTCCCGGCCGGGACGGGGGCGCTGGGGGCGCTCACTGCGGTCACGGTGTCCGCACCTCCTCCCGCGCGCTCCCGTACGGCTCGCGCGGCCCGTCCTGCCCGGCGGCGGCCAAGTAGACGTCGTTCATGGACGGATGGCGTACGGACACGGTCAGGCCCGGCACATCCAGCGCCCGCACCACCTCCGCGATCCGGGCCTCGGGCTCGGCGCAGTGCACGGTGACCCCGTCGGCCCCGAGCAGCGGCTCGAAGCCCACGGCGCGCAGCTGACGGGCGGCGGCGTCGTTGTCCGCGCAGCACACCACGATCCGGGACGAGTCCAGGCTGCTCTTGAGCCGGTCGACGCTGCCCTGCCGGACCACCCGGCCCTTCCGCAGGATGACGATGTCGTCGGCGTACTCCGCCTCGTCCATGTAGTGGGTGGAATACAGGACCGTGACGCCCAGCTCGTCGCGCAGTCGCAGCAGATCGGCCCATACGGCGCTGCGCGCGGCCGGATCCAGGCCGTTGGTGGGCTCGTCGAGGATGAGCAGACCGGGGCGGTGCAGGAGGGCGCGGGCGATCTCCACCCGCCGGGACAGCCCGCCGGACAGCTCTTCGACGGGGTCCCGGCGGCGGTCGGTGAGGCCGAACAGATCCAGCATCAGGCCGATCCGGGCGCGGGCGTCCGCGCGCTGCATGCCGAACAGCCGGGCGTGGAACCACAGATTGCGCTCGACGGACAGCTCCTTGTCGAGGGTGCGCTCCTGGAAGACCAGCCCCAGGCGCGTACGGGCGGCCATCGGCGCCTCACGGACGTCATGCCCGAAGATCCGTACGCTGCCGCCGTCCGGCCGTGCCGCGGTCGAGAGCACCCTGAGCAGGCTGGACTTCCCGGCGCCGTTGGGGCCGAGGAGCGCGGTGATCCGGCCGGGGGCCGAGCTGAGGGACACCTCCTGGACGGCGGTCAGCTTGCCGTAGCGCACGACGAGACCGGTCACCTCGAAGGCCGGCGTCGGGGACATGGCAACTCCCTTCGTTGGCTCCCGGCTCATGCGAGCCCCAGGCAGCGGTCCCAGGGCAGCGGATCGCCGCCGACCGGCAGCAGGGCGAGGGCGACGCCGGCGGCGCCCTCCAGCATGCCCGCGACGTTCACCGCCCGGTGCGGGACGCGCGAGCGGGCGGCGGCCGGGAAGCGCATGAGGTGGCGGAAGGCGAAGGGCGCCGCGTCGTCGGCGCACCCCAGCACCTTGCCGGCCAACCGTTCGCGTCCGGCGTACAGTCCCGGGTCTCCGGAGGCCGACGCGACCCGGGCCAGGACCCGCAGCAGGCCCGCGTACCCGTGGCAGACGGTCGGGCCCTCGATCGCCCACCGGGACTCGTCCCGGCGCAGTGCGGCGCGCAGCGCCTCGACGGCGGCATCGCGCCAGCGCGGCCGGCCCAGGGCGGTGCCCGCGCGGTACAGGGCGGCGGCCACGCCAGGGGTGCCGTAACACCAGGCGGTACGGGTGAACAGCGCGCGCGGCCGGTGCGCCGCCAGCTCCTCGTCCCAGCCCGCGCGGGCGGGCCAGTACGTGCCCGCCTCGTCCCGCAGCGTCCAGCCCAGCAGCCACTCGGCGATGCGCTCGACGGCCTCGCGCATGCCGGGCACCTCGCGGCCCGCCTCGTACGCCGAGCAGAGCACCGCCAGCGGGCCGCTGATCCCGTGGGCCATCCCGAGATTGAAATCTCCGCGCGGGTACTCCGCCCGGTCGCGGTCGCTGATCTGGAGCTCGGGGGGCACCCACCAGCCGGGGATGCGGTGGCCGTCGACCCGGATGGGCTCGCTCAGCGCGACGAGATGCTCCAGCGATGCGGTGAGCGCCGACTCCACCGCCGGGCTGCGCTCCGCCGGGTCGGCCGCCGAGTCCAGCAGCAGACGGGCCGTCCCCGACAGCCCGTTGACCAGGTCGTACGCGGCCCAGTCGACGCCGGCGCCGCCCTCCAGGGCGCGGATACCCAAGGCCCGCAGCCGCTGCGTCTGGTCCTCGGCGATCCAGGTGGCCAGCCCGCGCCGCAGTGAGCCGTAGTGCCCCTCGCCCCCGGCGCAGGTCTGCGCGGCGGCCAGCAGTGCGGCCGGCCCGGAGAACAGGCCCCGGCCGGGCGCCGACGCCATGACCTGGCCGGCGGCCGCCAGGTGGCGGTGGGCCACCGGACGCCAGGAGTCGTCGGTACGGGCCAGTTCGCCGTAGAGGAGGGCGGTGCCCGGCAGGCCGTTGGCGAGCGTGAGCGGGCCCCACATCACGGCGTCGTACACGGGGTCGCGGTTGTCCTCGTGGGAGGCCACGGCGGCGGTGTGCTCGGGGTCGGCGAGCCGCTCGGCGACCAGGGCGATGGTCCCCTCCGTCAGGGTGGCTGTGGTCACAGCTGGTGCCTCCGGCGGTTGAGATGGTCCTGTACGGCGCCGCGGGCGATGCCCAGCACGGTCAGCTCCCGGGCGCCGGAGCCGCCGAACAGCCGGTTGCAGACCATGTGCAGCAGGCTGCCGACGACCCGGCCTTCCGGTGTGGCGCCCGACTGCCTTACGTGGTCGGCGAGTTGGCATACCGCCTCGTCCCGCGGGCGCAGCGCGGCCAGGACCCGGGCGCCGGCCGGGTCCGCAAGGAGGCCGGGCCAGCCGCCGTACGGGTCGATGATGCGGCGCCACCGGGCGGCGTTCGTCCGGAACTCGGCGGGCAGGTCGCGCCGCGATCCGGTCATCGACAGCCAGGCCGCGGCGCCGTCCCCGTCGCAGTCGTCGGTGGCCGGCGGACTGCCGGGTGCGGGCGGCCCGAAGGCGTGCGCGAGGGCGGCGCAGGAGATGACGGCCAGATCGTCGACGTCGTAGTCGTTGTCCGGGGCCTTGGCCAGCCGCAGCAGTTCGAGAGCGGCCTCGCTGTCGAGCCGGAAGACCCGCTCGGCCGGCTGCTGGGCGGCCGGGCCGCCGTACCGCTCGGTCTCCGGGTCGTACTGGGCGAGGCTGTGGCTGCGCAGCAGTCCCGTTCGCTGCCACCGCTGGAGGAGGCGGCCGACCTCGGGGGTCAGCGTGCCCCACACCTCGCGCGGGTCCGCGCCGTGCAGCCGCAGCCGCAGATGGTGACCGCCGTCGTCCGTATAGCGGATGAAGAACCAATCGTCGGCACCCAACTCGCCTGCCAGAGCGATGAGTTGGGGCAGATGGTCGCGCAGCAGGTCGTCCTGGGCGCGGGCGGAGCCGTGCAGTTTGAGGTAGAGCCAGTTGCCGCCGAGGCCGTGCGCGGCGCGGCCGGACTGGAGGCGGCCGGTGTACGGGCGGCGGCGCGGTACGCCGCTTTCCCGGCGGACCAGCGGGACCACCAGCTCGCAGACATGACCGGCGAGCGGGCCGGCCGGCCGGCCTTCGTACTCACCGGGCACCTCCTGCGCCATCAGGTCGGGATGGCGCAGCACCTGGTCGAGGAGCAGCTCGCGGTGCCAGGTGAGGTCGAGGTCGAGCAGCAGGCGCTGGTCGGCGGTGACGGCGAGGATCTGGCGCGGCACGTCCCAGGCCTCCCGCCAGTCCGCGACCACCCGCGCCCACCTGGCCCCGCCCGCGTCGCCCCCCGCCGTACGGAGCCGCTCGGCCGCCGTACGGACCTCGTCCAGCCGCCAGACGGCGCAGGCCAGCACGAACCGGCCGTGGCGTACCCGTGGCACGAACGGTGCATCCGCGAGCGGGCCCCAGTTCCACGGCTCCCACAGCCGCTGGCCCTCGAGCCCGATCTCCCACAGCAGCCGGATGGCGTTGGGGGCCTGGGCGGGGGCGCTGACCATGTTGCCGAGCACCGGGGCCAGTTCGCGGCCGGTGGGCAGGTGGACGGCGGTCAGCCGGTCCAAGGTGGCGCCGATGCCGATGTCGGACAGGCGCAGCTCCTCGATGCCGGGGGCGTCGGGCACACCGACGCTGATCCGGCGGCCGGTGGCCGGGATGGTGTGGGCGAGGTTGGCGGCCCGCCCGGAACGGGTGCGGAAGGCGAGGTCGACCGGGAGGGCGTCCTCGATGTGCACCGGGTTGTCGCGGTGCAGCGCGGCGAACGCGTCCCGCCGGCCGGGGTGGTGGTCGGCGAACCGGGCGAAGGTGGCGCCCGCCCGGTGCGAGCCGGGCGACGGCGAGAGGAAGACCCGGAAGTCCCCGCCGGCCAGCGCGTCCGTCGAGGGCGCGACGACCTGCACCGTCACCTCGCAGCAGTTGGGCAGGTCCGCGGGGTCGGCGCGGTCATGGCACAGCTCCTCCAGGTCGGCGTCCTGGAGGACGACCTCGCGCCGCCCGTCCCGTTGCGCGGCGGCCGCCAGCCGGGCCATCGCGCGGTCGCGGCGGGCGGTACGCGGATCGTCGGGCGGCACCGGCGCGGCCTCGCTGTTGGGCCAGCCGTAACCCGCCGGTGCCCCCAACCCCCGGGAGTCGTCGAGGAGTTGGAGGATCGGCACAAGCCGGTCGGCCCCGTAGGCATCGAGGAAGCGGCGGTGGTAGTCGCGCAGCGCGAACAGTCCGAGCTTGGGGCGCGAGAGCCGCCACATCATGCCGGTCGCCGCCTCGACCACCTCGCGCACCGCGTACGGCAGACGCAGCTCGGTGTCCAGCCGGGTGTCGATGTGCAGCGGCGTGTCGTCGGGCTCGAGGGACCGGGCGGACGCCAGCAGGCGGCGCAGCGCGGCGCGGCCGTCGCCGACGGGCAGGTCGTCGTACGCCCGTCGCTCACGATCGAGGGCCAGCAGCGCCTCGCGGATCCGGCGGGTCTCCTCGCGGGGCCCGGCAACCGGGGCGAGCAGCCCGAGGAGATGCCGCAGCGGGTCGCCGCCGTCCAGGGGCGGTCGCAGGTCGGTGATCAGGATCTCCTGGCGTACGAGTTCCGCGAGCAGGGCACGGATCCGGTCCACCGGGGCCGTGGGGAAGGCCGCGGCGGTACGGCGGACCAACTCCTCGTACGGCAGCGGCTCGACGGCCTCGGCGACCGCCCGCGCCACGACCGGAGTCCTGCGTACGGACACCGAGGAACGTCCCTCGCCGCTCTCGCCGGGGGCGACGCCCTGCGTGGAGGGCGAGACGAGCACCAGCCGGTCCCCGGCGCAGACCAGAGCCTGGTGGGCCTGCACGGTGAGCGCGGCCAGTACGGCCGGATCGCGCTCGAGGCGGTGGCCGACCCTGGTGAGCCACTGCATATCGGCGTGCGTGCGGGTGCGGTGCGCACGTCCGCGTTCGACCTTGGCGGTGGCGTCGAACCTGCCCGTCGCCACACCGGCGAACAGGCCGAAGGGCGTGGGCCGGGTCCGCATCCGGATGTCGTAGCGCAGCACGGCGAGCGCGCCGCGGCGCAGCTGACCGGCCTTGATTCCGCCGGCGCCGCGCTCGGCGACCCGGCGGACCAGGGCGCTGAGGCTGGGGGAGGCGAGGTCGAGCGCCTCGCTCAGCGCCGGGTTCTCGGTGACCGAGATGAGCAGCGCGGCACAGGCGTCGAGGTCCTGGGGGCCGCCCTCCTGGGGGAGGGGCAGGCCCGGCGCGCCCGGCGCCAACGGCGCGCGCAGCAAGAAGATGTCCCGCGCCGCGAACGGCGCGTGCGGTGTGTGTGCTTCCCCCATGGCTCCCCCGTATCTCGCTGGCCCTGCACCGACGCGAACGGCCGGTGGGGCCGGGCGAGCGCCCGCCCGCCCCACCGGCCGGTGAGGTCAGCAGCAGTGGCTGCAGCCGGAGCCGCCGCCGTCGCTGGTGCACCCGGGGGTGCAGTAGGAGATGCTCGTGACGGCGGGGCCGGCGACGGACTTCTCCACGCCGATCTCCAGGTCGAGGTCGAACAGGCCGTCGTCCTGCGGCTGAGCGGGGCCGTTGATTCCCATCGTGTCCTCCGTTGAAATCGAATGGACGTTCATGGATCGCGATCCGGGCTTTACGCAATCACGGACATTCGCGGCTGTTCAACCGATCTGATCAGGCTTGGCAGTCTTGGCAGTTCCGCGGCAGAAGAGCGGGAGCGCGGCAGTCGTGGCCGAATTCGGTCGTACACCAGATCATCTTGGTGAATCCGTGAACCGATCCCGGATTCCTGGATACGTACCTGGTGTGTGTTCGGACGAAGCTCTGCTGACCGCCGTCGCCCGCGGCGACCAGACAGCCCTGCGGACCCTCTACGAGAGGCATGCCGCCGCCATGCTCCGCCTCATCCGCAGACTCACCTCGGACCAGGGGGTCGCGGAAGAGGTCCTGCAGGAGACGTGGCTGGCCGTGTGGCGCTCGGCGGGCGGCTTCCGCGGTGATTCCTCGGTACGGGGCTGGCTGCTGGGCGTGGCAAGACGGCAGGCCCACAATCAGCTGCGGAAATCGCGGCCGCAGCTGACGGATCTCGCCGAGGCGCACGATGTGCCGGACCCGGCGCCGAGCGTCGAGGACCAGATCGTGCGGGACGCCGACCGCACGGCCCTGTTGACAGCGGTGCGGGCGCTTCCCGAACATCTGCGCGAGGTCCTTGTGCTGGTGCTGGTCGAGGACCTGGCCTACCCGGAAGTGGCCACCGTGCTGGCCATCCCGGTGGGCACCGTCAAAAGCCGGATGTCCCATGCGCGACGGCGGCTGGGCACCATGCTCGCCGCCACGCGGCTGGAAGGATCGGGACGACGATGACACCTCACCTCGCGGACGACGCCCTGGCGCGTCTCTCCCGCCCCGGAGCGCTCCCCGCGCAGCATCAGCGGCACCTCGACGACTGCCTCGACTGCCGTACGCGGATGGCAGTGTGGCAGGACATCGGTGAAGCGGCGCGGACGGATGCCATGGAACAGTCCGTCGCGGTCCCCTCGTTCGACGTCCTCATGGGGCCTGCGCCGGCAGCGGCCGACCAGGAGGGGGCCGCCCCGCAGACCGTGGCGGCCCCACGGCCCGCCCGCGGCTTCCGGCCGGCCCGCGGCTTCGCCGCGCCCTGGCGGCTGGCCGGACTGCTGGCGCTGCGCCAGGCCGCCCTGCTGCCCCGGATCTGGGCGCCGCTGAGCGCCTTCGGCATCGTCGGCGCGGCGCTGCTCGCCTCGACCTTCACCCAGGAACGCCTCGTACTCCGGGTGTTCGGCGGCGTCGTCGTCCTGCTGATGCTGTTCGGCGCACTGCTGGTGGCCTCGCCCCGCCGCGACCCCCGGCGCGAGCTGCTGTTCACCCTGCCGGTGCCGCCCGCGGCGGTGTTCCTGGCCCGGCTGACGGTGGTGCTCTGCGTCGACATGGCGCTGGCCCTGGCCTGTTCGGCGCTGGTGGAGGGGCCGGGATGGGGGACGGTGGTGGCGAGCTGGCTCGGCGAATCGCTGCTGGCCGCGTCCCTCGCGCTCGCGCTGTCCGTACGGTTCGCCCCGGCCGTGGGCGCGGCCGCCGGCGGAACGCTGTGGATCCTCGGCGTGCTCAGCGGGCCGCAGGGCATGTTCACCACACCGCTCCAGAGCGTGCTCGGCACACTGCTGTCGACCACACCATGGACGCTGGTGGCCGCTCTTGCGCTCCTGGCATGGGCCGCCACGGCCATGCGCCCGTCCGGCGGCCCGGCCTCCGCAAAATAGCCGGGTCCCCTGCTCCTCCGCGCACAGGTGAACCGCAGCGGGCCGGGACGCTACGTACTGTCCGTACCGCCCGCTTGCCGCGGGACCGCATGGGAGGAAGTGTGCAATGACCGCTGCGACTTGGTGGCCCCACGAGGTCCGCCGCTGTGGGCGGCAGGCATCCGTGCTGCCGGTCCTGGCGGCCCTCGTGGCCTACGCGGCGACGGCCGCGCGCACGGGCGACGGAATGCTGCTCGGCCGCGCGCTGGTGACCTGCGCGCCGCCCACCGCCGCGGCCCTGGCCTGCGCGGCCGTGGTCGCCCGGGAGCCGATGGCCGAGCTCCATCTGTCGCTGCCCACCGCCTACGCCCGCACCGTAGCCCGTCGCCTGGCCTGGCCCGCCGTCGTCACCGCGGCCGCCATCCTGGCCGTGACCGCCGCGCTGGCGGCCACCGGCCATCGCCCCGACCTCGCCGTCACCCTCGTCGAGCCGGCCGGGCTGACCGTGCTGCTCGCCGGCTGCGCGGTCTGGGCAACGGTACGGTTCGGCTCGGCCGCGCCCGCCACCGGACTGGTCGTCGCGACCGTACTGGCCAAGCTCCTGCTGATCGACCGGGTGGTCCCGGAAGGGGCCGCGCAGGCGGTGCCCGCGATAGTGGCCGGCGGCTGGCTGACCGCGCTGGCGCTGCGCGCCCTGGGGCCCGGCGGCCGCCAGGGCGCACGGCTGGGCACCGCAGGCGGCTTCGGCCCCGGGGAGGCCTGATGACCGCCCTGATCTGGACCCTTCGCTACGAAGCCCTGATGGCTGCCCGGCGTAAAGCCGTCTGGGCCGCCGTCCTGCCACTGGCCCTGCTGAGCCTGCTGCTCGCCGCCACCTCACCCGTCGTCACCGGACACAGCGACCCGGCGGCCCGATGCGGCGCGGCCGCAGTCCTGGTCAACACCCTCTGCACCCTGGGCGTGGGCCTCGCGCTCACCGACCGGCTGCGCCGCTCCCTCGAGGCGCGCGGCATGCCCGAGCTGCTGACCGCCACCCCCGCCGGCCTGCTGCCGCGCACGGCCGGCACCCTGATCGGCCCCCTGCTCACCGCTCTCGCACCGGTCGTCGTCCTCTTCCTCCTCTACGGAGCGGTGATCTCGGCGATGGCCGGCTCGGCGGCCCCGCTGGCCTCGGCGGCGGTCGCCCTGGTGGTGGCCGTACTGCCCGCCGCGCTCCTGGTGACCGCGTTCGCCGGCCTGCTCGGGGTGCTGATGCCGGTCGCCGCGGCGCGCGCCGTCACGGTCGTGGTGTGGCTGTGGGCCCTGCACTTCCCGCCGCGGTTCTCCCCGCTGCCCACCGCCACCGGCACGGTCCTGTCCCCGCTCGGCGGCTATCCGCTGGTCGCCTGGGCGCACGCCCCCGAGGTCTGGGCCAACCGGCAGGGCACCGGCCCGCTGCGCCCCGACGCCACCGACGCCACCGCGCTGCTGAACCTCGTCCTCGTCCTGGCCATGGCCGCGGCCTGCTACGCCCTCGGCCATCTCGTCGCCCGACTACGCCGACACGGAGCATCATGAACATCACCACTGAGCGACTGACGAAGGTCCACCCCGGTGGCCGCCGCGCGCTGGACGCCGTGGATCTGCATATCGAGCGCGGCACCGTCGGACTCCTGGGCGCCAACGGCGCGGGCAAGACCACGCTGCTGCGCATCCTCACCGGCGTACTGCGGCCCACTTCCGGGCGGGTGACCGTCGCCGGTCACGACCTGTCCACCAGCCACGGCCTCACCGCCGTCAAACGCACCCTCGGCTACCTCCCGCAGGAGCTCTCCCTCTACCCCGATCTGACGACCCGTGAGTTCCTCGACTACATCGGCGTTCTCAAGGGCATCCGCGACAAGCGCACCCGCCGCGCCCAGGTCGAGGCCAAGATCGCCGAGGTCGCTCTGGAGGAGCGCGCGGACGAGCGGCTGGCCGGGTTCTCCGGCGGGATGAAGCGCCGGGTCGGCATCGCTCAGGCGCTGATGGGCGACCCGTCCGTACTGATCGTCGACGAGCCCACCACCGGACTCGACCCGCACGAACGGATGCGTTTTCGCGCCCTGCTGGCCGGTCTCGGCGGCGGCCGTACCGTGCTGCTGTCCACCCACATCCTCGACGACGTCGCCCAGACCTGCCCCGAGGTGGCCGTTCTCACCACGGGCCGGCTGGTCTTCCACGACACCACGGCCGCGCTGGTCAGCCAGGCCGCGGGGTGCACCTACGTCATCAAGGCGGCCGGACCGCCGCCCGGCGCCGAGGTGGTGAGCGCGCTGACCACCGCCGAGGGACCCGAATACCGCATCGTCACCACCAACCCGCCCGCGGGGGCGCGCCCGGTCGAGCCGTCGCTCGAAGACGGCTATGCCGCGCTTCTGTGCGCCGACGGAAAGACCAACACTCCAGAACGCGCCGATTCTTCACATTCGGCCAGTTCGGCCAGTTCAGCCATTTCAGACAGCTCGGACAGCGAGGTAGCCAACAAGTGAGCGCATACACCCGACGATCCCGGCACACCCCGCGGGGCCCGCACGCCCGGTCCGCCGTGGTCTCGGCCCTGGCCGGGCTGGCGTTGCTGGGCCTGACCGCCTGCGGGGGCGGCGGCCGTAGCGAACCGCACACCACCGACCCCGTCCCGCTTCCCAGCCCGACCGCCGCCAAGCAGAAGATGAGCGAGAAGAACCTCGGCTACACCTGGCCGCTCAAGGTCGACCACGGTACTGCCGAATGCAGAAAGGACAACCAGGCGGTCTTCACCGCCCCCGACGGCACCACCTACGCTCTCAACGACCGTGCCCGTAATGCCGGATACCGTGACATCGGTCCGTTGCGTGCCTCCGGCGACGACGGCGACCAAGTGAGCCTCGGCTCCCTGCTCAGCAAGACCCTCAAGCTCTGCCGCGCCGCTCACTGACCCGAGCCGCCCGGCCCACGCACCACCAAAGGAAACACCGCACGAACGCAACAAACGGGGGGCACCACCATGCAACAGCATCAGCACGCCTCGTCAGCCACCGGCCTCCATCTCCTGGCCCAGTGCGGCCTGCGCGCACAATTCGAATCGCCACACTCCCCGCTCAGCGGACTCCGTCCCGGACTGGACCGTGTCGACTTCGTCGAGGACGCGGATCTCACCGCCCCCGGCATCGCCCTCGATCTGCCCGTCCTGATGCCCGTCACCAGCGAATTCCAGGCCGAGGGGCTGCGCGCCGTACGGATCCGGCATCCCCTCGCGCTGCTCGTCGCCGTCACCAACGATGTCTCGGGCCACCAGACGTACTACGCCATCCGCTCCGGCGCGAACTTTGTGCTCAACCTCGCCATCCCCGGGGAACGCCAGATCGACATGCTGTACGCGCAATGCCGGGCGCACCGCGTGGCAAGCTCCGTCGACGGCTCCGCCACCTGGCTCCGGTCCGTCCCGGGCGACCACGGCGGTCACGGCGGCCATCATGGTGTGCACGACCGCGGCCACCCCGGCTGGGAATCCCCCCTCGCACCGGGCGCCCGGTCGCACGGTTTACGGCTCCCGGCTCCCGCCCTGGCCGATCCCGTCGCCAGGGCCCGGTCGGCGCTCGACACGGCCTGTGAACCGGCTCGTGGCACCGCCCCCGATCCGGCTTCCGTTCCCGAACAGCTCCGCACCCCCCGGCCACCGCACGATCCGCCGGCACCGCACGATCCGCCACCGCCGCACGAACCGCCATCGCCCCAGCTGCCGGACTGCGACCGGGAACTGCTGCACGTCCTCTGTACGTCGGCGACCGTGTCCGAGATCGCGCGGCGCCATTACTGTTCCGAGCGGTCCATGTACCGCCGCATCCGACGTCTTTACGACGACCTCGGCGTCGCCGGCCGGGCGGAGCTGCTCACGCTGGCCGCCGGCTGGGGCCTGGCGCATCCGGTCCCGGCACGCGCCTGCTGACGCCCTGCCCGACGGCCCTGCGGAGGGCCGTCCGGGCGGCCCGGGTGGCGCTCGCCACCGGGGCCGCCGGGCAGGGGCCATCGCGGATCCCGCATCAGCGGATCGCCGTATCCGCGGTCTCCAGCAGCCGGAAGAATCCGGCCTCCACATCCCCGTCGAGGGCCAGCCCCGCCAGCGGTCCTTCGAAGCGGGTGCGCCCGGCGACCAGCACCTGCACCCGGTCGCAGACCTGGGCGACCTCTGCCAGCTGATGGCTGGCGATCAGCACCGCCACGCCCTCCCCGGCCAGGGAGCGGATGATTTTGCGCATCTCTCGGATACCCACCGGGTCCAGACCGTTGGTGGGCTCGTCCAGCACGATCAGCCGCGGCTTGGCCAGCAGTGCGACGGCGATCCCCAGCCGCCAGCGCATACCGAGGGAGTACGCCCCGACCTTGCGGCTGCGTGCATCGGTCATCTTGACCAGACGCAGCGCCGGCTCGATCCATTCCTGCGGCACCCCGCGCAGCTTGGCATGGATCTTCAGCGTCTCGTCGGCCGTCAACGTCGGCCACAGGCCCGGGACTTCGATCAGCGCGCCGACATCGGCCAGCGACTGCCGTCCCACCGGCCGGTCGAAGATCTCGATGCTGCCCGAGGTCGGCCGCTGCAGCCCCAGCAGCGCCTTCATCAGGGTCGTCTTGCCGGCGCCGTTCGGCCCGAGCAGGCCGTAGACCTCGCCGACCTGGACCGTCAGATCCACGCCGTCCAGGGCGCGGTGCGCGCCGTAATGCTTGTGCAGCTGACGGATCTTGAGTGCCGTCGGCATCTGGCCGGTCGGCATGCCGGAGTATCCCGGTGTCATCGCGGTCAGTCGGGTAGCCGGGGCATGTTGCCATGCCCCGGCCCCCTCAGAACCGGACGTGCGGCTGTTCACCGCATCCGGCTCAAGCGGGCCCCTTGGGCTGCGATCAGCGTTCATACTTGCTCGACCTTCCTGTGATCTCCAGCGTGATGCTGACGGTGACATTCAGCGTGTACGAGGCGAAGATTGGTCCCATCGTCCGATCCGCCATTCCGCCTATACACGAAGTGATGCTTGTGAAGCAGCTTCATGGATGCCGAGAACCAGGTTGCCCATTCACGGGGACTGTCAGGTTCGTACTCGGCACCAGAGATCAGTGGCTGTTTACACAGAGCACAAACCCCTTTTTGGCGGGCTGCCAGCGTGACCGACATTCTGTCCGATACGGCTGCCAGTTTTTTTACGTGCGCGGTTCGCCCAGTAGATCTCTAGACTTGGATCGTCTCGGGAGTTAGCCCCCTTGACGGCCACATGCCTTTCAACTCTGGTCCAGTTGAACTTGTGGAGGTAGCTCCCGGTTACCCGGTCGCCAAACACACTTGTCTTTCCGGGACGGATGGAACTCGCCGAGGGTATTTGAGCGTGATCGCATCATGAGTTTCTGCAAGTTTCGGACCTTCTTCAGGTCCCCCGCCTGCGCTGCCGTGAAGATTCGCTGTCGAAGTCGCCGTACGGACGCTTCGGCCTGGGACCAGTCAATACTGCTCCATGCCTGCGCGTAGTCTTCGGGTCCGTTCACCGGAGAGGCGGACGTGGTCGCCTGAACGTCTACGGTCATACCTTCCTCCGGCATCTAACTTTTCCCTCAGTTCTGGTTTCCAGACAGTTCTTCTTCACAGGCCTACCTGATCCGCGTGGGCTCCCTTTCGGGCCGGGCACAAGTCCCGTATCCGGCGGGTTATGCAGCGGTACTCCGCTGCTTTCCCCCGGGCTTTCGCCCTGCCGGCATTCGCTTCTCGGATCATCCTGTCCCGCTGGAGAGTTGGGCCTTCGTTGCCTCCGGCTTACCGGGCGTCGCCCGGACTCCAACGGGGTTTCCACGTTCCACTCCTCTGAGATACGGATGGGGTGGGCGCCCTCTTAATCCCGGGGCCTGCGGTGTCCGCTCCCCTCCTGACCAACTGAGGGGGTCGCATCGCGCTCTTCCGCGCCAGGCCCTATGACCGCCGATTACGTCGCCATCTGCGCGGCGTGGAGATAACGGGACGTCATCAAGGGTTCACTCGCGTTCGCCCGTCCATCCTTCCCCTTCACCTGTGGCTGTCCGATGGCCTGGACCGCTCTTGGGCTTTCCCGCTCGGCTTCACACCCCGCCGTTGCCAGCGACGCATGCGAGCGTGGGGACGGGCCTGGACACTGGCCCGGGACGATCTGTTCACTCCAACTCCTCACAGATCGCCCGCTCTTCGGGAGCGACTTCGTGTCGCACTGGTCAGATCTCCTTACGGCTCACGTGGTTCAGGTGGCTCACGTGGTTCAGGTGGTTCAGGTGAGTCAGGTGGCTCATGCGTCAGATCTCTTTACGGCTCATGTGCAGGCTGCCGACGAACAGCAGGACCACCGTCAGGACGGCGGCGAGGCCGATGGCAAGGGGGATGGCCGACGGGTCGGTGACCGGACTGTCCTTCGGCAGCGGTACGCCGTTGGGCCCGATCCCGGCCAGCGGCAGCACCACCCGCATCGGCCAGGCGAACGGCACCGCGTACCAGAAGACCTTGTCCGAGATGAGCGCCCCGGACAGCAGGCCCGCAACGCCCACTCCGATGCTGGGCCCCATGCCCCACATCACCGCGACCAGCACCGCCAGCGCCGTCATGGACAGCCCCACCAGCCACGGCAGATAGACCGCGGCGACGACCGTGCCCATGGCGTCGGGGAACTTGCCGCTGAGCATCGCGCCGAGCGACAGCATCACCAGCAGCACCGTGGACGAGAGGAAGCCGAGCACTCCCAGCGCGGCCACCTTGCCGACGAAGTAGCGTCCGCGCGGCACGCCGTACGAAAGGAGCAGCCGCCAGGCGTCCTGGTCGGCGCGGACGGACAGCGCCGCCGCCAGACCCGCCGTCATCGGCACCAGCACGCCCCAGAACTCCAGCGTCACATTCCGGAACACCTCGAAGGTCTGGCCCGCCTTGGCCTCGGAGGAGCCGAGCGACCCGAGGAAGAGCGGGACGGTGATGATGACCGGCGCGAGGAGGTGGTACCAGGGCACGAACCCCCGGCGGTTCCGGGCGAGCTCGGTGCCCAGCACCGTGGCCGGCGAGGGGTTGTCGCGCTTCCCCGCGGGAGGCGGGGCAATCGTGTCGTGTGTCATGCGTTCTCCCACAGATGGCATCCGGTGACGCCCTGTACGTAGCGGCCGCCGGCGACTCGGTTCACCGTGCGTTGCACCCGATCTCCGCCACGTGAGCCCAGCCACCTGAACGGGCCATTCGCGCAGCCGCATACGGGAAGTGGCCCGTCCCGGCAAGGCGGGGCGGGCCACTTGGGTGGGCGGCGAGGGTCGGGCCGGGCGTGGGCCGGCTCAGATCTCCTCACCGGAGAGCAGCGGCTCGAACCTCTCGTAGGACGCGTAGTCGCGGAAGTGCCGGGTGTAGAGATCGGCGTCTTCGGTCAGATCGGTGTCCTCGGCCTCCTTGACGTCGACGATCGTCCGCAGCCGCCAGGTGAGGGTCTCGCCGCGGTCGTTGCGATAACTGGTCTCGGCCTCCTGGGCCCGCCGCTCGACCCGCTCCCGCGCGGTCTTCTCGTCCGGCGCATGCACCAGCAGGAAATTCTCCTGGAACAGCGGCGGCCGGCCGGCCGCGTCGGAGTGTGCCTCCATCAGCACGATCGCCACATGGGGAATGTTCCTGCCGGTCATGGCGGACTCCTTGCCCGGTCGGTGTCGGCTTCGCGCCGTCGCGGTCGGTTCGTACGGCCGCAGGGCTCGCAGCTATCCGTTCCCCGCGGCCGGCCGATTTCTCACCGGTTGCTCATTTGTCGAACCGGCGGTCGTTCAGCAGCTTCCATGCCTTGACGTCGTCCTGGTCACCCCTCAGCTTCCCGTCGTAGATCTGGCCGAGGGAACGGGACAGCCGGTCGCTGGGGAATTCCCTGCGGATCGACCCCTTCTTGCAGCGGGAGATGAACTTCGCGGCGATCTCGCTGTGGTTGTCGGCGGCACGGCAGCTCAGCGCGGCCGACACCGTGGTGGCCCGGGTGCCCGCGACACCGGCCGGGGCGGCGGAGGCGGCGGGCGCCACCAGGCCGCCCAGGGCGAGCGTGAGAACTCCGGCGATGAACGCACGGCACAGCGTCTTCATGGTCTTCCTCCCAGAGCGCGATGGCGACTGACGCACCGGACCGCACGAGCCACGGGGGGAGACCCGGGCGGCCCGGCGCTGACAAAGACCCTTGCACCTCATACGGCCAGGTAGCCGCGTTGGCAGGGAGGTTGGCAGTCGGGTGTCAGGCCCCCGCCACGCAGCGGCGGTCGTGCGCTGAAGTGCGCTCCAGCGCATAGCGTCTGCCGTACGGACCGCCACTGCAGCTTGATCACCGGACAGAGCACTCGATCCGGGGCACGGCCTGACCGAAGGGGAACACGGTGCGCTACACACTGTTCGGCAAGACCGGCCTGCGGGTGAGCGAGTTGAGTCTGGGCACCATGACCTTCGGCGAGGACTGGGGCTGGGGCACCGCCAAGGACACCAGCGCCCGCATTCTCCAGGCCTACGCGGATGCGGGCGGCAATTTCCTCGACACCGCCAATATCTACACCGGCGGCAGCTCGGAAACGATTCTCGGTGAACTGCTCGAGGGCCGCCGGGAGCAATTCGTCCTGGCCACCAAGTACACCTGCGCGACCCGTGACGGCGATGTGAACTCGGCGGGAAATCACCGCAAGAACCTCTTCCGGTCACTGGAGACCAGCCTTCGCCGGCTGCGTACCGACCATGTCGACATCCTCTGGGTGCACGCGCGGGACCATTTCAGCCCGGTCGAGGAAGTCATGCGGGCGCTCGATGACGTGGTACGCGCCGGCAAGGTGCTCTACGTCGGGGTCTCCGACTGGCCCGCCTGGGAGATCGCGCAGGCCAACACACTCGCCGAACTCCGTGGCTGGACCGTCTTCGCCGGTTCGCAGCTGCGCTACAACCTGCTGCAGCGGGAACCGGAGCGCGACCTGCTCCCGCAGGCCCGCGCCTTCGATCAGGCGGTGCTGGCGTGGAGCCCGCTCGCGGCCGGCAAGCTCACCGGCAAGTACCGGCGCGGCGAGACGGGCCGGCTGGACAGCCCCGACTGGACCAACCGCGCGGACCACAACGAGGACGAGACCATCACCGCGGTCCTGGAGGTCGCCGAGAAGGGCGGCTGGCGCCCGGCCCAGGTGGCGCTGGCCTGGCTGCGCAGCCGCCCCGGCAACATCATTCCGATCATCGGCGCCACGAAGGAGGCCCAGCTCGCCGACAACCTCGCTTCCGTGGACATCGAGCTCGACGCCGACGCCCTGACCCGCCTCGACGCGGCGAGCGCCGTCCCGCTCGGCTTCCCGCACGACTTCCTGCGCGATCCGGGAATCCAGCAGACCGTCTACGGCGACCTCCGGGCGGAGATCGACGACCGGCGGTCCACGTACCGGCGGACGACGATGGGGATGTGCTGACGGATGCCGTGCGGCCGGGCGGCACCGGTCGAACGAACGGTGGCGGCCCGCCTTTCTACTTCAGGCGCTGGATACGGCGCGCCACGCGCGCATGTTCCCTCAACTTCTCCTCCAATTCCGGGAGTTGAGGCTCACCCTGCTCGACCAGAACGCGTCCGCCGACGATCGTGGTCCAGGCGCGGGACGGCCCGCAGCGCAGCCAGGCCTCGACCGGATCGGTGAACGAACCCGCGAGCGCCACCTCATGGGTGTTCCATACGACGAGGTCGCCGCAGGCGCCGGGCCGCAGATGTCCGAGCTCGTCCTCGCGGCCCAGGCAGCGGGCGGAGCCTCTGGTTGCCATGTCGAGGGCGTCGCGGGCGGCCATCGCCCCGGGTCCGCCGCGGTAGCGGGCGAGCAGCAGGGCCCCGCGGGTCTCCATCCACAGCGAGGCGTGGTCGGTCGAGGCGGAGCCGTCGCAGCCGATCCCCACCGGCATGCCGAGCTCGCGCATCTCCCGGATGGCGGCGGTGCCGCCGCCGATCAGCATGTTGGAGCTGGGGCAGTGCGCGACGCCCACGCCGGCCGCGGCGAGCCGGGCGCGCTCGTCGTCGTCCGGGTAGATGCAGTGGGCGACCCACGTACGGTCGCTCATCCAGCCGACGGAATCGAAGTACTCGACGGGGCGGCAGCCGTGGGTCTCCAGGCAGAAAGCGTCCTCGTCCCGGTCCTCGGCGAGGTGGGTGTGCAGCCGTACGTCGAGCCGCTCGGCGAGCTCGGCGGTCTCGGTCATCAGCTCCTTGGTCACCGAGAACGGTGAGCAGGGGGCCAGCGCGACGCGGATCAGCGCGCCGGGGGAGGGGTCGTGATAGGCCGTCACCACACGTTCGCTGTCGGCCAGTACCTCGTCATCGGTCTGGGTGACGGAGCGGGGCGGCAGCCCGCCGTCCTCGACGGAGCGGGTCATGGAGCCGCGGGTGGCGTGGAAGCGGAAGCCGATGTCCTGGGCCGTGCGGATCTCGGCGTCGACCAGGCGCGGGCGCGGATGGACGTAGAGGTGGTCCATCGAGGTCGTACAGCCGCCCATCAGCAGCTCGGCGATGCCCACGTAGGTGGAGAGGTGGACGGCCTCCGCGTCGAGGGCGGACCACAGGGGGTAGAGCGTGGTGAGCCAGTTGAAGAGGGTGCCGTTGACCGCCGGGGCGAAGGAGCGGGTGAGGTTCTGGTAGAGGTGGTGATGCGTGTTGATCAGGCCGGGTGTGACGAGACGGCCCGCGGCGGAGACCGTACGTGCCACGCTGTCCGGTTCGGTGCCGGGCCCGCCGACCGCGGCGACGCGGCCGTCGCGGAGCGCGATCCAGCCACCGGCGATCTCGGTGGCGTCGTCGACGACGAGCAGTTGGGAATCCTTGACGAGCAGGTCGTAGTCGTACATGGGCTTGGGCATGCGGATTTCTCCCGTGAATCGGTGTGCCGACGTGGCACAAGGACTGCATCGAGCGCGCAGTTGCCCTGTACCGGTGTCATGCGCCGACCCCGGATCGTCACCACTCGCGGACGCGGGCGGACGGGCGTTGTTCCCCTGGTCTCCCGTCGTCTGCCCGCTATCCGCCTCCCCTATCCCGCCTCCGCCGGCTGGATATCGTGATTCACAGTCACGGCGGGATCCAACAGGAGGCACGGGCACGGCAGTTGAAGAGACCGTGGTCGTCGGAGCCGGAGCGGTGGGGGCCTCGGTCGCCCACCACCTGACCGGGTGACCGCCCTGGCTGCCGAAGCCGGCGTCCGGCTCCCGATGGTGGGCGTCCAGCATCCCTCACCCGACGTGATCCACCGTCCGAGATCACTCCGAGGACGGACCCTGGGCCTCACGGGCTGCGGAGGTGAGGGACATGTCCGCGTAGCGGTCACCCGCTACCTGGCCGGCGATCGGCTCCAGCAGCGCCAGCTCTTCGGAGGTCAGCGTGATCCGGGTGGCCGCGGCGTTCTCCAGGAGGCGGCCGCGCTTGCGGGTCCCGGGGATCGGTACGACGGTCAGGCCGTGCACCTGGGCCCGCTGCTGCAGCCAGGCCAGGGCGATCTGCGCCGTGGTGGCGCCGCGCCCGGCCGCGATCTTGTGCAGGGGCTCCAGGAGCGCGGCGTTCACCTTGGCGTTGTCGCCGGAGTAGCGCGGCATCAGCTTCCGGAAGTCGTCGTCGGAGAGGTCCTTGCCCGCGTCGGTGAAGGCACCGGTCAGAAAGCCCCTGCCGAGCGGCGAGTACGGCACGAAGGCGACCCCGAGCTCGGCGGCCGCGCCGACCACGCTGCGCTCGACGTCCCGGCTGAAGACCGACCACTCCGTCTGCAGGGCGGTGATCGGGTGCACGGCGTGCGCCTCGCGCAGCTCGGCACCGGTGACCTCGCTCAGGCCGAGGTGCTTGACCTTGCCCTCCCGCACCAGTTCGGCCATGGCGCCGACGGACTCGGCGAGCGGGACGGCGGGGTCGCGGCGGTGCATGTAGTAGAGGTCGATGACATCGACGTTCAAGCGGCGCAGACTCGCCTCAACGGCCTTCTTCACGTAGGCGGGGTCGTTGCGGATGGACCGCCGGCTCGGATCGTCGTCCTGCCACGCGAAGCCGAACTTGGTGGCCAGCGTGACCTCGTCGCGGTGCGCGGCGACGAACGGAGCGAGGAACTCCTCGTTGGCACCGACGCCGTACATGTCGGCGGTGTCGATGAGGGTGACGCCCGCCTCGACGGTGGCCTCCAGGGTGTCGCGGGCCGCCGCGTCGTCCGTCTGTCCGTAGGCGGCGCTGATGCCCATGGCGCCGAAGCCCTGGACGCCGACGAGGGGGCCGCCGTGGCCCAGCTCGACCTTGCTGATCTGTTCGATGGTGTTGCTCATGATGGCTCTCAGGCCCTTTCCGACGCCCGGGGGGCGCCCGCATAAAAGTCGATCTTGGCGTCGAGTACGGCGACGGTGTCCTGCAGCTCCGCGATGCGCGTGACGACCTCGCGTCGGGTCTGTTCCAGAATCTCCCGGCGTTCGTCGAAGGTGGCCTCGCCCTGGCGCACCAGATCCGCGAAGCGGACCATGTCGGCGACCGGCATCCCGGTCAGCCTCAGCCTGCGCACGAAGGTGAGCCAGTCCAGATCCCTGTTGCCGAAGAGACGCTGGCCGTTGTGCGAGCGCTCCACGTGCGGCATCAGCCCGATCTCCTCGTACCAGCGCAGGGTGTGAGCCCTGAGCCCGGTGAACGCCGCGACCTCGCTGATCGTGTAGCGGTCCTGGCCGTCGGGTCGCGGATGCGCCGTCCCCGCGGACACACAGACGTCCACGGGCGGGGACTTCACGGGGGTGCTGTCGATCGCCGTCATGCCGCAGACGCTAGAGCGTTCAAGTGCACTTGAAGCAAGTGGGCTCCGCGCGGCGCCTCCTGGGTCGGCCGCGTCCTCGACGCCGTCGCCGTGGTCGTCGCCGCCGGCCGCGGTCAGAGCCCTTTTCGGGGAGCGCCAACAAGGGCCCGTGCCGGTGCCATTCCGCTGCTGAGGTGAAGGGCTGGAAGTCTGCCCGGACTGTGTGGGGCATCTCCTTCTTGCTGCCGGTCACGGTATCGGGAGCTCCGGTGTGTGACCCGGGTCCTCACCTGGCCATGAGCTTCACGGAATCACGGTCAGTGCCTTCCAAGTCCCCACCTCTCACCGCGTATACGGACCTGCTCATGTTGGCTCCGCACTCGCCGGTTGTCCTGACCGGCGATGAGAGGATCGCCGCCTGCCCGGATCAGGGCGTTGGTGAGGTCGGGCACGGGAGCGTGCAGTGGGGCTGGGAGCAGTGGTCGTCACCGGGGTCCTGGTCGACGGGATACCGATCGCGACGACCAGGCGGCCGGCTCACCGGCTACGGCACAACCTTCAGGCGCGGTGCACCGGGAACGGCGCGAAACTCTGCGCGACCGGCATCAGTTCCAGGCTGTTGACGTTCACATGCGCCGGCTGTGACGCGACCCAGTGCACCGACTCCGCGATGTCCGTGGCGTCCAGGGGCTGCATCCCCGCGTAAACGGCCGCGGCCTTCTCCGTATCGCCCTCGAACCGCACCGTGGAGAATTCCGTCCCGCCGCAGATCCCCGGCTCGATACAGGTCACGCGCACGCCGGTGCCGTGCAGGTCGGCGCGCAGATTGAGGCTGAATTGCCGTACGAATGCCTTGGTGGCGCCGTAGGCGTTACCGCCGGGATAGGGATAGGAACCGGCAACGGATCCCATAGTGATCACATGTCCACGGCCCCGGCCGACCATTCCCGGCAGCAGTGCCCGGGTGCAGTACAGCACCCCCTTGCAGTTGGTATCGAGCATCCGCTCCCAGTCGTCGAGATCGGCCCGCTGCGCCGGTTCAAGGCCCATCGCGAGGCCGGCGTTGTTGACCAGGACGTCGACCTCGCCGAATTCCGCCGGCAGGGAGCCGAGGGCCTGCTCGACCGCCGCTCTGTCCCGTACATCGAGGGCCAGGGGGAGGAGAGAGGGGCCCAGTTCCGCGGCGAGTTCCGTCAGCCTGTCCGCCCTTCGCGCCGCGGCGATGACGCGCGCGCCCGATGCGGCGAATCGCCGCGCTATCGCCGCCCCGAATCCGCTGCTGGCGCCCGTCACGAGCACGGTGTTCCGATGATCCGGCACGGTGTTCACTGATTCACCGTGGTTTCGGCCGGCAGGGACTCGAGGAATTCCTGGAGCGCCGCATTGAAGGCATCCGGCCGTTCCAGGTTCGGCATGTGTGCCGCCTGCGCAATGACCTTGAGCGTGGCGTGCGGTACGCGGTCGGCGATGAGCTCGGCGTCGCTGACGGGCGTGAACTCGTCCTCCTCGCCCACGACGACCAGCGTGGGAACCGCGATGCGGGCCAGCAAGTCGGTGTAGTCGCGCCGCTCGGCGCGGCCGCGCAGTGCGGCGGCCGCACCCGCGGGGGACGTGCCCGCCATCATTTCCAGAACGTGGTGGGCCATGGCCGGCCGGCTCTCGATGTTCCGCGGCGAGACCATCTTGGGCAGCACCTCGTGTGCGTAGCCGGACATTCCCTCGCGGAGCAGGCGTTCAGCCGTGTCCCGGCGGACCGCCTTGCCCTTCTCGGTATCCGCGGCGGCGAATGTGTCGGCGAGCAGCATTCCCCGGATACGGTCCGGGAAAAGCCGGTGGAACTCCATCGCGATCTGTCCGCCCATGGACAGCCCGCCCAGGACGAAGCGCTCGACGCCGAGCTCATCGAGCAGGCCGACGATGTCCCGTACGAAGATGTCGAGTGTGGTTTTTTCCGGCGCCGGTGATTCCGCTGCGGGCGTTCCGAAGGCCGAATTCTCGCCGTAGCCGCGAAGGTCCGGGGCGATCACCCGCCATCCGGCCCGGCGGAAATGCTCGATCTGTGGGCGCCACATGGAGCGATCGAAAGGATGCCCGTGGATGAGGACGAGTGCCTCACCGGAGCCCTCGTCCTCGTATCCGCCATCGGTCATGGTGCCTTCCCCCTTCTGCGGCGACTGCCGCTGACTTGACGCTTCGATGCTATAGAGGGCAATCTCTCGGTGCAATGAAAACAATGTGCTCGGTGCAATATTTTCTGGGCGTCCACGCGAGCAACGCGGGCGCCGCAGGGAATGGGCGAACCGCGGGGAATGGTCGCCCCGTTGGGAATGGTGGGAAGGGGGGACCGCACGGTGGACGACTATCGCGTGATCGCCGATGAGCTCGCGGCCGACATCGCGTCGGGGCGGCTGGGGCCGGGGGACCGGCTGCCGCCGCTGCGCCGGTACGCCCGTCAGCGCGGCATCGCGAGTTCGACCGCAGGGCGGGTCTACCGGGAACTGACCCGGCGCGGGCTGACGGTGGGTGAGGTCGGACGGGGGACCTTCGTACGGACATCGGCGCCGGCCGCCGAGCCCGCGCTGGCCGAGCCGGGGGAGGCGCGGATCGATCTGGAGCTGAACTTCCCGGTGCTGCCCGAGCAGCCGGCGAAACTTGCCGCGAGCCTCCAACACCTGCTGCGTGCCGAGGCGTTGATCCCGGCGCTACGGCCCGTCGGCGCGGCGGGCACCACGGCCGCCCGCCAAGCCGCCGCCGCCCACCTGGCACGGGGCGACTGGAGGCCGGACCCACGGCAGCTCCTCTTCGCGGGCAACGGCAGGCAGGCCATCGCCGCGGCCATCGCCACCCTCGTCCCGGCCGGCGAACGCCTGGGTGTCGAGTCACTCACCTACCCGGTGGTGAAGGGCATCGCCGCCCGTCTCGGCGTCACACTCGTCCCGCTGGCGATGGACGAACACGGTCTCGTCCCCGAGGCGATCGACGCCGCCCCGCCGCTCCGCGCCGTCTACCTCCAGCCCGCCCTGCACAACCCGCTGGGCATCACGATGCCGGGCGCACGGCGCGGGCAACTCGCCGAAACCCTCCGCCGGCACGACATCTTCGCCATCGAGGACGCCATCTACGGCTTCCTCCGCAACGACCTCGGCCCCCTCGCGGCTCTCGCCCCCGAGCGCACCGTTGTCGTCGACAGCCTGTCCAAACGCCTCGCCCCCGGCCTGACCCTGGGCTTCTTGATGACACCCGCAGGCCGGACGCAGGACTTCGCGGCGGCCCTGCGGTCGGGGACCTGGGCGGCCGGCCACTTCGCCCTCGACGCGGCGACGCGCTGGTTGGCCGACGGTACCGCCGCCGCCATCGAGGAGGAGAAGCGCGGCGACGCCGCGGCCCGCCAGCGGCTCGCCGCCGAACTCCTCGCCCCGTACGCCGTCCAGGCCGACCCGCACGCCTACCACCTCTGGTGGCAACTCCCCGACCCCTGGCGAGCCGACACCTTCGTCGCGGCCGCCGCCCGCCGCGGCATCGCCGTCACCCCCTCGGGCGCATTCGCCGTCGGCCAGGGCCATGTCCCCAACGCCGTACGCCTGGCCCTGGCCTCCCCGCCCCTCGACGCCCTGGCCGACGCCCTCGGCGTACTGGCCCAACTGGCCCATGGCACGCCGGAGGACGCGGGGGCGGAATAGCGGTTGGCGGCGCTCGGCTGTCGGCGGTGGTTGGCGCGGTCGTCCGACGAGCTCAGTCGGCGTGCGGGTGGTGGTGACCGAGGACATACAGCTCGGGCAGGTTGACCACGATGGCTTCCTGGGTGCTGCGGGCGATCACCACGACGGCCTCTTCGTCGGGGCTCGGGTTCTCCTCGCGGTGTGGGACGTACGGCGGAACGAAGAGGTAGTCACCGGGAGACGTACGGAGCCGGATTTCCTCGGGGGTGCCGTTGGAGTCGTCGAGGAAGACGAATTCCGGGTGTCCCTTGACGACATGGATCGCCGTTTCGGACGCTCCGTGGTGGTGATTGGCGGAGGCGGTCTCCGGCGCGACATGGGTCTGCCCCATCCACAGGCGCTCGGCGCCGACGGTCCGGCCGCTGATCGCGGCGAGACGCCGCATACCGCCGGTCTGAGCGGTGTCGCCGTCGAGCGCATCGGCGCGGATGTGGTGCAGCCGGGCGCGCAACGGCAGCGAGCTGCCGCCGGCGCCTGGGTCATGGTCCGGGAGGTCGGGGTGGAATGCGTCGTGCGAGGTCATGGGGATTCCTGCTCGTCGGCGTCGGTCAGGGGCGGCGTCGTGCCCTTCGTGTCCATTGTCCGCCTCGCCCGCCCTGTGCCCGCCGGCCCGGCCGGCCCCGCGGCGTGCCGCCAGGCGGGCCACGGTACGGAGCGGAGCGGTGCGCCGACCGACCGCGCACCGCTCCGCTCCGTACCGTCACCCGCAACCTCCCGCCGACGGCCGACTGCCATCGCCGGTGGTCCGACCGGTCCCGGCTACTTCACCGAACCGGCCATGATCCCCTGCACGAACTGCCGTTGGAACGCGAAGAACACGATCAGCGGCACGATCAGGGAGAGGAACGCGCCCGGCGCCAGCACGCCGATGTTGCTGCCGAACTGCCGCATCTGCGACTGCAGGGCCACCGTCAGCGGCTGGGACTCGTTGTCGGCGAAGAGCAGGGCGACGAGCATGTCGTTCCACACCCACAGGAACTGGAAGATGGCCAGGCTGGCGATGGCCGGCCGGCCCAGCGGCAGGACGAGCTGGGAGAAGATCCGCCACTCGCCGCCGCCGTCCATCCGGGCCGCCTCCAGCATCTCCTTGGGGATCTCCGCGAAGAAGTTGCGGAGAAGGAAGATGGCGAAGGGAAGACCGTAGGCGGTGTGGAAGAGGACGACACCGGGGATGGAGCCGAACAGCCCGAGCGCGCCGAACATCTTGGCCACCGGCAGCAGCCCGATCTGGACCGGCACCACCAGCATCGCGACGACCAGCAGGAAGATCCAGTCCCGGCCGGGGAAGTCCAGCCAGGCGAAGGCGTATCCGGCCAGCGCGGCGATCACCACCACGGCGACGGTCGTGGGCACCGAGATCAGTACGGTGTTCCAGAAGGCCTGGACGATGCCCGAGTCCTTCAGCAGCGCCGAGTAGTTGTCGAACGACAGCTGGCCGGGGGCGGTGAACGCCTGCCACCAGCCGCTGCTCGCGTTCGCCTCCTCCGTACGCAGGGAGGAGAGGAAGAGCCCGGCGGCGGGGGTGAGCCAGACCAGGCCGACGATGAGCAGCAGCGCCTGGATCAGGCTGGTGCTCAGCCGCTTCGCCGGCCGCGCCGGCTTCCGCCCGCGGCGCGCGGCGGCTTGCTGGACGGTGGTCATGACTGGCTCCTGCGGAAACGTCGGATGTTGAGGGCCATGGCCGGGACCACCAGGAGCAGCAGCAGGACACCGAGGGCGCTGCCCAGGCCCTGGTTGTTGCCGCCGCCGAAGGAGACCAGCCACATCTGCAGGGCCAGCACATTGGCGTCCTGCTGCACGGGGCCGGGGGCGATGATGTAGACGAGGTCGAAGACCTTCATCACGTTGATGACCATGGTCACGAACACCACGCCCAGGGCGGGCGCGAGCAGCGGGACGGTGATCCTGCGGAACACCTGCCACTCGTTCGCGCCGTCCATCCGGGCGGCCTCCAGGATGTCCCGGGGCATCGCGGAGAGTCCCGCGCCGATCAGGACGAGGGAGAAGCCGGTCCAGATCCACATGTAGGCGCCGATGATGGCCGGCGTGATGAGGGCCGGGCCGAGCCAGGAGATGCCCTCGTACGGCGGGGCGAAGTCCGCGGCGGGGAGCCGCAGGGCGTACGAACTGGGCTTGAGGCCGGTCAGCCTGTAGGAGCCGTCCGCTGCGGTGGTGGTGTGGGCCACCACCTTGCCGTGCGGATCGACGGCCTCGACGGCGAGCTTGGGCAGGCCGCGCTCGCTGCCGTCCACGACGCCGGGCCTTCCGCCACCGCCAGGGGTGAAGTCGAGGAAGACCACGCCGCGCAGTTCGCCGTCGGCGCCCGGGGCCTTGGCGGCCTTCGCGGCGAGTGCGGCGCCCTTGGGCATGTCCTTGGGCGCTACGCCCACCAGACCGAGGTTGACGGTGCTGCCCGGTCCCGTGCGGCGGGCCGTGCTGTACGAGCCGTCGCGCCCCTTTGCCAGCTGCTTGTCGCCGATGCGTGTCTTGGCGGTCGGGAAGGAGGCGCCGCCGTCCTGGAAGCTGTCGTGGATGCCGACGGTGACGGCATTGAGCACGCCGCGCTGCGGGTCCTGCTCGTAGGCGAGGCGGAAGATGATGCCGGCGGCGAGGAAGGAGATCGCCATCGGCATGAACATCAGCAGCTTGAACGCGGTCTTCCAGCGGATCTTCTCGGTCAGCACGGCGAGGACCAGGCCGAGTCCGGTCAGCAGCGCGGGGGCGAAGACGACCCAGACGGCGCTGTTGCGGATGGCGCGGAGGGTGGCCGGGTCCTGGAACATCTCGGTGTAGTTGTCGGCACCGACGAAGGTGTTGCCCGAGGCGTCGTACAGGCTGCGGACGACGGAGAACACAATGGGGTACGCGACGAGCGCGCCCAGCAGCAACAGCGCGGGCAGCAGGAATACGGCCGCGATCCGCCGGCGGCGGCCTGCGGCGCGCCGCCCGGGGGCCCCGGCCCGGCCGGACTTGCCGGCCGGGCCGGGCCGGGCGCCGCGCGTCTTGGCGGGCGGCGCCGCGGGAGTGGTGACAGGCATGACGGTCCCTTAGTTGCGGTAGGCCTTGGCCGCGGCGGCCTCGAGCTTGTCGGCCGTGGCCTTGGGGTCCGAGGGGTCGCGCAGGAAGTCCTGCAGCAGCTTCCATTCGCCGGCGCCCTGGGTGCCGCCGAAGGCCGCGGGGGCCTGGTCGGACATGTCGAACCGCACGGAGTTCCCGGCGGACGTCAGCGACTCGGCCGCCTTGCGGGTGACCTGGTCGTGGTAGTCGCCCGCGGGCACATTCTTGTTGGGCGAGATGTAGCCTCCGGCCTTGGCCCAGATGCCGGCCGCCTCCGGAGTGCCCAGGTACTTCACCAGCTCCATCGCGGCCTTCTTGTTCTTCCCGGCCTTGAGCACGACGGCCGCGTCACCGCCGCTGACCACCGGCGCCTTGCCGCCGTCGACCGAGGGGAAGGGGAAGAACTTGGCGTCCTTGCCGACCTCCTTGTTGAGTTCGTCCTTCACCAGCGCGCCGACGAAGTCGCCCTCGTAGACCATGGCCGCCTGCGGCTGCGGGCCGAAGACCTGCTGGACGGACTCGGGGAAGTCGGTGCGCAGCGCGCCCGAGCCGCCGCCGGCCACCAGGTTCTTGTCGCCGAAGAGCTTGCCGAGGGTGGTCAGCGCCTTGACCACGCTGGGGTCCGTCCACGGGATCTTGTGGGCGGCGAGCTGGTCGTATTTCTCGGCCCCGGCCTGCGAGAGGTAGATGTTCTCGAACCAGTCGGTGAGCGGCCAGCCCGCCTCACCCGCGACGGCGAACGCCGGCACACCCGAATCGGAGAGCGTACGGCCGGACTTGAGCATGTCCTCGTACGTCTTCGCGGGCTTGACGCCGGCCTGGGTGAACGCCTCCGGGCTGTACCAGACCGTCGACTTGTGGGAGGCCTTGAAGTAGAGGCCGTAGTAGGTCTTGTCGACCGTGCCGTAGTCCTTCCACACCTGCGCGAAGTTCTTCTTGGCCTGGGCGCCGATCTCCGCCGAGAGGGGCTCCAGCCAGCCCTTCTTGGCGAACTGCTGGAGCACGCCGACCTGCGGGACCATCACCACGTCGGGGGCGTTGCCGCCTTCGATCTGGCTGCCGACGACGGTCGAGACGTTGTCGCCGGTGGAGGAGAACGAGACCTTGGCGCCGGTCTTCTCGGTGAACGCGTCCAGTACCTGCTTGAAGTTCTTCTGCTCCACGCCGGTCCAGACGCCGGCCACGGTCAGCGTCTGGCCGCTGAGCTCCTGGTTGCCGCCTCCGGGGGAGACGTTGCCGCCGCAGGCGGTCGCGGTGAGCGCGAGGCCGAGCACGGCGGCGCCGGATATGGCGGTGCGGGCGGTGCGCAGGTGACGTACCGGGGTGTGTCTCATCGGGGGATTCCCATCGGTCGGTGCGGTCGGTGCGGTCGGTGCGGTCGGAGTGGTGGGAGTGGTGGGCTATCGGGCATCGGGCGTGTGCATCCACCAGGCCGCGGTGGAGCCGGGGAGGGTGCCCGCGGGGCAGTCGCCGCTTGCCAGGAGCGGGGTGCCGGGTACGGGGGCGGGCACCGGCTCGGTGCCGAAGTTGACGGCACACACCAGTCCGTCCCCGCGGACAAAGGCCAGCACCTGCGGCGAGGACTCCAGCCAGCGCAGCGTGCCCTCGCCGAGCTGGGGGAGCGTACGGCGCAGCTGCAGCCCCTCGCGGTACAGGTGCCAGAACGACCCGGTGTCGGCCACCGCCCGGTCCGCGGTGTGCCCGGCGAACCACGCGGGCTGCGGCAGCCAGGTCTCGCCGCACCCGTCCGCCGCGCCGGCCGTCTCCGTACTGAAGCCGAACGGGGCGGCCGCACCGGACCAGGGCAGGGGCACCCGGCACCCGTCGCGGACGTGCTGGCGGCTGCCCGTGCGGTGGAAGATCGGGTCGGTGAGGACCTCGTCCGGCAGATCGACGACCTCGGGCAGGCCCAACTCCTCGCCCTGGTACACATAGGCGGCCCCGGGGAGCGCCAGCATCAGCAGCGCGGCGGCGCGGGCCCGCGCCGGGCCCACCTCGCTCGCCCGGCCGTCGGGCCCGGTCGCATACCGGGTGACGGTCCTGACCTGGTCGTGGTTGTTGAGCACCCAGGTGACGGTGGAGCCGGTGGCGGCGATGTCGGTCAGCGCCTCGGAGATGACCTTGCGGAAGACGTCGATGTCCCAGGGCGCGGTCAGCAGATGGAAGAAGAACGCCTGGTGCAGCTCGTCGGGCCGGACATAAGCGGCCTGTTCGCTGGGCGTGCGGACCGAGACCTCGCCGACCAGCAGCCGGTCGTGGCCGTCCCGGGCCGTGTACTCCTCGCACAGCGCCCGCCACTCGCGCCACACCTCGTGGACCTCGGGCTGGTTCCAGGCCAGCGGGTTGACCGAGTCGCGGGTCCGCTCGTCGGCCGACGGGTCGGGGGAGTCGGGGAGTTCGGGGTGCTTGAACAGCCCCGCGGCCACATCGATACGGAACCCGTCGACCCCACGGTCCAGCCAGAAGCGCAGCACCTTCTCGAAGTCCGCGCCGACCTCGGGATTGCGCCAGTTCAGATCGGGCTGCTCGGGCGTGAACATGTGGAGGTACCACTGGCCCGGCGTCCCGCTGCGCTTCGCTCCGCCTCCGCTCTCTTCCGAGTCCTCGGATGCAGAGCCCGCCTCCGTGACGCGGGACCAGGCGGGCCCGCCGAACATCGCGCGCCAGTTGTTGGGCGGCAGCTCACCGTCCGGCCCGCGCCCCTGCGCGAAGTGGAAGAGCGACCGGGCCGGGCTGTCGGGCCCTTCCTCCAGGGCGGCGCGGAACCACGGGTGCTCGCTGGAGCAGTGGTTGGGCACGATGTCCAGCAGCACCTTGAGGCCCAGCCGGTGGGCTTCGGCCACCAGGAGGTCGAATTCCGCGAGATCCCCGTAGGCGGGGTCCACGTCGCGGTAGTCGGCGACGTCGTAGCCGTGGTCGTGCTGCGGGGAGGGGAAGAACGGGCTGAGCCACACGCCGTCCACCCCGAGCTTCTTGAGGTACGGCAGCCCGGTGCGGACGCCCGCCAGATCACCGACGCCGTCGCCGGTGGTATCGCGGAAGCTGCGCACATACACCTGGTAGATGACCGCGTCCCGCCACCAGCGCTGCGACGCGTCCGGTGCGGTGTCAGGTGCCAGCAAGGGAGAAGGTGCGAGTCCGACCGAGGGGCCGTTCCCTGCCGAGGTGATGAGCATCTGCCGTGATCCCGTTCTTGCCTGAGCATGCCGAAGCGGCCTGCAGTTCGCCGGTCAGTTCGTTGGTGTGCATGCATGTTAAGTAGGTGTGTCATTTGGGTGTCAACGAAACTGTCGAAAATGACAGAGAGATGCCCGGGTATGGCCGGATATGTGACAAGGTCGAGCTACTTAACAAGTAACTAGAAGAGAGAAGTTGATCAACTACGACCGACGATGGCCCGCAGTTCCCGGCTCAACCGCGCGACCGTCGCGTCGGCGCTCCGCCCGTGCGTGAGCGCGTCATGCAACACGGCCTGTACCGCCAGGCTCACCTGGTCGTACCGGGGGCTCTTCAGGCGCGGCCGGGCCGTCAGCAGGCTGCGCTTGAGCGTCGGCAGGTACGGGAAGCGCCGTACCAGCTCCGGCTCCTCGTACAGACTCGCCCATACCGGCGGCAGCGCCCCCTCGGTGAGCACCCGGCGCTGCACCGGCTCGGACGTCAGATACGAGATCAGTTCCGCGGCCGTCTTCCGGTGCCGCGAGTGCGCGTTGACCGCCAGGTTGGAGCCGCCCAGCACGCTGGAGCCCTGGCCGTCGGGGCCCGGCAGCGGCACCGTGCCGACCTTTCCCGCTGTCTTCGACGAGCCCGGGGCGGCGAGTGCGCCGGCATACGGCCAGTTCCGCAGGAACAGCAGCTTGCCGTCCTGGAAGGCTCGCCGCGACTCCTCCTCCTTGAACGCCAGTGCCCGCCGAGGGATCCATCCCTCGCGCACCCCGTCAAGCAGGAAGGCCAGCCCCCGCCGTGCCGCCGCGGAGTCCACCGTGACCCGCGCACCCTCGCCCGCGAGCACCGTGCCGCCGGCCGACTGCACGGCCTCGACGACATTGGCGGTCAGCCCCTCGTACGGCAGGAACTGCCCCGCGTAACCGTCCAGCCCGTACTTGGGCGCGACCGTCTTCGCCAGCCGCGCCAACTCGGCCCAGGTGCGCGGTGGCCGCACCCCTTCCCGGTCGAGCACGTCCTTGCGGTAGTAGAGGAGTCCGGCATTTGTGACATAAGGGACGGCGTACAGCCGTCCCCGGAAGGTGGCTGTGTCCACCACCGGGGGCAGGAAGTGACGCAGCGGGAACCGCCGCCCGTCCACCGGCGTGATCCATCCCGCGGCCGCGAACTCCGACGTCCAGGCCACGTCGATGTTCAGCACGTCGAAGCGGTCGCTGTCGGAGCGCAGCTCCGTGACCATCTGGGCCCGGACCTCGTCGGCGGCGTCCGGCAGCTCGACCAGCGTGACCTTCTCCCGGGGATGCCGGGCGTTCCAGCCGTCGAGGACCCCGCGCAGATAGCCGGTGAGGTCGCCGCCGGTCACCAGGGTGATCGGGCCGCGGCCGTCCGCATCACCGCGCGGCTCGCCGGCCTGGGCCCCGGTCATGCCCGCGAACAGCAGCGAGCAGACGAGCAGAGCCCGGCCCGCGGCACGCTTCCACCGCATGGGCTCCTCCTCGCGCCGGTGCCGACGGGTCAGTGGCCCGGCGGTAGGCCCCCTGTATACCTGTTAGCCATGCGGGGATACTAGGTCCCGCAGGAAGGCTGCAGGAATGCAGGAAGAGCTGCAGGAATCCACGGCTGTGCAGGAATATACGACGGCGAACCGGCACACAGCCGGACGAGTGCGGCCGGCCCACAGCGACGGAACGACCACCACGGGCGGAGAGGGGGAGGGAAAGCGTGCGGCTGCCACTCCTGGCGCTGTTGGTCAGCGGACCCGCACACGGCTATGAACTCAAGCAGGCTCTTGAGAACCTCCTGGGCGCGGCATACCCTCAGCCGAACGTCGGCCAGATCTACGTCACCCTGAGCAGGCTCGAGAAAGCGGGCCTGATCGAAGGGGAGGACGTCGAGCAGACGGATCGCCCGAACAAACGCATCTACCGGATCACCGCGGCGGGCCGCGAGACGGTGGACGCGTGGTTCGAGGAATCCACCGCCGAACCGCGGGTGCGGGACGAGTTCTTCATGAAACTCGCCCTGGCCCCGCACACCGGGACCGCCCAGCAGATAGACCTCATCAACAAGCAGCGCCGCCACTACCTCAACACCATGCGCGACCTCTCGAAGCTCGCCGCGGCCGAGGACCGGGACAACCGGATCGCACAGCTGCTGATCGAGGGCGCCATGCTGCATCTGCAGGCGGATCTCGACTGGCTGGAGCGCTGCCAAGAGGAGTTGGAATGAACCGGGACGAGCCGTCCGGCCCGATATCCGGGCCGATCGTGCGGGCATCCGGCCTGGTCAAGACCCACCGGCCGGAGGGCGCCGCCCCGGTCCACGCGGTACGGGGCGTCGACCTGTCCATCGAACGCGGCGAATTCGTCGCCGTCACCGGGCCCTCCGGGGCCGGCAAATCCACCCTCCTCCATCTTCTCGGCGGCCTCGACCGGCCGGACAGCGGCTCCATCTGGCTCGACGGCCGCCGGGTCGACTCCCTGAGCGAGGCGCGCTGGGCCGTGCTGCGCCGTAACCACATCGGCATCGTCTTCCAGTTCTTCAACCTCGTCTCCAACCTCACCGTCGCCGACAACGTCGAACTCCCCGCGCTGCTGGCCGGCCGCTCCCCGAAGAAGGCCCGCGCCGACCGCACCGAACTGCTCGAAGAGCTGGGCCTGACGGGCAAGGCGAACTGCACGCCGGGCGAACTGTCCGGCGGCGAGCAGCAGCGCGTCGCGCTGGCCCGCGCCCTGGTCAACGCCCCCAGCCTGCTGCTCGCCGACGAACCCGCCGGAAGCCTCGACAGCAAGGGCACCCGAGAGGTGCTGCGGCTGCTGGCCCGCTTCCACCGGCGCGGCCAGACCATCCTGCTGGTCACCCACGACGCCAGGATGGCGAGCGCCGCGGACCGGGTGATCAGCTTCTTCGACGGTCAGGTGGCCGATGACGTACAGCTGGGCGGCGGCCGCGGCGGGGCCGATGTGACCGACGTACTCAAGCTGCAGGGCTGAGGCGTGCGAGCGGCGGCCCGCTGGACCCAGGCCCACCTGCGAGCACACCGCGCCGCGGCCGTGCTCATCGTGCTGGCTACCGCCGGGATCACCATCTCGCTGCTGCTCGCCACCGCCCTCTTCGCGTACGCCGCCGACCCCTGGCAGCGGGTCTTCACCCAGTCCGCCGGCGCCCACGTCTGGATCCACACCCAGGCCGGTGCCCCCGCCGCCTCGCTGGCCCGCCTGGACGAGGTACGGTCCGCCTCCGGCCCGTTCCGCACCGTCCGCACCACCGCAAGCCTCCGACTCGGCGGTTCGAAGGCCACGTTGGAGTTGCGCGGCGCACCGGCGCTGCCCACCACCGCCGTCCCCCAGATCGCCGCGGGCCGGTGGCTCGACCCGGGTGCCGATACGGGGACCGGTACGGGCGCAGACCGGGGCATCGTCCTGGACAGCTCGGTGGCCCGCGCGATGTGGGCCAAGCCGGGCGACTTCCTCGCACTGAGCGGCTTCGCCAAGCCCCTGCGGGTGGTGGGCGTCGCGGACACCGCCGAGGTCGCGTTCCGTTCCGGCGAGACCCCGGGCGTGGCCTGGGTGCTGCCCAGGACGCTCGCCGCCTCGCACGCGGGCCCCGACCAGCGCGGCCGGACCATCGGGCTGCGCCTCGCCGACCCGGGAGACACCGACTACGTCGTCCAGCGGGCCGTCACCCGGCTCGGTGCCGACCAGATCACCGACGTCTCCACCTGGCGGCAGGCCGAGGCCGACGCCGCGGGCGACAATCAGCTCCTGGGCCGGCTGCTCGTCCTGTTCGGGCTGGGCGCGCTGGTCGCCGCGGCCCTTGCGGTGGGCGGCGCCATCAGCACGCGGGTCCACGGGCACCTACGGGACATCTCCATCCTCAAGGCCATCGGCTTCACCCCCAGCCAAGTGGTCCGCATGTTCCTCGCCCTGCACCTGGGCTTCGCGCTGCTCGGCGTCACCCTCGGCGCGCTGCTGACCCAGGCGCTCGGCCCGCTCGCCCCCGGCCGGATCGGGGAGGCGCTGGCCCTGTGGGGGGAGCTCCCCGAGCACACCTGGCTTCCGTTCGCCGTCCCCGCCGGTGTGGTGGTCTTCATCGGGTCGGCGACGTGCCTGGCGGCGTGGCGGGCCGGGCGGGTGCCGCCGGTGCCCGTCGCCCGCGCCGCGGCGTCGCCGGGCCGCCGGACATTCGGCACGACCCGCCGCGCGCTCGGCCTGCGTATCCCGCCGGCCCTGGTGCTCGGCTGGCACAGCGCCTTCCACCGCCCGCAGCGCTCCTGCGCGGCCGTGGCCCGGCTGGCGGTCCCGCTCCTCCTGATCACCATCGCCCTCGGCGCCTGGTCCACCCTGGACCGCTTCACCGCCCACCCCGAGAGCGTCGGGCTGCCCGCCGCCCTCACCGCACGCTCCGACAGCCTCGGCGAACGGGAGCTGCGCCAACTTCTGACCGACCGGCCCCAGGTGACCGCCTACCCGGGCGCCGAGGTCCAGGCCCTCGTACCGGGCCAGACCGGCACGATCACGCTGCGCGGCCTGGGCACCGACGCCCACCCCTACCCGTTCACCATCGCGCAGGGCCGCGCCGCCCACGGCCCCGACGAGGCGATCGCCGGACAGGGCCTCCTCGATCTCCTCGACGCCCACGTCGGCGACTGGGTACGGATGACCGTCGCGGGACAGCCGCACGTCCTGCACATCGTCGGCCGCAGCATCGAACCGGCCGACGGCGGCCGGGTGATCTCCACCGCCCTGGACACCCTCCGCGACGGCGCCTCGGCGCTGCACCCCGACTTCTACAACCTGGTCCTGCGCCACGGCACCGATCCGGCAGCGGTCCGCGACGCGCTGACCCACGCGTCCGCCGGCCGCCTGGAAGTACGCGAGATCCCCAACCCCGCCGACCAGCTCTCCGCGGTCCGGGCCGTCATCATCGGCCTGATCGCGGTGCTCGTACTGATCGGCCTGGCGGAACTCTCGACCACGGTCGCCGCCGGAGTACGCGAGCGCGGCCGCGATCTGCTCGCCCTCAGGGCCGTCGGCCTGACCCCCCGCCAGATCGCCGCGGTGATCGTCGCCGCCACCGTCTTCACCGCGCTGGCCGCCGTTCTCCTCGGCACCGTACTCGGCGTCGCCGCCGCCGAGTGGCTCATCAACCTCCAGGGCCACACCAGCGGCTGGGGAACGGGCATCGCCCAGCGCCCGGCCCTGCGCATCCTGCTGCCGGCCGACGCCCTCGCGGTGACGGTCGCGGGTGCGGTCTCGCTCCTGCCGGCCGTGCGGGCGGCGCGCCGGAAGCTTGCGGATTCGGCGAGTGCGGTGGCGTAGGGGGCGGCTCTGCGCCACCCGGGTGCACCTTCACTGGTCTGGACCTCCGGAGTTATCCACAGGCCTGGCCCGGGTGTTCGGGGCCGCGTAACGTGACGAGGCATGAAGATCCTGATCAGCGCGGACATGGAAGGCGCCACCGGCGTGACCTGGCCCGCCGATGTGCTGCCGGGTACGCCGCAGTGGGAGCGCTGTAGGAACATGTTCACCTCCGACGTGAATGCGGCGATCGCCGGATTCCTCGATGGCGGGGCCGATGAGGTGCTCGTCAACGAAGCGCACTGGACGATGCGGAATCTGCTGCTGGAGCAGCTCGACGAGCGGGCGCAGATGCTCACCGGACGGCATAAATCGCTGAGCATGGTCGAGGGCGTCCAGCACGGCGATGTCGACGGGATCGCCTTCGTCGGCTACCACACCGGCGCGGGCACCGAAGGAGTCCTCGCGCACACCTATCTGGCGAACTCCCTCACCGGCGTCTGGGTCGACGGCACCCGGGCGAGCGAGGGATATCTCAATTCCCTTGTGGTCGCCGAGTACGGCGTGCCGGTGGTGCTGGTCACCGGGGACGACCGGACCTGTCAGGACGCGCTGGGGTATGCGCCCCAGGCGCCCGGGGTGGCGGTCAAGGACTATGTGTCGCGCTATGCGGCGGTGTGCCGGCCCCCGGCCCGTACGGCGGCCGATATCCGGGCCGCGGCGTGTGAGGGCGCGGCGCTCGCGGTGCGTCATGAGCCGGTGCGGCGCGGGCCGTACCGCTTCGAGATGGAATTCGATGCCGAGCATCTGGTGGGCGCGGCGACGTGCGTGCCCGGCGTGGAGCGCAGCGGAGAGCGCCGCGTCGCGTATACCAGTCAGAACATGTATGAAGCCATCCGGTGCTTCAAGGCGGTCACCACCGTCGTCTCGTCCGCCGTGGAGGAACAATATGGCTGACCGTCAGACCGACCACACCAGACCCGCCGGCCCCACCACGCCCGGGAATCCGGTCGATCAGCAGGCCCTGGACGAGGTGGTGCGGTTCACCTCCGAGCTGATCCGCATCGATACGAGCAACGCCGGTGACGGCGCGTGCCAGGAGCGCCCGGCCGCCGAGTATGTCGCCGAGCGGCTGGCCGACGCCGGTCTCGAGCCGACGCTGCTGGAGCGCACCAGGGGCCGTACGAACGTCGTCGCCCGGATCCCCGGTGCGGACCCAGGGGCCGGTGCCCTGCTGGTGCACGGCCATCTGGACGTGGTGCCCGCCGAGCCCGACGACTGGAGCGTGCACCCGTTCTCCGGGGAGGTCCGCGACGGTGTGGTCTGGGGCCGGGGCGCCATCGACATGAAGAACATGGACGCGATGGTCCTCGCCGTCGCCCGGCAGTGGGCCCGCGCGGGCGTCCGGCCGCGCCGCGACATCGTGCTGGCCTTCACCGCCGACGAGGAGGCCAGCGCCGACGACGGCTCGGGATTTCTCGCCGACCACCACGCCGGCCTCTTCGAGGGCTGCACCGAAGGCATCAGCGAGTCCGGGGCGTTCACCTTCCACGCGGGCGGCGGTATGCGGCTGTACCCGATCGCGGCCGGGGAGCGCGGTACGGCCTGGCTGAAGCTGACCGCCCACGGGCAGGCCGGCCACGGCTCGAAGGTCAATCACGCCAACGCCGTCAGCCGGCTGGCCGCCGCCGTGGCCCGGATCGGCGAGCACACCTGGCCGGTCCGGCTCACCCCGACCGTCCGGGCGGCGCTTCGCGAGCTGGCCGCGCTGCACGACATCGACGTCGATGTCACCGCACCCGACTTCGATGTCGACGCCCTGCTGAGCAAGCTCGGCCCGTGCGCCAAGCTGGTGGAGCCGACGGTCCGCAACAGCGCCAACCCGACGATGCTGGATGCCGGGTACAAGGTCAATGTGATCCCGGGCAGCGCCGTCGCCTATGTGGACGGCCGGGTCGTCCCCGGTGGCGAGGCGGAGTTCCGTACGACCCTGGACGTCCTCACCGGGCCCGAGGTGACCTGGGACTACCACCACGGTCAGGTCGCGCTCGAGGCGCCGCTCGACTCCCCGACGTATGCCGCGATGCGGGCTTCGCTCGAGCGGTTCGACCCGCAGGGCCATGTCGTCCCGTACTGCATGTCCGGCGGCACGGACGCCAAGCAGTTCTCCCGGCTGGGCATCGTCGGCTACGGCTTCTCGCCGCTCAAGCTGCCCGAGGGCTTCGACTACCAGGCGCTGTTCCACGGCGTGGACGAGCGGGTGCCGGTCGAGGCGCTGCACTTCGGCGTCCGCGTCCTCGACGATTTCCTCAGACAGGCATAGGACAGGAATAGGGCAGGCACAGAGCAGCAACCGAGCAGCAACCGAGCGGGAACAGAGCAGCAACCGAGCAGGAACAGAGCAGGCCTGCGGCAGGCTTGGTATGGGCAGGCACCGGGGTGGTGTCCGGCGAAGGAGGAACATCAGCATGGTGACCACGGCTCCCTATGGCGCCTGGCCGTCCCCGGTGGACGCCGGGACGGTTGCCGCCCATGACGGCCGCCCGGCGTTCGTCGGTGTGGTGGGTGACGAGGTCTGGTGGACGGAGCCGCGGCCCGCCGAGGGCGGCCGCCGGGCGCTGGTCCGCAGACGCCCGGACGGCACCGTGGAATCGCTGCTGCCCGCGCCCTGGAACATCCGCAGCCGGGTGCTGGAGTACGGCGGCCAGCCCTGGGCCGGTACGGTCACCGACCGCGGCCCCCTCGTCGTCTTCAGCGACTTCGCCGACCAGCGCCTGTACGCCTACGAGCCGGACAGCGGCGCCGCCCCGCGCCCGCTGACCCCGCTCTCCGAGGTCGGCGACGGCCTGCGCTGGGCCGACCCCGTACTGCGCCCGGAGCTCGGCGAGGTGTGGTGCGTCCTGGAGGAGTTCACCGGCGACCGGCCGACGGATGTGCGCCGGGTGATCGCCGCCGTGCCCCTGGACGGCTCGGCATCCGAATACCGCGATGCGGTAAGGGAGTTGAGCGACGACCGGCATCGGTTCGTCACCGGGCCGCGGATCTCACCGGACGGGCAGCGGGCCGCCTGGATCGCCTGGGACCACCCCCATATGCCCTGGGACGGGACGCTGGTGATGCTCGCCGGGATCACCGCCAAGGGGGAGTTCGACGACATCAGGCCGCTCGTCGGCGATCTCGGCCCCACCGGGCCGGGCGACGGCGAGAGGGGCGAATCCATCCCGCAGGTCGAATGGGCCGCCGACGGCTCGCTGCTCTTCGTCTCCGACCTGAGCGGCTGGTGGGAGCTGCAGCGCATCGACCCGGATGCGGCCGACGGTGGCGCGGTGGCGCGCCGCGGCCTGTGCCCGGCCCGGCAGGAGGAGTTCGGCGGCCCGCTGTGGAACGTCGGCCAGCGCTGGTTCCTGCCCCTGGAGAACGGCACCCTCGCCGTCATCCACGGCCGCGGCACCACGGCCCTGGGCATCCTCGACCCGGTCTCCGGCGAGCTGGTCGACTCGGCCGGCCCCTGGACGGAATGGGCCCCCACCCTCGCCGTACACGGCAGCCGCGTCATCGGCATCGCCGCCGGGCCGCACAGCGCGTACGAGATCGTCGAGCTGGACGCCTGCACCGGCCGCTCCCGGGCGATCGCCGCCGAGCATGTCGACGTACTGGACCGGGCCTACTACCCCACGCCGCGGATCCGCACCTTCACCGGCCCCGACGGCCGGGACATCCACGCCCACGTCTATCCGCCGCACCATCCCGAACACATCGCTCCCGAGGGCGAGTTGCCGCCGTACGTGATGTGGGCGCACGGCGGCCCGACCGGCCATGCCCCGCTGGTGCTCGACCTGGAGATCGCCTACTTCACCTCCCGCGGCATCGGCGTCGCCGTCGTCAACTACGGCGGCTCGACCGGCTACGGCAGGGAGTACCGCGAGCGGCTGCGCGGCCAGTGGGGCGTGGTGGACGTCGAGGACTGCGCGGCCGCCGCCCGCGCACTGGCCGACGAGGGCACCGCCGACCCCGCCCGGCTGGCGATCCGCGGCGGCAGCGCCGGCGGCTGGACCACCGCCGCCTCGCTCACCTCCACCGACCTCTACGCCTGCGGCACGATCAGCTACCCGATTCTGGACCTGGCCGGCTGGGCGACCGGCGAGACCCATGACTTTGAATCGCGATATCTGGAGTCGCTGGTCGGCCCGTACGCCGAGGTCCCCGACCGCTACCGCGAGCGCTCCCCGCTGCACCGCGCGGACCGGATCGCCGCGCCGTTCCTGCTGCTCCAGGGCCTGGACGATGTGATCTGCCCGCCCGTCCAGTGCGACCGGTTCCTCGCCGAGGTCGCCGGGCGCGGCATACCGCACGCCTATCTCGCCTTCGCCGGCGAGGGCCACGGCTTCCGCCGCGCGGAGACCATCGTCCGCGCCGTGGAGGCCGAACTCTCCCTCTATGTCCAGACCTTCGGCATCGCCCGTGACGACATCCCGGCCCTGGAGCTGCGCACATGACGGCGGCGACGGCGGTCCGGCCGCCACGCCTGCGGCCCGGCGACAGGGTGGCGGTCATCGCGCCCAGCGGTCCCCTCGTGCCGGAGCGGCTGGACTGCGGGCTGGATGTGCTCCGTGGCTGGGGCCTCGACCCGGTTGCCGCGCCCCATGCCCGCGGCGGCCCTACGGCCTTGCGCTATCTCGCCGCCTCCGACGAGGACCGCGCCCGCGACCTCCAGGAGGCCTGGTGCGATCCGTCCGTCAAGGCGGTGTTCGCGGCCCGTGGTGGCTACGGCGCCCAGCGGATGGTCGATCTGCTGGACTGGGACGCCATCCGGGCCGCCGCCCCCAAACCGCTGATCGGCTTCAGCGATGTGACCGTGCTGCACGAGGCGTTCGCGGTGCGCGCCGGGGTGGTGACGCTGCACGGCCCGGCCGTCGCGGGCGAGGTCTTCCTCAAGGACGACGCCACGCGCGAGGGGCTGCGGCGCACGCTCTTCGCACCGGAGACGGTCCGTACCGTGGCCTCGGCGTCGGCCCGGCCGCTGGTGCCGGGGCGGGCCCGCGGGGTCACCCTGGGCGGCTGTCTGGCGATGCTCGCCGCCGAGCTGGGCACCCCGCACGCCAGGCCCGGCGCGGCCGGCGGCCTGCTTCTGCTGGAGGACGTGGGGGAGCCGCCCTACCGCATCGACCGGGCGCTGACCCAGCTGCTCCGCGCCGGCTGGCTGGCGGGCGTAGCCGGGGTCGTCCTCGGGTCCTGGGCGCGCTGCGGTCCGTACGAGCGGGTGCGGGAGGTGCTGGCCGACCGGCTGGGCGGGCTCGGGGTGCCGGTGGCCGAGGAGTTCGGGTTCGGGCACGGCGACTCCGCTCTGACGCTGCCGCTCGGCGTCCGCGCGGAGCTGGATGCGACGGCCGGCACCCTGGCCTTCGAGATATCGCCGCTGACCTGAATTCCCGCCGGATCGCATGGAATCGACGCGGAATGGCGCGGACTGACGAGGCGAGATGTGCCGTGAACATGTCGCGAACTCGCCCCGGACCGCGCTGAACTGACGTCCTATCAATAACTCCTGTCACGAGCGTTGACACGTCCGTTACTCGTGTCACAACATGAGGCGCCGTTACCGACTGGTCGGTACGGCCGTCATTGTGGAGGTCATTCGTGCCCAGCGTGTCCCCAGTCGTGTCTCGCCCTGTGCTCCGCAATTCCCTGGCCCTGCTGGCCGGCACCGTCCTCGCCGCGCCCCTCGTTCTGACCGCCCCTGCGCGCGCGTCCGCCGCCGGCCCGTACGCCGTCACCGCACTCAAGGTGACCGTCCGCGCCGGTGACCGTCACTGCACCCTGGACGCGGACCTCTACCGCCCCGCCGGCGTCGACGCCGCGCACCCGGCGCCCGCCGTACTGACCACCAACGGCTTCGGCGGCAGCAAGGCGGACGGGTCGACCGATGCCATCGCCAAGGCCTTCGCCGCCCGCGGCTATGTCGCGCTGGCCTATTCCGGCCTCGGCTTCGGCAAGACCGGCTGCCCGATCTCCCTCGACGACCCCAAGGCAGACGGCCGGGCCGCGAGCCGGCTCGTCGACCTTCTGGCCGGAACCCGAACTGCCGACGACGGCAACCGAGTTGACTACGTCACCAAGGACGGCAGGGGCGACCCGCGGGTCGGCATGATCGGGGGCTCGTACGGCGGGGCGATCCAGATGGCCACCGCGTCCGTGGACCACCGCGTCGACGCCCTGGTCCCGCTGATCACCTGGAACGACCTGGCCTACTCCCTCGACCCCAACACCGCGGACCGGACGCGCGGGGCCGGCGGGCCGGTGCCCGGCGCGTACAAGCACGAGTGGACGAACGGGTTCTTCCTGCTCGGCGAGGCGCAGGGACTGATCAACCCGAGCCTGGATCCGTCGCGGCTGGGCGGCGCGGGCTGTCTGCACTTCGTCGCGCCGGCCTGTGAGACCAAGCGGCTGCTGGATTCCCGGAGGTACCCGGCCCGGAAGACCGCCACCATGCTCGCGTATGTGCGCAGCGTCTCCCCGGTCTCCTATCTGAAGTCGGTCAAGGCTCCAACGCTGCTGGTGCAGGGCCAGGCCGACACCCTCTTCAACCTCAACGAGGCCACCGCCACCTACCGCACCCTCGCCGCCCAGGGCACCCCGACCAAGATGATCTGGCAGGCCTGGGGCCACAGCGGCGGCATGCAGAACCCGGCCAAGGGTGAACTCAACCTGGGGCAGGGGAACTTGGAGACCAGCTACGTCGGACAGCGGATCCTCGCCTGGTTCGACCGCTATCTCCACCACCGCAGCGGCACCGACACCGGCCCGGCCTTCGCGTACTACCGGGACTGGGTGACCGAGGGGCCCACCTACGCCACCGCGCGCACCGTTCCCGAGAGCGGCGGCCAGAAGCTGTATCTCTCAGGGGACGGCAAGCTCGTCGACAGCCGCAAGAAGGTGGTGCGCGGCAGCCGGGAGTACCGCAACCTACGGGTGCCCACCAGCCACTCGGAGAGTTCGCTGGCCGGACTGCTCGGCCTGCCGGACCCCGCCCCGTACGACATCAAGGGCACCCATCTGGACTGGACGTCGGCCCCGGTGGCGGGCCGGCCGGTGGATGTGGTGGGTGCGCCCAAGGTGACGCTGAGAGTTGTCTCGCCGGTGACCGAGCGGGTGCAGAACTCCTCGGACGCGGCCAACAAGCTCGTGCTCTTCGCGAAGCTCTATGACGTGGCGCCGGACGGGACGAAGACGCTGGTGCACCGGTTGGTGGCCCCGGCCAGGGTGCCCGATGTGACCCGGAAGTTCACCGTCGAGCTTCCGGGCATCGTGCACCGCTACCAGCCGGGGCATCGTCTGCGCTTCGTCATCGCCGCGAGCGATAGCGCCTACGCGGGCAATCGCGGCGTGAAGCCCGTGATGGTCACCAGCGCGCCCGAGGACACGGGTGTCCTCGAACTTCCCGTCATCCAGGGGACGTTGAGGTAAGCCGTCGGAGGGCGCTCAGGCGTCCTCGACGGTGATGGCCTGCACCGGGCAGGCGCGGGCGGCCTCTCGTACGAGCGGGTCGCCCGCGCCGTCCTCACGGCCGGGCCGCACCTGGCCGAAGCCGTCGTCGTCCTGGGTGAACACCCCGGGCGTCGTTAGGGCGCACTGGCCGGCGCCGATACAGATGTCCTGGTCAATGTCGATCCGCATGCCGGACCCCTTTCGATTGTCCGCAGTCACCGGCGTTGCCTACCAGGCCACCGGCAGCTCGATCATGCCTTGCAGCGTGTCACCCGGCTTGAACGGAATCTCGGCGGCGGGCACGGCGAGTCGCAGGTCCGGGATCCTGGCGAAGAGCGAACGCAGCGCGATCTCCATCTCCGCACGGGCGAGGTTCTGCCCCAGGCACTGGTGAATGCCGAAGCCGAACGCCACGTGGTGCCGCGCGGAACGGCCCCAGTCGAGGTCGTCCGGCGCCGGGTAGGCCGTGCCGTCGCGGTTGATCAGGGAGGTGGAGAACACCACACCGTCATCGGCGCGAATTGTCACGCCGCCGATCTCGATGTCCTCCGTCGCCACCCGCAGCAGGCCGTCGGCGATGGACAGAAAGCGCAGCAGCTCCTCGACCGCGGCCGGCAACAGGGCGTCGTGGTTGCGCAACTGCGCCAGCTGTTCGGGGTGTTCCAGCAGTGCGAAGGTGCCCAGCGAGATCATGTTGGCGGTGGTCTCATGGCCCGCGACCAGCAGGATCATGGCCATCCGGACCAGTTCCTCATGTGCGAGGGACCCGGCCCGCAGCCGGTCGGCGATCAGCTCGTCCAGCAGTCCGTCGCCCGGCTCCCGCTCCTTACGGGCGATCAGGCCGGTGAAGTACTCCTCCAGTTTGCCGCGGGCCTCCTCCGCCTCCTGGCCCGTACGGCTGCGCAGGATCCGCCGGGACTCCTCCTCGAAGAACTCGTGGTCGGCGTACGGGACACCGAGCAGCGAGCAGATCACCATCGAGGGAACCGGCAGCGCGAACGCGGAGACCAGCTCCGCCGGCGGGCCCTGTGCCAGCATCCGGTCCAGGAGATCATCGACGATCCGCTGGATCTGCGGCCGCAGCGCGGCGGTCTTCTTGACGCTGAAGCTGGGGATCAGCATCCGGCGCTGGGCGTTGTGCTCCGGGTCGTCCACGCCGATCAGGGGAGTCTTGACCCGCCGGATCGCCTCGAAGCGCGCGACGGGGGCCGGGAACGCCGGGTTCTGCCGGTCGGATGAGAGCCGGGGATCGGTCAGCAGCGCCCGCGCCTCGGCGTGGCCGGTCACCGCCCATACCTGGCGGCCGTCGTAGAAGGCGACGCGGGAGAGCGGGCCCTGTTCGCGCAGTGGCTGATAGCTGGTCGGTGGGTGGTAGGGACAGGTGCGGTCCTGAGGAAAGGAGATTGCCTCGGCCGTTGCCTCGGTCATCGAACTGCCTCCCGTGCGAGGGGCGTGAGGTGCTCGTGGGGTGGGATGGAGGGAATGTCGACCGAGAGGCCGACGCCGAAGCGAGCCGGGTTCGGTCCGCCGATTCCCACTTCATGCCTCTGTACGGTGTATGTCTACGCGCAGTTCGGCCAACTTGGGACTCCCGGCACTCTCACCCCTGGCGCAGCAGCGTGTCGACCACCGAGTCCAGGTAGCGGGTGCGCGCGGCACCGGTGGGCAGCGTCTGCGGGACCGCATGACCCAGCTGGGTGTGTCCGAGATAGGCGGTGTAGGCGAGCAGGCCGCGACGCCGCGCCTCGGCCTCCGCAAACCCCAGCTCCGTGAAGAGCGTGGCGATATAGCCGATCCGCCGGTCGGTGACCCGGGCCAGCGCGGCCGCCACCCGGGGGTCCGCGGCGGTGGCCAGCAGCGACACCTCCAGAGGGTCCTCGGCGGCCGCGGCGGTGGCCCGCTGGAGCAGTCCGCGCAGCCGCTGTTCGGGGTCGGGCTCCGCCGTCATCTCGCCGATCACGGCCTCTGTGGCGACCTCTTCCCAGCGCTCCAGCGCGGCCTCGACCAGGGCGTCGCGGTTGGCGAAGTGCCAGTAGAAGCTGCCTTTTGTGGTGCCCAGCCGGGTCGCCAGCGGTTCGACGGCGACCGCCGCCAGGCCGCCCTTGCCGATGGCCGTCAGGGCGGCATCCGCCCAGTCCTGCGCGGTCAGTCGCTGCCGCGGGCCGTCGCCGCGGGGGTGCTTCGCTCGCTGTTGCGCCATGACCATACGCTACCGTACGGTCAAACATACGCCACCGTATGGAGGTGCCGTTCCATGTGCCCGACACGTGCTGCTCACAGCGTCCCCGCCCCTGCCACCCGCGACGTCCGCACCCGCAACGTCCGCGATGTTCATGTCCGCACCGTCGCCGCCCCGGCCGACGCCGTCGGCGCCCTGATCGACCGGCTCGGCAGCCAGACGGATCCGGTCTTCCCGACGCCCGTCTGGCCGCCGGCACGCTTCGACCGGCCGCTGGGCGTCGGCGCCGACGGCGGGCACGGCTTCGTCCGCTACCGCGTCGCCGCGTATGAGCCCGGCCGCCGTATCCGCTTCGATTTCACCCCGGGCCCGGCCGGCTTCCACGAGGTCACCGTGCGGCCCCTGGGCCCCGACAGCTGTCGCGTCGAACACGTCCTGGAGGGGCAACTCCGCGGCGTGCGCCGCCTGTTGTGGTCGATAGCCATAGGTGTCGTCCACGCCGCCGTCGTCGAAGAACTCCTCGACAACATCGAACGGGCCGCCACGGGCCACCTCCGCGCTCCCGTCCGCCGCTCACCCCGCGTACGGCTCCTCAACCGCCTGCTGTGGGCCCGGCCGAAACCCGCCGCCCTCCCCGCCGAAGCACGGCTGGCACGCAGTGCCTTCCCGCGTACGGACTTCGAGGACGCCTGGCAGATGGAGCTGCCGCCGGGCATGCCCACGGACCCGGCGGCCTGGCAAGACGTCCTGAGCGGATCGGCCTTCCCGGTGCTGGAGCGGTCGGACGGCGAGATCCTGCTCGGCAAGGACGCCCGCCATCTGGACTTCCGTGCCTCGCTCGTCATCGCGAACGGCCAGGTCACACTCGGCACGGTGGTCCGCACCCACCACCTCTGCGGCCGGCTCTACTTCGCCCTCGTACGGCCCCTGCACCCCTTCATGGCCCGTCTGATGCTGCGCCGTACGCACCGCCGCCTGGCGCTGGCGGCACCGAGTGCGGGGGAGCGGGAACGGGGACGGACGGGGGCATAGCGACGGCCGCCGGACGGTGAGTGGCACCCAGTGCCACACTGTCGTCATGGAGCGACGACAGTACAGCGGTACGGACCTGGCCTGGGCGGTTCTCGGTGGCGACCCGGGCCTCACGGAGCGCATCGAGTACGGCGGGCCGCCCGGTCTGCCGGCCCGGCTCCCGGTCATGGCGCTGGCCCGTACCACGGTCGCCGTCTGCGCGCTGGCCGCGGCGGAGCTGACGGCCGAGCGCGACGGCGGCCCGGTGCCCGCCGTGCGGGTCGACGACGGCGCGGTGGCCACCGCCTTCGTCAGCGAGCGCCGGCTGCGGATCGACGGCCGGGCACCCTCGGCGTTCGCCCCGCTCTCCCGCTTCTGGCGCACCGCCGACGGCTGGGTGCGCACCCACGCCAACTACCCGCACCACCGCGCCCGGTTGCTGAACGCGCTGGGCCTCCCGGAGGCCGCCGGAGTGGCGGAGGCCGAGGCCGAGCTCGCCGGCCGCCGGGCCGAGGAGATCGAGGAGACGGTCTACTCCGCGGGCGGGCTGGCGATCGCCGCCCGCACCCCCGCGCAATGGGCCGCGCACCAACAGGGCGCCACCGTGGCCACACACCCTCTGATGACCCTCGACACCCTCGACAGCGGCCGGCCGCCCCGCGCTCTGCCGCGGCTCGCCGGTGATCGGTCGCTGCCCGCCGCCGGGCTGCGGGTACTGGACCTGACGCGGGTGCTCGCCGGGCCGGTCGCCACCCGTACCCTCGCGCTGCTGGGCGCGGACGTGCTGCGCCTCGATGCCCCGCATCTGCCGGAGACTCAGGACGCCCACAGCGACACCGGCTTCGGCAAGCGCTCCGCCGCCCTCGACCTGGGCTCGCGGTCCGGCCGCGCGGCCTTCGAGGAGCTGCTGACCGCCGCGGACGTGGTGGTGACCGGCTATCGTCCGGGCGCCCTGGACCGCTTCGGGCTCGCCCCGCAGGCCCTGGTGGAACGCCGCCCGGGACTGATCGTCGCCCGCCTCTCCGCCTGGGGCGACGACGGCCCCTGGGGCGGCCGGCGGGGATTCGACAGCCTGGTGCAGGTGGCCACCGGGATCGCCGCCATCGAGGCAGACGCGGAGGGCACCCCGGGGGCGCTGCCCGCGCAGGCGCTGGACCACGGGACCGGATATCTGCTGGCGGCGGCGGTGCTGCGGGGGCTGACGGAGCAGGCGCGGGTGGGGGGTTCCCACGTGGCGACGCTGGCGCTCGCCCGTACCGCTCGGTGGCTGGTGCAGGGGCCGGCCGGAGAGGACACTCCGGGGGCACCGGCCGACTCCGGCTACGACGCCGAACGGTACCTCCGCGACATCGACAGCCCGATGGGGCGGCTGCGTTACGCCCTGCCGCCCGTCACCTTCGACGGCGGTCCGGCCACGTGGGCGACGCCGCCGGGGCGCTGCGGGGCGGATGCGCCGGTGTGGCGGTGAGGAGCGAGGGAACGGCCGGGGAGCGGCGCTGCGCGGCGGCGGACGTTCCGGATGCGCCGGTCCGCAGGGGCTGGCCCGCCGCCGCCGCCGCTCCGTACGATCTCCCGATGACGTCCAACGATCACTACCTCGCGCGCGGGCCTCGGGTGGGCATCCGGCCCTTCACCGCTGCCGACCGGGAAGAATTCACGGCGCTGGCGCGGGAGAGCACCCAGCTGCATCACCCCTGGCTGTTCCCGCCGGGCACCGACGCCGACTACGACAGCTATCTGCTGAGGCTGCAGGAGCCGGTGCGCGAAGGCTTCTTGATCTGTGAGCACGAAAGCGGCCGGATCGCGGGCTTCTTGACGATCAACAACATCGTGCACGGCGCCTTCCGCTGCGGCGCCATCGGCTACGGCGCCTTTGCCCACGCCGCCGGTCGCGGACTGATGAGCGAGGGCCTGCGGCTCGTACTGCGCCATGCCTTCGAGGAGTTGGGGCTGCACCGGCTGGAGGTCAACATCCAGCCGGCCAACACCGCCTCCCTCGCCCTGGTGCGGCGCGCCGGATTCCGGCTGGAGGGGTTCTCCCCGGACTTCCTCTTCATCGACGGCGCCTGGCGGGACCACGAGCGCTGGGCGATCACCAGTGGCGACGTCAAGAGAGCCGTCCTCGGCCGTGCCGTGCCCGTCTTCCGGATCTTCGATGTCGCCAAGGCCCACGAGTTCTACGTCGACCACCTCGGCTGCACCGTCGACTGGGAGCACCGCTTCGAGCCCGGTATGCCGCTGTACACGCAGGTCTCGCGCGGCGCTCTCGTACTGCATCTGTCGGAGCACCACGGCGACGCCACACCCGGCTCCACGGTCTACACGGAACTGACCGGGGTACGCGAACTGCACGCCGAGCTGGCGGCCAAGAACTACCCGTATCTGCGCCCCGGTCTGGAGCACGACGAGATCGGCACCTCACTCACCCTGACCGACCCCTTCGGCAACCGCCTGCGTTTCAACGAGCCGCCGGGCCCCGAAGCGAAGAGCTCCTGCGACAGCTCGTACGGGGGTCAGTGAGCCGACGCGACAGGGTGTTTCGGCAGATCTTCCGAGGTCTCCTCTTTTCCTCGTACGCCTGTGTGACGATCGCGGTATGCGCCGTACCGTACTCATCGATGCCCCCTCCAACCTCGGACTCCGCCCGCCCGTGCCCGGCACCGTCCCCGGCTGCTACAAGCTCGCCGGCGCGCTGCGCGAGCAGGGGCTGCTGCGGCGGCTCGGCGCGCTGGAGGGCGGTGTGGTGGTGGTGCCGCGCTACGACCTGGGGACGTGGCGGGAGGGCGACGGCGACTTCAACGCCGCCGCCATCGCCGCCTACACCCGCAAGCTGGCGACGCGGGTCGAGGACCACGTCCGCAGCGGCGACTTCCCGGTGGTGCTCGGCGGGGACTGCAGCATTCTGCTCGGCGCGGTGCTCGCGCTGCGGCGGCTGGGGCGCTACGGCGTGGCCTATCTCGACGGGCACGGCGACTTCCGGCACCCGGGCAATGCGGCGGTGTCCGGCCCGGTCGGTGCCGCGGCCGGGGAGGGCGTCGCGCAGATCACCGGGCGCGGGCAGCCGGACCTCACGGACCTCGAGGGGCTGCGGCCGTACGTCCGTGACGAGGATGTGAGCCTGCTGGGGATCCGGGACGCGGACGAGGACCAGGCGGAGCTGACCGGCCTCGGCATCAGTCACACGCCGGTCGGCGAGATCCGGCGGTGCGGCCCCGGCGCGGTGGCCCGCGCGACCCTCGCCCGCTTCCAGCAGTCCCCGCTGGACGGCTTCTGGATCCACCTCGACGCGGATGTCCTCGACCCGTCCGTCATGCCGGCCGTCGACAGCCCCGACCCCGACGGCCTGCTCACCGACGAACTCCACGCACTCCTCGCCCCGTTGGCCGCCTCGCCCCGCTGCGTCGGCATCAACGTCACCATCTACGACCCGGACCGCGACCCGGAAGGGACCGGCGCGGCGCTGCTCGCCGGACTCCTGGAGCGCGTCTTTGCGCAACCCTGACCGCACCTGCCGGAAGAAGCCCTGTTCACAAGGGCGCTGACGTTGTTCCATGGTCAACAGGAGGCCGCCGGAGCCGAGGTGGCCCGGTTCAATCCTGCGAGGCAGCCGTGGCCACGAGTGTGCGACGCACCACCCTGACCCTTCCCGCCGCCCCCATCGGTCCGGACAACCCGCTCCCGGCGCTGCGTGCCGGCCGCGACCCGCACCGTATCGAGATCCCCCAGGATGCCGGGCTGCCCGGCGACATGGCCCGCCAGATCGGCTACCGCCCGCTGCGCTCGATCCTGCCCGCCCGGCTGCGCGACGGCTACGGCCGCGACCGCCGCGACACCGACCTCGACGCGCTGGTCCTCGAGAACGACCGGCTGCGCGTCACGGTCCTGCCCGGCCTCGGTGGCCGGGTGTCCTCCCTGTTCCACAAGCCGACCGGCCGCGAACTGCTCTACCGCAATCCCGTACTGCAGCCCGCCGCCTTCGCCCTCAACGGTGCCTGGTTCTCCGGCGGGATCGAATGGAACATCGGCGCCACCGGCCACACCGCCCTCTCCTGCGCCCCGCTGCACGCCGCCCGCGTCCCGGCGCCGGGCGGCGGGGAGATGCTCCGCCTGTGGGAGTGGGAGCGGCTGCGCGACCTGCCTTTCCAGGTGGACCTGTGGCTGCCCGAGGGCTCCGACTTCCTCCACGTGGGCGTCCGGATCCGTAATCCGCACCACCACACCGTGCCGGTCTACTGGTGGTCCAACACCGCCGTCCCGGAGAGCGGCCGCAGCCGCGTGCTGGCACCCGCCGACGAGGCCTGGTACTTCGGCTACGAGCGGACCCTGCGGCGGGTCCCGGTACCGGACTTCGAGGGCGCCGACCGCACCTACCCGCTGCGCAGCGAGTTCCCGGCGGACTACTTCTACGAGGTGCCCGACGGTGCCCGCCGATGGGTCACCTCGCTCGGCGAGGACGGCCGCGGCCTGGTGCAGACCTCCACCGACACGCTGCGCGGCCGCAAGCTCTTCCTGTGGGGCGCGGGGCGGGCCGGACGGCGCTGGCAGGAATGGCTCACCGAGCCGGACACCGGCGGCTATGCCGAGATCCAGGCCGGTCTGGCCCGTACGCAGCTGGAGCATGTCCCGCTCGACGCCGGCGGCGAGTTCGCGTGGCTGGAGGCGTACGGGCCGCTGGCCGCCGATCCCGCGACGGTGCACGGCGACGACTGGGGCGCGGCGCGAGGCGAGGTCGAGGCCCGGCTGGAGGCGGCCCTGCCACGGGCGGACATCGATGCCGCCTATGCCGCCTGGCTGCCGTATGCCGACCAGGAACCGAAGGAGTCGCTGGCCACCGGCTCCGGCTGGGGTGCGCTCGAAGTCGCCCGCGCGGGGCTCGATCTGCCGGGTACGCCGTTCGACGCGGCGACCCTCGGCGCGGCACAGCAGCCCTGGCTGACGCTGCTCAAGACCGGCGATCTGCCGCCTGTGGGCCCGCTGCCCGGCCCGGCGCTGGTCGCCCCGGCCTGGCGTGACCTGCTGGAGTCGGCGCTGCCCGGTCCGGCCACCGACTACCACCTCGGCCTCGCGCAGTGGCATGCCGGTGACCGCGCCCAGGCCGTGCGCAGCTGGGAGCGGGCGCTGGCGGCCGGCGGCGGCCGGCTGTCGCTGGACGCACTGCCGCTGTACTGCCTGGCAGTCGCCGAGTCCGAGGCGGGCGATGCGGAGCGGGCCGCCGAGCGGTACGCGGAGGCGTTCGGCTGCGCGGCCCGGTTCGCCGAGACGCTGGCGTCGGAGGGCTCGGCCACCCGCATCTGGCGGTCCGTGCTGCCCGCGCTCGCCCGGGAGGCGGTCCCGGCGCTGCTGGCCGTCGGGCGGGCCGACGAGGCCTGCGATCTGCTGGCGCAGCTGCGTCAGGAGGACCTGGCCGCCGGCCGGTTCCGGCTGCTGACCGCTCAGGTTCTGCTCGCCCAGGGCGAACCGGCCGCGGCCCGCGGGGTCTTCGACGCCGGCTTCGAGATCGCCGACCTGCGCGAGGGCGACGAGACCCTCGGCGACACCTGGTACGCCATCGCCGAACGCCTCGTCGCGGGCCCCGGGCCGGTCACGGACGACGTACGCGCCGAGGCCCGCGTCCGGCACCCGCTGCCGGAGCGGTACGAGTTCCGGATGCGGCCGGTGTGACGGGGCTGGCGGTGAAGAGGCCGGGCCGCCGTCACCCCAGCGGCTTGTCCAGCACCGCCTTGGTGTGGCTGAACGTATCGATGGAGTACTCGCCGTGGTACCGCCCCATCCCGCTCTCGCCGACGCCGCCGAACGGCAGGTCGGGGGCGGTGAGATGGGCGACCGGGAGGCCGAAGGCCAGGGCGCCGGAGGAGGTTTCGGTCAGCAGCCGCCGCTTGGTGGCGGCGGACTCGGTGAACGCGTAGAGGGCCAGCGGCTTGTCGCGTTCGTTGATGAAGGCGATGGCGGCGTCCAGGTCGGGTACGGAGACGATCGGCAGGACCGGGCCGAAGATCTCCTCCCGCATCACCGGGGCGTCGGGCGGGACATCGGCGAGGACGGTGGGCGCCAGGTAGCGGGTGGCGCGGTCGTGCTGACCGCCGACGACGGTGCGGCCGCTGTCCAGGAGGGCGGTGAGCCGGTCGAAGTGCCGCTCGTTGACGATGCGCCCGTACTCCTCGGCCGCCGCCGGATCGGCCCCGTAGGCGGCGCGCACGGCGTCGGCGAGATGCGGCTCGACGGCCTGCGCGGTGTCGCCGATCGCCAGGATGTAGTCGGGCGCCACACAGGTCTGCCCGGCGTTGAGGAACTTGCCGGTCGCGATCCGCCGGGCCGCGGCGGCCAGATCGGTGTCCACGTCGAGGACGACCGGGCTCTTGCCGCCGAGCTCCAGCGTGACCGGCGTCAGATGCCGCGCGGCGGCCGCCATCACGATGCGGCCGACGGTGCCGTTGCCGGTGTAGAAGATGTGGTCGAAGCGCTGCTCCAGCAGGGCCGTGGTCTCCGGTACGGCGCCCTCGACGACGGCCACCGCCTCGTCGTCCAGATAGCGCGGCAGCAGCCGGGCAAGGGCGGCGGAGGTCTGCGGGGCCAGTTCGCTGGGCTTGACGACGGCGCAGTTGCCCGCGGCCAGCGCGCCGACCAGCGGCGCGAGCGCCAGCTGCAGCGGGTAGTTCCAGGGGGCGATCACCAGGACGACGCCGAGCGGTTCCCGTACGACCTGGGCGGCGGCGGGGAGCAGGCGGTCGGGGAGCTGCGCGGGCCGGGGGGCCAGCCAGTCGTCGAGGTGGGCGAGGGTGTGGTCGATCTCGTTGAGGGTGAAGCCGATCTCGGTGCGATAGGCCTCCTGCGGGCCCTTGCCGAGGTCGGCGGCGAGTGCGGTGAGGAGAGCGTCGCTCTGCTCGGTGAGCAGTGTGCGCAGCGCTTCGAGTTGGCCGCGCCGCCAGGCGGGGGAGGCGGTGCGGCGGGTGGCGAAGGTGGTGCGGAGCCGGGCGATGACGGCGGCGGTATCCAGGTCGGTGCTGGGCGGGGTGTGAGAAGCCATGTCCCCGACCGTACACGAAACGAAAATATTTCGTTTCGTATTGGGTGGCCGGTAGACTCCCGGTGTGGCCGAACGCACCGAGAGCAACCAGAGCGCACCCGCCGGGCGGCAGCCCGCCCGGGGGCGGCCCCGTGACGCCGGCCGCGACCGCGCCCTGCTGGAGGCCACGGTCCAGGTCCTCCAGGAGAGCGGCTACGGCGGCCTGACCACGGCGGCGGTCGCCAAGCGGGCAGGGGTGTCCACCGCGACGCTCTACCGCCGGTGGCGTTCCAAGGAAGACCTGGTCGTGGGCACCGCCGTCCGCTGGGCGAGCGACCTCGGCCCGCAGCCGGACACGGGCAGCCTTGAAGGCGACCTGGCCTCGCTGCTGCGGGACAAGGCCGAAACGCTGGAGGGGCCCGGCGGCCGGCTGCTGCACGTACTGATCGGCGAGGCCGCGCACAACGAAGCGCTGGCCCGGGTCCTGGACACCGCCATCATCCAGCCGGTCCGCGACCGGGCCGCGACCGTGGTCCGCCGGGCCGTCGAACGCGGCGACATCGCACCGCTCGACGACGCCCACGTCCTGGCCGACCTGGTCGTCGGTTCGATGGTCAGCCGCCTCTTCCTGACCCCGGACGCGGCGCACCGCCCGCCGTCGGCCACCCCCACGTCGGGTACGGCGGTGACCCGCGAGCTGCTCCCGTTCCTGCTGCGCGCCCTGGGGGCCCAGCCCGGCTGACGGGCCGGGCCGGGCCGGGCCATAGGCCATTCGGAGATTGTTCGCGAGACCGCGGAATGATCCCCCGCCGTTACTCGTTGTGACGACCATGAAGGCAATCAGCGTGAACAGCTACGGCGGCCCCTCGGTCCTGGAGTACACCGATCAGCCCGACCCGAAGGTGGCCCCCGACTCGGTCCTGATCCGGGTCAGGGCCGCCGGCGTCAATCCCGTGGACTGGAAGATCGTCGAGGGCTATCTGGATGCGATGATGCATACCCATTTCCCGCTGATCCCCGGCTGGGACGTGTCGGGCGTGGTCGAGGCGGTCGGCGCGGACGCCACCGAGTTCGAGGTCGGGGACGAGGTCATCGGCTATGTCCGCAAGGACGAGGTGCAGCACGGCACTTACGCCGAGCTGGTCGCGGCCCCGGTGCGGACCCTGGCGCGCAAGCCCGCCTCGCTCAGCTGGCAGCAGGCCGCGGGGCTGCCGCTCGCCGGACTGACGGCCCATCAGGCGCTCGGCCGGGTCGGCACGAAGCAGGGCGAGACGGCCCTGGTGCATGCCGCCGCGGGCGGCGTCGGCTCGCTCGCCGTACAGATCGCGGTGGCCCGGGGCGTCCGTGTCATCGGCACGGCCAGCGAGCGCAACCACAACTTCCTGCGGTCCCTGGGCGCCGAGCCGGTGACGTACGGTGACGGACTCGCCGACCGGGTGCGGGCGCTGGCGCCCGAGGGCGTGGACGTGGCACTGGACTTCGTCGGCGACGGCGTCCTGGATGTCTCGCAGCAGCTGCTCAAGGACCGGAGCCGGCTGGTGTCCGTCGCCGACGGTGAGGTCAAGGAGAAGGGCGGCCATCTGGTGTGGGTGCGGCCGGACACCGCCGGTCTGACGGAGCTCGGCGAGCTCGCGGATGCCGGGAAGCTCGTGGTGCCGGTCGAGGCGGTGTTCCCGCTGGCCGAGGCGGCCGAGGCGGTCAAGCGCAGCATGTCGGGGCGGGCCCGCGGCAAGATCGTGCTGGAGGTGTCTTCCTGACGCGGGGGCTGTCGCTGCCCGACGGGCCCCGGGCCTGCCGACGGGCCGCGGGCCTGCCGACGGGCCCCGGGCAACCGGCCGTCGCCCGGCCGCCCGGGGCGCGTCCCGTCCTGCTAGGCGCCCGATCCGGCCGCCTCGCCGCCCTGCTTCCGGTCGACGTATTCGAAGATCGACCCGTCCGGATGGCGGGCCACGAGGTTGCGGCCGATCGGGGTCGGCAGCGGACCGGCGATGATGTCCGCGCCGACCGCCGACAGATCGGCGACCGCATCGTCCACGTCCTTGACGGCGAGGGTCGCCGTGATCTTCCGCAGCACCGACAACTCCGCCTCGGGGCCGCTCATCAGGAAGAAGCACCCGACGGCCGCGACCGCCACGCCGCCGCGCTGGAAGCGGATGGCCTCGGCGCCGGTGAGCCGTTCATAGACACCGATCGCGGCATCGAGATCGCCGACACATACCCGCAGTGAGGTCCCCAGAATGTCCATACGGACCAGCCTAGTTGGGCATCGTGCCGGCGCGCAGCATGGTCACACCCGGCACAGGATCTCGCCGTGCAGGATGCCGAACCAGCCGTCCTCCTGCGCTCCCCACTCGCGCCAGGCGCGGGCGATCCGGTCCAGTTCCTCCGTCGTGGCGTGGCCGCCGTCCACCGCGAGGCGGGCGTACCCCGACGACACCGTGCGGTCCGCCCACAGTTCGCTCCACCAGGACCGCTCCTCGGGACTGCTGTAGCACCACGTACCTGCGGTGACGGTGACCGCCGACGGGTCGAAACCGGCCTGGCGCGCCCAGGCGTGCAGCCTGCGCCCGGCGTCCGGCTCGCCGCCGTTGGCGCGCGCCACCCGCAGATACAGCCGCTGCCAGTCGGCCATCCCCTCGACCTCCGGGTGCCAGATCATTCCCGAGTAGTCCGAATCGCGGACGGCGACGATCCCGCCCGGCTTGGTGACCCGCCGCATCTCGCGCAGCGCCTGCACGGGATCGCCCACGTGCTGCAGGACCTGATGGGCGTGCACCACACAGAAGGTGTCGTCCGGGTAGTCCAGTGCGTGGACATCGCCGACCGCGAAGCGGACGTTCGTCAGCTCGCGAGCGGCGGCCGTGGCGCGCGCCAGGTCCAGCACCTCGGGTGCGTGCTCCAGGCCGGTGACCTCCCCCTCCGGCACCAGCGCGGCCAGGTCGGCGGTGATGGTCCCGGGACCGCAGCCGATGTCCAGCACCTTCATGTGCGGCAGCAGTGAATCCAGCAGATATCCGGCCGAGTTGGCGGCGGTGCGCCAGGTGTGGGAGCGCAGTACGGACTCGTGGTGGCCGTGTGTGTAGACGGCGGATTCCTGCGGCATGGTCGGCTCCTTCGCGTGACCGGGTGCATACGGGTCGGCGGTACGGCGACGCCCTTCGGCGTGCTGATCACACCGTACGCTTCGGTCTCGCATCATGAGAGTCCCATCTCACTATCCGGGCGGCAGGCGGTAGACGGTCAATGCCTCGTTCACCTTCTCCAGCGTCAACTCGCCATGAGAGGTGGTGACTTCACCGTCGAATGCCAGCGCCGTCCCGTCGGGGAGGCCGCCGATCCGCAGGCTGCGCAGCCGGGCCTCGCCGAGGACCGGGGAGGCGCGCGGGGTGCCGGTCAGGGCCCCGGCGAGCAGCTGCGTACGGGCCAGCCGGCCACCGTGCACCACCCGGACGTCGAGCACCCCGTCCGCCAGGTCGTGCCGCCGTACCGGCGCCAGCCCCAGCCCCCGGTACTGGCAGTTGCCGGCGAACAGCAGCCACACCGCGCGCCGCTTGCCGTTGATCTCGACGGTCAACGGCTCGGCGGTGCGCAGCACTTCCCACGCCGCGAGCACCCCGGCCGGCCAGGCCCCGATCCGGCCCGCCCACTTCTCACGGATCCGTACCAGCTCCGGATACGCCCCGATGGAGAAGGTGTTGAGGAAGTACTGCCCCTCGCGGTGCGGCCCGGCCCGGAAGCGCGCCAGGTCGACGGCGACCGCCTCGCCGCTCTCCACGGCGCGCGCCGCCTCCGCGTAGGTCTCGATCCCCAGGTCGTACGCGAAATGGTTGTGGGTGCCGCCGGGCAGCACCGCCAGCGGCAGGCCGTGCCGTACCGCAACCGTCGCCGCCGCGTTGACGGTGCCGTCCCCGCCGAGCACCCCCAGTGCGCCGCCTCGCTGCCTGGCGAGCTCCGCGGCCTCCTCCATGACCTCGCCCAGCGGCCGTGCGCCGGGCCCGCCGTGCTGCACGATCTCGGCGTGCGGCAGTACCCCGTGCACCTCCCGGGCCCGGTCGGCGCGCGGCCCGGCGCGCTGCCCCGAGCCCTGGTTCGCCACCACCACCAGGCCGCGCCCGCCGGGCAGCGCGGGCGCGTCGGCGCGCGGCCGGGCGGGCGGCGCCAACTGGGCGCGGGTCGGCGCCAAGCCGCGCACGGCGAACGCCGCACCGGCGCCCAGCGCCGCCCCGGCCAGCACATCGCCGGGATAGTGCACCCCCGTATACACACGGGAGAACGCCACCGACGCGGCGACCGGCGCCAGCGCCAGTCCCCACCACTTGTTCTCGAACGCGACTCCGGTGGCGAAGGCCACCGCCGAGGCCGAGTGCCCGGAGGGGAAGGAGGAGGTGAAGGGCTGGCGGTGCAGCTGCCGTATCACCGGTACTGCGTCCAGCAGCGGGCGCTCGCGCCGTACGGCACGTTTGCCGAGGGTGTTCACCGTCGCCGACGCCACCGCCAGCGAGGCCAGGCCGCGCAGCGCGGCCCGCCGGCCGGGCCTGCCTCCCAGTGCGGCGACACCCGCCCCGATACCGAACCACAGCAGCCCGTGGTTGGCGCTCCGGGACAGCCGCGGAAGCACTCGCCGAGCGCCCGGCCACTCGCGTGCGGCGATTCGGCCGAAGGCCAGCCGGTCGAGGTTGGTCAGCACTTTTCGCATGCGGCACCTTGTACCCCGGGCGAGCCGTAACAGACCGGCCCGCCGCCGAACGGCGGCGCCCGGCCTGGTTCCCTGTACCGGTGATCAGGAAACGCGACGATGCCGACCTGGACGCCTGCGCGGCCGTCCTGGCCGAGGTGCACCGCCACAGCGGCTACCCCTACCACTGGCCCGCCGATCCGGTCGGCTGGCTGACGCCCGACGCCCTGACCGGCGCCTGGGTCGCGGAGACGGACGGCCGGATCGTCGGCCATGCGGCGCTCCGCGGCCCCGAGATCAGCCGCCTCTTCGTCGCCCCCACGGCCCGCGGCCAGGGCCTCGGCGAGCGGCTGCTGTGCACCGCCGTGCGGGCGGCGGCGGACCGCGGACGGCGTCCCGTACTGGAGGTGAAGACCACGGATACGTCCGCCGTCGCCCTGTACGAGCGGCTGGGCTGGCTGCGCAGCGGCAGTGAGCGGCAGGACTGGGGCGCGGGGGATCCGGTGGAGGTGTACCGCTACGAGTGGCCGGGTGCCGCCGGGCCCGCGGGGGACTGACCGCCCGAACCGGATGCCACCCATTTGGCGCAACGCGCCCCTCGCCCGCTCATCGCCGTAAGCCGCTGCGGACAGGCGGGGGCGACCGCATCCGCCGCCCCCGCACGCCCAAGCCGTCCCGCACCCGGCTGGCTACCATGCTTGCGAGCTACGAAAGGGCGCTTTTGCGGCATTTGTCGAATATGCGCAGCGCCGTATATGCGCATGTGCGGCGCCGTATATACGCGCCCCCGCATGTGTACGCCCCGGCCTGCCGGCGCAGGCCGCGCATCCGCTCGTCCCCTCTCACCCCGGGAGCTCAGCATGGAATCCGGCCCGAACGTCTGGAACTGCCCATTCGACTACGCCGAAGCCCTTGAGTTCGACCCGACGCTCAAGCGCCTGCTGACCGAGGAACCGGTCGCCCGCATCCGGCTGCCCTACGGGGAAGGCGAGGCATGGCTCGTCACCCGCTACGAGGATGTGCGCACGGTGACCACCGACCGGCGCTTCAGCCGCCACGCCGTCATCGGCCGCGACTTCCCCCGTATGACGCCGGAGCCGATCGTCCAGGACGAGGCGATCAATGTGATGGACCCGCCCGCCAGCAGCCGCTTGCGGAGCCTGGTCTCCAAGGCGTTCGCGCCGCGTCACGTCGCCCGGATGCGGACCCGTACCCAGCACGTCGTGGACGAACTGCTGGACCGCATGACCGAGTACGGCTCTCCGGGCGACCTGATGGAGGGCCTGGCGAGCCCGCTGCCCCTGACGACGATCTGCGAGGTCCTCGACATCCCCGAGGCCGACCGTGCACAGCTGCGCGGCTACGCCCGCACCATGATGAACACCAGCCTCGACAACAAGGAAAACGCCGTCCGGGCCAAGGCCGACATGCGCGCGTACTTCGGCACGCTGACCGCCCACCGGCGCGAGAACCCGGGAGACGACCTGATCAGCGCGCTCGCCACGGCCCGCGACGGGGACGAGATCCTCGACGAGCGGGAACTGACCGTCATGGCCATGGTCCTGCTCATCACCGGCCAGGACACCACCACCTACCAGATCGCCAACCTCTCCTACACCCTGCTCACGCGGCCGAAGGAGCTCGCCATGCTGCGGGCCCATCCCGAGAGACTCCCGCAGGCGCTCGAGGAGATGCTGCGGTTCATCCCGTTCCGCAAGGGCGTCGGCATTCCCCGCGTCGCCCTCGAGGACGTGGAACTCAGCGGGGTCACGATCCGGGAAGGGGACATCGTCCATGTCTCCTACCTGACGGCAAACCGGGACAGCCGTAAGTTCGACCGGCCCGACGAGCTGGATCTGGACCGCGAGAAGCCGTCCCATATGACCTTCGGCTGGGGCGGGCATCACTGCCTGGGCGCCCCGCTCGCGCTCATCGAGATGGAAGTTGCGCTCGGTACCCTCCTGGACCGCTTCCCCGACCTGAAACTGGCGAAGCCGGCCGAGGAGGTGCGCTGGAACGAAACCTCGATCTGGCGCTATCCGGTCGCGCTGCCGGTCAACTGGTGACGGGCCGAACGAGGCAGCGGCATGCAGACTTCACCCGCCTGCCGTACCGTTGCTCGTACAGATGACCCATCTGAACAGGGAGAGTTCACTCTTCGACGGCTGGCCCGCCGGCGTCCCGCCCAGGGGCACTCGACTCGGGCCGCCGGAACCGTCAGTGGTCTCAGTCGCCTCTCTCCATCTGCGCACTGCGCCGTGACGGATCCCGTCGGCCCCCAAGACCCGTGACCAGAGCAGGGATCGCACCGAGCGGACCACAGTCTGCTAGGAGCACACATGGCGGTTCTGTGTAAACCGGCAATCGCGGTCCCTGAATACATCATCACCCAAGAAGACACTCTCGAGCTGGCGCGTCAGCTGCACTTCGACCATCTGCAGCTGAAGAAGGTACTCCGGCTGATCGAGCACACCGGCGTGGTCAGACGGCATTTGATCCAGCCGATCGACAAGGTGCTGGAACATCCCGGGCTCGACACCCGTAGCGCCATCTACGAAGAGGAATCCAAGGCCCGCGTGCCCGCCGTGGTGCGCAAGGCACTTGACCAGGCCGAGCTGGAACCACGGGAGATCGACCTGATCATCTACGTGTCCTGCACCGGCTTCACGATGCCGGCACTGACCGCGTGGCTCATCAACACCATGGGCTTCCGGTCGGACACCAGACAGATCCCGATCGCCCAACTCGGCTGTGCGGCAGGGGGCGCCGCGATCAACCGGGCGCATGACTTCTGCCGGGCATACCCCGACGCCAACGTGCTCATCGTCGCGTGCGAATTCTGCTCGCTGTGCTACCAGCCCACGGACATGGACGTGGGAACCCTGCTGTCCAACGGCCTGTTCGGTGACGCGGTCGCCTCCGCCGTGGTCCGCGGGAACGGCGGCACCGGCGTCCACCTGGAACGCAACGGCTCCTATCTCATCCCGAACACCGAGGACTGGATCTCGTACGCGGTGCGGTCCACCGGATTCCACTTCCAGCTGGACAAGCGCGTGCCAGGCACCATGGAACCCCTCGCCCCCGCCTTGCGTGCCGTCGCGGAGCAGGAGCACTGGAACGCGGGCAAGCTGGACTTCTACATCATCCACGCCGGCGGCCCGCGCATTCTGGACGACCTGTGCTACTTCCTCGACGTGCCTCCCGAGGCGTTCCGCTTCAGCCGCGCGACGCTCACCGAATACGGCAACATCGCCAGCGCGGTGGTGCTGGACGCCCTGGCCCGTCTGTTCGACGAGGGGTCGGCCCTGGACGGTCAGCGGGGGATGATGGCGGGCTTCGGGCCCGGTATCACCGCCGAGATGTCGCTGGGCACGTGGACGTCAAGTCCGGTGGGGGAGGGGTGACTTCCCAGGGTGCCGGGCGCGCCTGCCCGGCACCCTGGCGGGTACTTCCCGGCCGGCTCCGCGGCCGTGCTCCGGCGCGGGTCCGCCCGATGCCGGTGACAGGGAATCCTCGGGGCTGATACCTGCCGCCACCGCCAGCCACCGCCAGCCACCGCCACCACCGCCACCACCGCCGCCGCCCGCCGTGCGTTCGCCGTGGGAAGCGGCGGTAGCGGGGCGGGGGCGAGGGGGCGAGGCAGGCGGTGGAGGCCATATGGGCCTTCTCGGGGGCCGGCCTCGTACCCCGGCTTGCACCCCGGCTTCGTCCCCGGCCTCGTCCCCCGCTTTGCACGGAAGAGTGAGCCGTTGCCCCATACGGCCGCACCCCGCCCGCCCGGCCGCCCCCTCCCGCCCGCCGCTGACGTGTCGCCCCGGTTGCCACCCGCGCCATCTGCCAAGGTGGTCGGAGCCGTCAATCATGTGATGGGCCCACGATTGCTGCCGTCGCGGAGTGTGGAGGTACGGATGCAGCGGACCGCCCCGGATCCGGTCCCGGACCCGCCGGTGGGCCTCCCCGTGCTCCCGGACCTCGCCGCGCACCTGGCCGCGGCCGCCGGCCGCAGCGAACCGGAACCCCCCGGCGGCTCCCGGCCGCTGCGCGCCGCCGCCTGCGGCTACTGGGAACGCCGCGGCCTGGTCACCGCCCCCGGACGGACACTCGCCGCCCCGGGCGCACCCGCCCTGCTCCTCGCGCTGTACGCCGCGGCCGAGGGGGCCGTGGTGCTGCCGCGGCCCTGTTCCGAGTGGTACGCACCGCCCGCCCGGCTGCTCGGCCGGCCGGTGCACCTCGCGCCCGTACCGGCCGAATCGGGCGGCGTGCCCGACCCGTTCGCGCTGCTGGAGACCGTCCGCCGGGCCCGGATGCACGGCGAGGAGCCGCGCGTCCTCGTCCTGTCCGTCGCCGACGACCCGACCGGCACCTGCCCGGCGCCCGAGCAGCTGCACGAGGTGTGCGAGGCGGCGGCGGGGGAGGGGCTGTGGGTCATCAGCGACGAGTCGCACCGCGATCTGCTGCACGATCCGCACGACACCGTGGTGCTCAGCCCCGCCGAGATGCTTCCCGACGAGGTCGTGGTGCTGACCGATCTGCGCACCACCCTCGTCCCCGCCTCCTGGCCCGCGGCGCTGGCCCGCTTCCCGGACACCGGCCGCGGCGCCGCCCTGCGGACCGCGGCCCTCGAAGCGCTGGCCGCGCTGCGCACCCCGCTCCCCGGACCCCTCGCCTGCGCCGTCACCCACGCACTCGGCGAGCCCGAGCCCGTACGCACCAGAACCGCCGACGCCGCCCGGCTGCACGGCACACTCACCGCAGCGCTCCACCGCGCCCTCACCGCGGTCGGCGCCGTCTGCCGCCCGCCGCACGCCGGTAGTCATCTCTACGCCGACCTCGAGCCGCTGCGCCGGTCCCTCACCGCCCACGGAATCACTGAATCGGCCACGCTGGAAAGGGAGTTGGCGCCCTGGGCGGCCCGCGGCGGACACCGCTTCGGCGACGATCCGGGTGCGTTACGGGTGCGGCTGGGCTCCGAGTCGCTGCTCGGCGCCGACGCGGAGCTGTGCGGGCGCGGCCTGGACGCGCCCGATCCTCTCCAACTCCCTTCCATCGCCGACTCGTTGACCGCCCTGTCGCGGGCGCTGGCCGCGCTCACCGCCCCGGCCGGCGGCTGATTTGCCGGCCACCGGTCGCCTCCGTGCCGTCCCCGACGCTCTCCCCCGATGTCCTCCCTCGATGCGCCCCCGCACGTGTCCCGCACGCGCGTCCCCCGAATGGAGCCCCTCGATGACCGAACAGACCGAGCGCTCGGTCGCCGAAGCCCACGAAGCAGCCACCGCACCCGCCCCGCCCCTCACGCCGGGCGCCCCCGTCCTTCCCCACGCCACCCCGCCACCACTCGTCGAGCCGCGCCCCCTGGGGGAACCCCGCACCTGGCCCCGGGACTTCACCGACCGGCTGACCGCGCCGCTGCCCGGCGTCCGCGCGCTCGCCCGGATCGCCCGGGAAGGCAAGCTGCGCCCGGCCCCCGAATCGCTGCGGGAGATCCAGGAACTCCCCTTCGAACCGGGCCCGATGCCCGTCGCCGGACCCGCCACCCTCGCCCTCACCTGGGCCGGGCACGCCAGTTGGGTGATCCGGATCGGCGGGCTGACCGTACTGACCGACCCGGTCTGGTCCCGCAAGATCCTCGGCACCCCCGCGCGGGTCACCCCCGTGGGCGTCCGCTGGGAGGACCTCCCGGCCGTCGACGCGGTCGTCATCAGCCACAACCACTACGACCACCTGGACGCCCCGACCCTCAAGCGGCTGCCGCGCCACACCCCGCTGCTGCTCCCCGCCGGCCTGGCGCCCTGGGCCCGCCGCCGCGGCTTCACCCATGTCACCGACCTCGACTGGTGGGAGGCCGTCGAACTGCCCGCCGCCGGCGGCCCCGTGCGCTTCGACTTCGTCCCCGCCCACCACTGGAGCAAGCGCAGCCTGACCGACACCTGCCGCACCCTCTGGGGCGGCTGGATGCTCACCGCGCCGGACGGGCGGCGGCTGCACTTCGCGGGGGACACCGGTTACGGCCACTGGTTCGAGGAGATCGGCCGCCGCTATCCCGGTATCGACCTGGCGATGCTGCCCATCGGCGCGTACGACCCGCGCTGGATGCTGCGCCCCGTGCACACCGACCCGGAGGAGGCCGTACGGGCCTGCCAGGACCTGGGCGCGCGGGCGTTGGCACCGATGCACTGGTCCACCTTCCTGCTCTCCGCCGAACGGCCCCTGGAACCCCTGCACCGGGTCCGCGCCGCCTGGGCCGCCACCGGCCGCCCGCGTGCGGACCTGTGGGATCTGCCGGTCGGCGCGTCACGGGTGCTCGCCGAAGCCTGAGTATGGATCCGGGCACCGGGCCTACCGCGTCTCGGGCCGTGAACTTCCGCACGCAGACGCCCGGTTGGCGCTGCCGGAGCATTGTCAGTGGTTCATGTCACGATCGATCGAGTACGGGACGACACGTACGGACCGCTGCCATCGACCGCTGCCATCGACCGCTGCCATCAACCCCTCCGCGAAAGGGCCCCGCCCCGTGACCGACAGCTCCCGCTCCGCGCTCCGCCTCGCGCTGAGCCTCGCCGACCCGGACACCGCCGACGCGCTCGCCGAGCGGCAGCTGCCGCAGCTGCTGGGCATCCTCGCCGACCGGTTCGGACTTCCGGAGGAGATGGTGGAGGAGCTGTTGGGTGCGGACGCCGTGCAGATGCGGGCGGCGCTGGCCATAGACCCCAAGGAATGGCTCCTGGGGGCGGCGGAGACCGGCGACCCGGTGGTCGGTCTGGCGCTGTGGCGCGCGAAGTACCGCAACGACGCGGGCTACCAAGAGCATGCGATGGAGGAGATCCCCGGCCTGCTGTCGACTCTTCTGTACGCCGCCGACCTCGCGGACCCCCGCTGGTATGACGACGACGGCTTGTTCCCGCTCCTTTACGAGGTGACCACAAGCCCCCTCCTCGTCACTATCCTGACCAGCGGGTTCCCCGGGGTGACCGCGGGCTCCCTCGCCGTGTTCGCCGCGCACCTCCCGCCGCCGGTCGTGGTGGACACCTGCCTCGGCCTCCTGGAGCTCTGGGGCAGCACCGAACCGTTCACCCTGGCCCTTCGCCTGTTCGAGGACATACCGGATCTTGTGGACCCCTGGCACCCGTGGCTGCCCGGTCTCTTGCGGCAGGCCCTCGATGCCCCCGATCCGGAAGCGTTCCTGAGGGAGCACCGGCCCGCCGGGGAGTGGGACGACCCGGAGCACCTCCGCGCACTGCTGGCGCTCCGTTACGGTGACGCCCGTGACGTCCCCGCGGCGAAGCCCGACGGCCTCGACTGGGACCTGATCCGCCGTGAGCACCAGCGCATCCCCTTCGGCCAGGACAACCACCACAGCTTCCGGACCGACACCTCGCTGCACCGGCTCGCCCGGTGGGAGGGCTGCCCCGCCGACCTGCTGAGCGAGAGCTCCCGCAACCACCCCGCCGCGACCACGGCGGACGACGACGCGCTGCCCTTCGAGGCGATCGCCGGGCCCCAGGCACGGACGAGCGAGATATACCTCCCGGACGTCCTCAAGCGCGGCATCGTCGAGGGCCGGTACTCCGCGGACCGGGTCCTGGCCGAAGTGTGCCCGGCGGCGTCGGTGCTCGACTCGCTGCCCTACGACCACGAACCGACCCGCAAGGCCGTCGCCGGGCTGCTCGTCCGCCTCGGCACGGACCCCGTCAACTGGCTGACGTGCTACGCCCGCATCGGGCGCGCCCGCGGCAGCGTCGCCGACCTGATCGCGGACGTCACCTCGCCGGCCTCCCGCAAGAAGCGCCGCACCAGCTGGCCGTGGGCACAGGAAGCGACGTTCCCGGCCGCCTACCCCGAGAACTCCCGGGCGGCGTTCCTCGCCATGATCCGGTGCGTTCCCCAAGAGGTCCAGAAGGCCGTCGTCCCGCACCTCGACGCACGGGCCGTGCAGCATTTCCTGGTGTACGGCGCACCGTCCCCGGCGGTCCGCGACGCGGTGGTGGCCGCCCACGGCGTCCCGGCCCAGGCCGCGATGGCGGCCTCGCATCACCTCTCGGACGCGCAAAAGGACTACCTCCTGGCTCTCGACGAACCGGCCGTGGACGCCCAGCTGTTCCACCACGCCCACCCCGACCGGCGCGAACGGGAGCGGCTGCTCGCCGGACGGCTTCGGGGCGGCGGCATCCGCCCGGTCCCCGCGGAGCTGCTCGCGGTGCTGAGGGACGTCAGGGTCAACGACTACCGCGACTGGTTCATCGCCGGCCTGGGCTCCGGCGACCTCGGCGTGGCCCGTACGGTCGTCGGCCGGCTGCGGCTCTACGTCCCGGCCGCCCGGACCCGGCTGCTGACCGCCGTGTGGGAGCGCGGCGGCCCGGACGCCGTACGGGAGATCCTGGCCATGGACCGCCTCCCGGCCCTGCTGCAGCGGTGGACCGAGCGGGCCCTCGACGCCCCGGACGGCCTGGAGCGGCTGCGCGCCCGGCTCGCCGAGGAGGAGTCCCCGGCCGGGCTCATGGAGTTCCTCACCGCGACCACCGATCCCGGTACGCGATTGCGTCAGCTCCTCGCCGAGGGCTACGAGTGGCCCTGGCCCGCGCTCGTGGCGGCCCACCAGGCCGACGGCCTCTCCGCCCCGCTGCTGAACGAGCTGGCGCAGCACCCGGAGTGCCCCCGCGCACTGCTGCCGGCCGCCCTGGCGACCACTCCCGAGTCGGGAGCGGACTGGATACGTGACGCGCTCCGGAGCGGCCGGCTGGCCCTCGAAGACGTCGTGACCTGCGCCGCCCCCGCTCGCGCCGCTTTCGCCTGTCTGCGGCGGTACGCCGACGACCGGACCGATGCGGCGGCCCGGCAGCCGGTGCGCGACCGCGCCGCGGCCCTGACCCGGGAGCATCTGGGGACGGACGTCGAGGCCTGGTCCGTCTGTCTCCAGCTGCTGCCGACCTTTGCCGGGACGCTTCCCGAACTCGTCGCGACAGCGGGGGCGATGACGCGGCTTCCTGCGTGAACCGGGTGATGCCCCCGAGCGCGGTGCGGCAGGCCACGGTCCGGAACGGCCGCTCGCCTCCCGAGCGCAACGAAGGCCGGTAGGGGCGGCCGAAGCCGTCGGGCTCCGCGATCGGGGCGGTCGGGGGGATTGCTGTCGTTGGTCTGCCGGGCCGAAGATCCTTCGCCCGGAGGTGGCTGCGACCGGAGCATTCCCGGCGATTTGAAGCGTGCCCCTCAGGCGGTGACCATGTGCCAAGCCCGGCGACCTCGGGCACCTGGCAAGACGAGAGACGCACAATCCATGCACCGCAGCCCTGCCACTCAGCACCCCGAGACCGGCTCTGACCTGCACAGTCAAGACAAGCCGCCGTTTCGGATGAGTTTGCTTACCTCAACCGCCCTGGTCATGGGGAACATCATCGGCGGCGGCATCTTTCTGCTGCCGGCCTCGGTCGCCCCGTTCGGCACCGTCAGCCTGCTCGCCTTCGGCGTCCTGACCATCGGGGCCGTCGCCCTCGCCCTGGTCTTCGGCCGGCTGGCCCAGCGCCACCCGGACACCGGAGGCCCGTACGTCTACGCCCGCGAGGCGTTCGGCGACTTCGCCGGGTTCCTGTCCGCCTGGTCGTACTGGACCATGACCTGGGTCAGCAACGCGGCGCTCGCGGTGGCCGCCGTCGGTTACGTCCATGTCCTCGTCCCCGGCCATGCGTCCGCCGGCACCGACCTCGCCGTCGCGCTCGGCGCGCTCTGGCTCCCGGCCCTCGCCAACTTCGCGGGCACCCGCTACGTAGGCGCCGTCCAGCTGATCTCCACCGTCCTCAAGTTCATCCCGCTCCTCTTCATCGCCGTCGTGGGCCTGTTCTTCTTCGACCCGGACAACCTCGGCTCGTTCCACGAGGGCGGCGGCAGCGCGGCCGGCGGTCTGTCCGCGGCGGCCGCGATCCTCCTCTACAGCTATGTGGGCGTGGAGTCCGCGGCGATGAGCGCGGGCGAGGTCCGCGACCCGGAACGCAACGTCGGCCGGGCCACCGTCCTGGGCACCGTCGGTGCCGCCGTCGTCTACCTCCTGGGCACCGTCGCCGTCTTCGGCACCGTCGCGCACAACAAGCTGGTGCACTCCACGGCGCCGTTCTCGGACGCGGTGAACGCCATGTTCGGCGGCCACTGGGGCGGCACGCTCGTCGCCGGCGCGGCCGTCATCTCGATCATCGGCGCCCTCAACGGCTGGACCCTGATGAGCGCCCAGTCCCCGTACGCCGCTGCCAAGGACGGCCTCTTCCCGGCACCCTTCCTGACCAAGCGGCGCGGCGTCCCGACCTTCGGCGTCCTCGCCGCCGCGCTGCTGGCCAGCGCCCTGACCGTGATCAACTACCTGACCGGCGTGGGCGGCGTCTTCGAGATCCTCGTCCTGATCACCACCTTCTCGGCGACGGTGCCGTATCTGCTGGCGGCCGGCGCCCAGATCTACTTCCTGCTGACCGGCCGGCGCGAGGAGGTCCGCCCGGCCCGTTTCGCCCGCGATCTGACCCTCGCCCTGGTGGCGTTCGGGTTCACGTTCTGGCTGGTGGCGGGGGCCGGCTATGCCGCGATCTACCAGGGCGTGCTGTTCCTCTTCGCGGGGATTTTGGTGTACGCGGTGATGGCGGCACGGAAGGCCGGGCGAGAGCGCGGCGGTGCGGCGGACGGTGCGGCGGCGGAAGCCGATGCGACCGACGCCCCGGTGGCTTCCCCGCGGACTGCGCCGGCGGCCGCCTCGGCGGAGGTGCGGTAGCCGTTCCCCGGCGGGCGGCCGCGCGGGTGCCTCACCCTCCAGCGGCCGTCCGAAGCGTAGGGCGCCGGCGCAGATACGGCGTCGGCATCTGCGGGCGGCGGCCCGGACCAGTTCACCGGGGCGAGCCCGCCGATTACCTGGCACGTCATCGACCCCCGCCCCGCCGCGCGCCAGAGTGAGGGCAGCGGTTCACGGGCCGGCGCACTCCGGCCCGTGAACCGGTATCCGACAACGACCGTGCCACCGCACTCGGACCTCACAAGGAGCGCGCCGCCATGACCACTCAGCACGTACAGCAGCAGGCAACCGCCCAGTCGGCCCCGGCCCCGCAGGGGAACGACGGATACGCGGCCGCCGTCAGCCGGTACTTCGAGGCGTGGAACGCGACCGGCGAGGCGGCCCTCGCCAAGGCCGTCGCCGCCGCGTTCGCCGACGACGCGACCTACACCGACCCGCTGGCCGACGTCGCCGGCCACGACGGGCTCGCGGCCGTGATCACCGGAGCGCATGCGCAGTTCCCGGGTTTTGTGTTCCGGCTGTTGGGGGGCGTGGACGGGCACCACGACACGGCACGGTTCGGTTGGGAGCTGATCAGCGAGGACGGGGGAGGCGCGGCGCCGGTCGCCGGGTTCGATGTGGTGCGGCTGGCCGAGGACGGGCGGATCCGGTCGGTGTGCGGGTTCCTGGACCGGGTGCCCTCCTCGGCGGGATGAGTCGCGGGGCGTCCCGTTACGGGGCCGGCTTCCGCAGATGGGCGGCCGTCTCCGGGTCGGCGGGCAGGAAGGTTTCCACCGCCAGTTCGGAGACGGTCACATCCATCGGGGTGTTGAACGTGGCGATGGTGGAGATGAAGGTCAGCACGGTGCCGTCGTGCTCGATCATCATGGGCAGCGCGAACGGCGGGTGATCGCCGAAGGACGCCACCTCCCGCCCGCCCTCGGGCAGCGGATATTCCCGAACCTCGTCGTAGAGGGCCCGCAGCGGCGCGGACCGCAGCAGCGCCAACTGCCGCTCCATCTGGGCGAAGAGATGACCGCGCCACTCCAGGAAATTGCGGATGCGGGGCGCCAGTCCGCCCGGATGCAGGGTGATCCGCATGGCGTTCAGCGGCGGCCGCAGCAGGGACTCGTCGACGCCCTCCAGCAGCATGGCGATGCCCCGGTTCGCCGCCTGGACGTTGTACATACCGTCCATCACCAGAGCGGGGAACGGCTCGTAGCCGGTCAGCAATCGCTCCATGCCCGCGCGCAGGGTCTCCATCGAGGGGGCGTCCAGCGGCGTCTCCGTAAAGGTCGGCGCGTAACCCGCCGCAATCAGCAGGGCGTTGCGCTCCCGTACGGGGACATCGAGGTGTTCGGCGAGCCGCAGCACCATCTCCTGGCTGGGACGGGAGCGGCCGGTCTCGATGAAGCTGATGTGCCGGGCGGAGGAATCGGCGCGCAGGGCCAGTTCCAGCTGGCTGATCTTGCGGCGGTCGCGCCATTCGCGCAGCAGTATCCCCACACCCGTGGTCGTCGGCGCGGGCGCCGCGGCAGTCGTCATGGGAGGGACGCTAGCCGACGCGCACCGCGAAGGCGGGTGATCTCCCGGACTCGTGCTACCCGCCGGTTATGGTCCACGCTGGAACTGCCACAGTGGCCACGCAACAGCGCATACGGTGACGAGGTGAGCGCCATGAACGCCCAGGTGGAACCGCTCAGCGGCGAGGAGATCGAGGACCGGCTCGGGGAGCTGCCCGACTGGTTCGTCGGGGGGGAGCTGCTGCGCCGCCGCTACGCCTTCGACCGGCACCTTCCCGCCGCCGTGATGGTCATCCATATCGCGCAGATCCAGGAGGAGTTGGGCCATCACGCCGCGCTGACCCTGACCTACAACCGGCTGGCCGTCGCGGTGAACACCCACAGCGCCGACGGCCGGATCACCGACCTCGACTTCGCTCTCGCGCGCCGGATCGAGGAGATCGCCCCCAGCCACAACGCACGCTGAGCCCCCGCCCCCGCCCGCGCCGGCGTCAGGTGTGTTCGGGCACCTTCACAGAGCGGCCCGCGCGGACCAGCTCCACGTTGAACTGGGCCCCGGACAGCAGTGACAGATGCGAGAACCACAGCCAGATGAGGAACACCAGCGGGCCCGCGAGCGAGCCGTAGAGGCGGTTGAAGGTGCCGACGTACGACACATAGGCCGAAAAGCCCGCGGAGGACACCAGCCACAGCAGAACCGCCACTATTCCGCCGGGCGCCGCACGCCGTACGCCACGTGAGGTCGGCGGCCCGGAGCGGAACAACACCATGGCCAGTACGGCGGCCAGAAGCAGCAGCAGCGGCCACTTCAGCAGGTTCCAGGTGGCCTCGCCCGCCTCGCCCAGGCCGAGCGCCCGGCCGAGGGCGCGCGCGATCGGCCCGCTCACCAGCAACACCACCGCGCTGCTGATCAGCAACGCCATCAGCAGCAGCGCGGTCGCGAGAATGCGCGGCGCCTTGCGCCACGGCGGCCGGTCGTCCTTCGTACGGTGCATGGCATGCAGCGCCCGCCGGAACACCGCGAGATAGCTGCACGACGACCACAGCGCACTGACCAGCGCGCCGCCCACCACGACCCAGGCCGCGGTGCGCTGATGGGCCATGACGATCAGCGCATGACGCACGGCCGCGCCGGTGCCGGCCGGTGCGATGGAGCTGATCTGCTGGATGAGCTGCTCGGTGGCCGAGGGGTCGGCGAGGCCGATCAGCGACACCGTGACGATGATCGACGGGAGCAGCGCCAGCACCGAGTAGTAGGTGAGGCTGGCCGCCCAGTCCGTCACATCGTCGCGCCAGACGGAGAGCGGCGTACGGCGCAGCGCGGTACGGCACTGCGCCCAGGTCGGCAGGGCCGTGTGGGCCGGCGGGCCGGCGGGAGGGGCGGAGGTTACCGGCGGAGCGGCGTCAGTGCCCATGGCGGTCTCCCGGTGTCACGATCCGCGGTGACCGTGACCGTGACCGTGACCGTGACCGTGACGGCGACAGCCGCACCCGCAGCCGCAGTCCACCGCGCGGCCGGGCCCGGCCGGTGCGCCCGTGGCGCATAGCGCTCCCGCCCATGTCGTGTCGTCCTCTCTGTCGGTCCGTCCGTCCGTTGAGCCGGCCGGTCGGGTCCGTGGTTCCTGCCCTTGCTCCCTGCCCTGTCGGCCGTGATGTGTGCCGGGCGTTTTGGTCCGCATCATCCCCCGGCTCCGCGGCCGTCCCCCGGACAACCGCCGGCCCCCTGATCCCGGCTCGGCCCCGCCGCGTCACCCGTACGGATGACCAGCCGGTGGCCGCGGTGGGGCGGGGCGGCGGGGGCGTCAGGCGAAGGGGAGGCCCCGCCACGGCGAAGCCGGGTCCTGGGCGAGGACGCGGTGGATGTGCAGGGTCTCGGCGTACTGCGGGCCGAACCAGCCGTTGTCGTACGCCAGCAGGCGGCCCAGCGCATAGCCGGCGGCGAACTCCTCCCACGAGCCGTAGACCTCCCTGGCCTGCGCGCCGACCTGCAGCACGGCCTGCTCGGCCTGCGGCGGCGCGCACAGCCGGGCGCTCAGGCCCCAGCGGGCGAGGTTCACCGCGTGGACGTGGTCGAGGGCGACCAGGGACACCACCTGGCCGTCGGGCGGCAGCACCCCGTCCGTACGGAAGCGTTCCTCGTAGCGGGTGACGAGTTCGGGGAGGCCAGGGGCCGCCGTGTCACCGGACTTCCCGGAGCCCGCCGCATCCGCCGCATCCGCCGCGTCCTGTGTGTCCTCTGCGTCCTGTGTATCCGGTGTGCCCGGCGGCAGACGGGCCGCGGCCCGCTCGCGCAGCCCCGCCTCCGTCTCGGCCGGTACGAACTGGGCGCCGAGCAGCTGGTCAAGCCGCTGCTGCCAGCTCGCCGGGTCGGTCACCGACCACTGTTCGCGCAGCGTCCCGGCGTCCGTGGCAGGGTCGAGGAAGGCCGTGCCGAGCTCGTTCCACGGGACGCTGTGGTGCACCGCGAGGGGCGCGCCGCAGGCCAGCCCCTGGGCGAGCGGACCGTGCAGCGGGCCGCCGTAGTGCGTGGCGAGCAGCCCGCCGGGCCGTACGCCCACCTGGGCCCGGATCCGCATCCAGGCGGCGCGGTGGCCGGGCGTCGCGGCCAGGTACGCGGCGGACGGCGTTCCCGGGTTGACCGCCAGGCGCCACTTGTCGTTGGGCCAGTCCTGGGCCAGTTCCTCGACCGAAACCCGGTCGAAAAACTGCTGCGGCTGCCAGGGCGGCAGCATGCCGCGCGTCAGGACGGGAATGCACTTACCGCCCGCCGCGGGATCGTCGTAGACGGGCAGTGGGTCCTGACCCTGCTGTGGCGCCGCCAAATACAGATCCTCGCCGGCGATCGCCGCGACCTGTCCGTCCCAGTCACCGCGTGCCGTCGCTTCGCACAGCCGCCGCTCCGTGTCGGTCGGCGGCATCCATCCCGGAGTAGCCACGGGCCAGACCCTACGGTGAGCCGGTGGTCCGGCGGGAACCGGGGGTTGCCGAACCGGCAAGGAAGGTTGCCCGGGAACGATCCGTATCGGAGGCTCGACCGCATGAGCAATCCACCTCTCGCCGGCAGTCACCACCACCCCGGACACGGCCACGACCAGGACACCACCCACGTGGACTGGGCGGTGCTCGGCCCGCACCTCGAACGGGGCGCCGAGGTACACACGCCGGTCTACGAGCAGACGGCGGGGTGGCTGCGCGAGCTGCTCACCGCCGCCGGCGGGCCCGGCCCCGACGCGGTGCGCCGGGTGCTCGACATCGGCAGCGGACCGGGCGTCGCCGGCTGCGTCCTCGCGCAGGCCTTTCCCGCCGCCGAGGTGGTCGCGGTGGACGCGACCGAAGCCCTCCTGGAGCGGGCCCGCGACCGCGCCGACCGGCTCGGTCTCGGCGACCGCTTCCACACTCATGTCGCCGAGGTCCCGGACGGGCTGGACGCGCTCGGCGGCGCCGATCTCATCTGGTCCAGCCGGGCGCTGCACCACGTCGGTGACCAGCGGGGCGCGGTGGCCGCCCTCGCCGGGCATCTGCGGCCCGGCGGTCTGCTGGCCATCGCCGAGGGCGGTCTGGCGCCCCGCTTTCTGCCGCGCGACTTCGGCATCGGCCGCCCGGGGCTGCAGTCCCGCCTCGACGCGGCCGGTGAGGAGTGGTTCACGCAGATGCGGACGGCGCTGCCGGACGCCGAGGCGGCCATCGAGGACTGGCCCGCCTTCCTGGCCGACGCCGGTCTGCGCACCCCGCGCTCCCGCGGCTTCCTCCTGGACCTGCCGGCCCCGCTGTCCACCGCCGCACGTGACTATGTCGTCGCCAATCTCTCCCAGGTCATCGAGGCGTACGGCGACCAGCTGGACGAGGACGATCTGACCACCCTCGCCCGCCTCACCGATCCGCACGACGCGGCCGGTCTCGCCCGCCGTCCGGACGCCTTTCTGCTGGCGGTCCAGACGGTGCACACCGCCCGCGCGCAGTAACCCGGCCCGCTACGGCGCCACTTGGCGGATAGCGGTGACCAGCCACCCCGTGCCGCGCAGCCGCACCCCGCCTCCGTCGCCGTCCTCGTGCGCACGCAGGGCAGCGGTCAGCGCCTTGCGGGCGCAGTCCCCTGCCTCCGGCGTGACCTGGCTGGTCAGGTGGCGTCCGGGGCCGGAGTCCAGCAGAAGCGAGGCCGCGTCCTCGGCGTCCCGGCCCCAGGTTCCGTACCCCGTCGCATGGGTTGCGGTGATGTCCGTGAACCCGGCCGCGGACAGCACCTCGCGGATGCGCTCCGGGTCGGCGAGGGAGAACATCCCCGCGCCGCCCGGGGCGCCGAAGGCCCCGATGGGCAGATAGGCGCGCAGCGCCGTCATGGCCCCCAGCCACTCATTGCCCTCGGGGCCCGCGCCGCAGACGAACGCCATCCGGCCGCCGGGGCGCAGCGCGCCGCGGATGTGGGCGAAGGCGGCGACGGGATCGGTGAAGAACATCACCCCGAAGCGGCTGATCGCGACGTCGAAGGTGTCCGGTGGGAGCGGGTGGGTCTGTGCGTCGCCCTGCTCGAAGGTCACGTTCGCGAGATTCTCCCGTGCCGTGGTGGCACGGGCGCGCTCCAGCATCGGACCGGAGAGATCCAGCCCCAGGACCCGCCCGTCGATCGCCTGGCGCGCGGCCAGCCGGGTCGTGTATCCGGCGCCGCAGCCCACATCGAGGACGCGATCACGCGCCCCGATCGCGGCGGCCGTGAACAGGGTCTCGTTGAAGCCCGCGTTCACCGCGTCCCAGCGGTCCTGATGGCGGGCCCAGTGGGTGCCTTCGTAACCGTTCCATGCCTTCTCCTGCTCGGTGTCGGCGATCTGCCGCATGCCGTCGACCTCCTGCGGGCGCGGGCCGTCCACGCCTAGTATGGGCAAGTGCCCAAACAGTATGGGCACATGCCCAAACTGGCAACCCCCGTCGTACGCAATCCGGTTGACCAACGGCGACGCCGGAGGGGCCATGAGCCCGTACGGGAAGAGAGGTCCTATGTCACCGCGTGGAGTGGCGATCCCCGACGTCCGCGAGCGGCTGTTCGCCGCCGCCGAGCGGCTGCTGGCGCGCGAAGGTCCCGGGGCCCTGACGGGGCGGGCGATCACCGGTGAGGCCGGCTGCGCCAAGGGCCTGCTGAACGCCCACTTCGCCGGGCTGGACGAGTTCATCGCGGAGCTCTGCCTGGACCGCTTCGCCCGCACCGCGCGGACGGCCGCGGAACTCCCCGCGCGCGCAGGTCAGGACACCATCGCCGAGAACCTCGGCACCGTCGCGCACGTGCTGCTGGATTCCGCGGGCCCCACGGTCGCGGCCCTCGCCCTCACCCGGCCCGCCGCCTTCCTGCGCGTACGCCAGGAGCTGGAGGCCGGAGCCCCGGGCTTCGCCGCCGTGGAGGAGTCGATCGCCACCTACCTGCGTGCCGAACAGCGCCTCGGCCGCCTGGCGGAGGGCACCGACACCGGCGCGGTCGCGCTCGCGCTGGTCGGCACCGTCCACCATCTGCTCATGACCGGCTGGTCCGGCGCACCGGACTCCCGCGCGCAGGCGGAGCGGTTGGTCGCCATGCTGGTCACCACCGCCGGGTCCGCCGCCACCGGGACCGCGGGCCCGCCGTGAGGCGGTTAGCGGCCTTGAGTACGCAGTGCAACCGCGGTGGCCGGCCCGGATGCCACGTGCCGGGCGGCGCGGGCACATACGCTGGGGCGGTTCGCGGTGGGGGAACCTCCGGCGTCCTGGGCGCGTTGGGGGAGATGCGGAGGGGGGAACGGTGGACAGCGACAGCATCGAGGGCGCGGGCGAAAGCGTCCGTAACGTTGTATCGGGGGACGCGGTCGCCCATGGTGCACTCATCCAGGCCGCACGGATCGGAACCATCGCCATCGGCGGCGCGCAGCGGCCGGTACTGATCCCCCGTCAGGTCCCTCCGCCACGAGGAGGTTTCGTCAACCGGACGCAGGAGTTCGCCGATCTGAGCGCGGCGGCCGACTCCTACGGCGAAGGCGGCCCGCCGGGCACGATCGTGATCACCGGACTGGGCGGCGTCGGCAAGACGGAACTGGTCTCCCAGTGGGTCTGGCGCGACCTCGCCGACCGCTTCCCCGACGGACAGCTCTACGTCGACCTCGCCGAGGTGCGCCGCGACGGCGGTATCGACGTGGGCGGCGTCATCGGGACCTTCCTGCGCGCCCTGGACATCGACGAGAGCTTCATTCCCGCGGGGCTGTCCGACCGGGCGAAGCTCTTCCGTACGGCCACGGCCGGCCGCCGGCTGCTGGTGGTCATCGACAACGCCCAGCATGCCGCCGAGGTCCGGCCGATTCTGCCCAGCCGCGGCCTGGCCGTCGTGCTCAGCCGCACCCGGCTGACCTCCCTGGAGCTGGACGGAGCGGCGCCGGTCGTCGTGGATCCGCTCGACATCGCGGCCGGTCTCCAACTGGTGGGACGCTGGCGGGACTCCACGGCGGACACGGGTGCCGCACAGCGGCTCGTCGAGGTGTGCGGCGGACTGCCGCTGGCCCTGCGAGCGGCCGGTGAGTGGCTCATCGAGCGCCCGCACCAGAGCCTGCAGGCCGTGGTCCGCGAGCTGGCCGACGAGCACCGGCAGTCGATGGGGGTACGGGAGTCGGCGACGGCCGTCTTCGACGCCGTCACCGAGACCTTCCCCGAGCACACCCGGGCCCTCTACCGCTTCCTGGGATGCTTCCCCGGCACGACCTTCACCGCCGCCGTCGCCGAGGCCGCCCGCGTACCGCGGTTCGAGGACGGGCTGCGCGATCTGCGCACCGCGCATATGGCGGTGGGCGCGGGGGAGCCGGACCGGTTCCGGCTGCACGATGTGGTGGCGGCGCACGCCCGCGCCCGTAGCCGCACCGAGCCCCAGGCCGACCTGCGGCCGGTCCGACGCCGGGTGACCGACTTCTACGTCGCCACCGCCGCCCGCGCCGACCAGCTCGTGATGGGACAGCGCCTCCGCCTCCAGGAGCCTCCCGGCGAAGCGGACCGGCGGCTGTTCACCACCAAGGCCGAGGCCCTGGAATGGCTCAACGCCGAACGCGCCAACCTCCTGGCCGTGCTGCGGGCCGCCTCCGACGAGGGCCGGCACGACGCCGTCTGGCGGCTGTGCGAATCGCTCTGGGCGCTCTACCACAACCGCAAGCACTATGCGGACTGGATCGAGTCCCACCGGCTGGGCATTGCGGCGGCGCAGGCGGCGGGCCGGACCGACGCACAGGTCAGGATGCACAACCAACTGGCCCGCGCACACTACTCGTTGGGCGAGTACGACGTCGCCGAGACGGAGCTGAGCCGCGCCGAGAAGCTCCTGGGAGCGGTCGCCGACGCACGGCTCCCCGGCATCATCTGGGAGACCCAGGGCCTGCTGCGGCTCGCCGTGGACCGGCCCGACGACGCCATCGAGCTGTTCCAACGGGCCCTGCGCGCCAACGAGGGCGACACCCACGGCATCGTGGTGCAGAGCTACAACCTCGGCCAGGCGATCCTTGCCGCCGGCCGCCCTCAGGAGGCCCTGGACCTGCTCACCGAGGCGCTGGCCACGGCCGAGGCCGAGGGCGACGACTCCATGCGGCTGCGCGTCGGCATCGTCCGCGGCCGGGCACTGCAGGCCCTCGGGCTCACCGCCCCCGCACTCGAGGCCGTCACCGATGCGGCGCTGCTGGCGGGCGAACTGGCCCAGCTCGCCAAACTCGAGCAGGCGCTGGAGCTCGCCGAGGAGCTCGGCAAGCAGATACACAACGCCCAGGTGCGGCAGGCGAGCCGGGGCAAGGTACGGGAGCTGCGGCAGCGCGTCGGCCTCGGTGAGAGGGCGGCCTGACCCGTGCCCCTCCCGCCCCGCCGCCGGGCCTGGCGCCGGCGGTCGCGCTGGAACACCGTGCGCGAGGACGCCCAGGTGCTCGGCGTCGCCCGCACGCTCACCTCGGCGACCCGGCTGATGGACGTGATGCGGCTGCTGCGGCCGGAGGACGGCATCGGCGTGACGTTCACCGTCAACCCGGGGTCGGCCTTCAGCGACGGGCTGGCGGACTACTTCGGCGGGCTGGGCGCGAGCGTGCTCAGCTGGCGGGAGGCGACCCGGCGGTCCTTCGATCTGGCCGTGGCGTGTGCGGTGCATCCGTCCATGCGGCGGCTGGACGCGCCGCTGCTGGTCATGCCGCACGGCGCCGGATACAACCGGCTGGTCGTCGAGTCCACCGGGGAGCCGGGCGCCCCCGCGGGGCTCTCCCGGCGGGAGTTGACGCGGTGGGGGCGGGTGCTGCCGGCCGCGATCGGGGTCTCCCACGAGGACCAGATCGCCCGCCTCGGGCAGACCTGCCCCGAGGCCGTCCCGGTGGCCCGTCTCATCGGCGACTACTGCTGGGACCGGATCGCGCAGAGCGTGCCCCGGCGCGATCTCTACCGGGCGGCGCTCGGCGTCGCGAACGGCCGCCGACTGGTCGTCATCAACAGCACCTGGAGCGAGCATTCGCTGCTCGGGCGGTGCCCGGACCTGCCACTGAGGATGGTCACGGCGCTGCCGGCGGATGAATTCGCGGTCGCGCTCGTCCTACATCCCAATGTGTGGGCCCGGCACAGCCGGCAGCGCATCCGTGAGCGGCTGAGGAAGGAGATGGCTGCCGGGCTGCTGCTCCTGCCGCCGGAGGAGGGCTGGCGGGCCGCGATGATCGCCGGTGACTGGGTGGTGGGTGACCACGGCAGCACCACGTTCTACTCGGCGGCCCTGCGGCGCGTACTGCTGCTCGCGGCCACCGGCCTCGACGAGCTGGACCCGGCCTCGCCCACGGCGGCCTTCAGCCGCGCGGCCACCCGGCTGGACCCGGACGGTGATCTGCTCGAACAGCTCCTGACCGCCGCCGAGAAGCACAGCCCCGAGCAGCTGCAGGACGCCGTCGACCGGCAGTTGGCCGTACGGGGCGAGGCGGGGCGGCGTCATCAGGAGGTGATGTACGGATTCCTGGAGCACCGCCAGGTCCGCCGGCCCACGGATCCGCCCGCTCCGGATCCGGTCCCGGAGCCCCGCCCCGAACGGCGTCTGGGACCGACCGCATACGACGTGACGGGCGAGGTGCTGGCCGACGACTCCGTGGCGGTCCGACGGTGGCCGGTCGTCGCCCACCACCATGAGGAGTCCCGGGGCTTCTTCGCGGTGACGGCGCAGGAGACCCACCCGGTCTGGCAGGCGACCGCGGCGGTGACCGCCCGTACGGTCCTCGACGCCGAACTCGCCCCCGCGGACTGGCTGCACCGGCAGATCCAGGACCCGTCCTCGGGCCTGGACGTCGCGGTCGCCGCCCTCGCGGACGACCGCTGCCTGCTCCTGCTGCGGCGCGGCGGGACGCTGCTGGAGGCGCACGCCCCGCGCTCGTGGGGCGAGCCCCGGCCCTGCCTGGATCCGCTGCTGCTCGGCGCGGCGGTGAATGTGTGGCTGAACGCGGCGCGTACGGCGGGGGAGCTGGCCGCCCACGGGCTGGTCGTCCGTACCGGATCGCGTGCGGTGAAGGTGGCCTTCACCGCACAGCCGTAGGGGTCCGTCGGCCGTAGGGATCCTCAGCCGTACGAGCCGGTCATCCGTACGAGCCGGTCATCCGTGCGGGCCCGTCAGCGTGTGGGCCCGTCACTCGTACCGGCCCACACGCCAGGAGAGGCTCAACTCTGGTTCATCGGCTTGGGGTTGATCACGGCGAAGGGCGCGCCCTGCGGGTCCTGTACGACGGCCATCCGTCCGGCCACCATGTCGAACGGCGGCTTGAGCGTCGCCCCACCGGCCTCCTGCAGTTTGGCGACCGTCGCGTCGGTGTCCGCCACCGAGAAGTACGTCAGCCAGTGGGAAGGTGTGCCGGCGGGCACTCCGGCGGGCATCGACTGGAGCCCGCCCACCGGGCGTCCCTGCACACCGAGAGCGAAGTAGCCCTCGGCGCCTTCCATGGGATCGGTCTGGATACCGAGGATGGCCTCGTAGAAGGCGGCCGCGGCGTCCCGGTCGGTGGTGTTGAGCTCGTTCCAGATCACGGCGCCGTGCTCGTTGACGATGCCGGCGCCGGGGAAGTCGCGGGCCTGCCAGACACCGAATCCCGCACCGGTGGGGTCGGCAGCGATGCACATCCGGCCGATCGTCATGACGTCCATGACGGGCATCAGCACCGTACCGCCTGCGGAATTGACCGCTTGCTCGGTGGCATCCGCATCACCGGACGCCAGGTACGTGGTCCACACCGTCGGGGGCGCGGGCTGGCCGCCCATCGGGATCGCGGCCATGATTCCGGCCACCGGCTTGCCGTTCAGGAGGCATACGGCGTAGCCGCCGGTCTCCGGTGGCCCGATCTCTCCGGTCCACCCGAACAGGCCGGAGTAGAAGTCAATGGCGGCTTGCTGGTCGGGGGCCGCGAGATCGACCCAGCAGGGCGTCCCGGGCTCGTAGGGAGCGGTGACCTCAGGCATCGTTGCCTCCTCGGTGGGGCACCTTCCAGCCGTTGCGGCAGGGAAGAGCACGGAACGTGCCCCTGCCGCCGAGCGCAGGGACCGCCCGCTCTCCCCACACTCACCGCCGCCCGCCCGGCCCGCCACTCGGCAGCCGAACCGCCGCCGCGGACGGCCCGTACGCCGCGGTGCCGCCCGGACGGACCGGGCGGCACCGCAGCGGGTAACGCCATGACGGCGGACCGTCGGAGCGCGTGGCCCGACGGCCGGACCAGGTGGCCCGAAGCCGTATCGCGGCGGAACCTGTCGCCGCAGTTGGTGCCGCGCTCCCTATCGCCTCAGGCCATGTCGAACGTGGCCGGGTCCGGGCCGAGGCGGTTGCCCGCGTCGAGGCCGGCGACGGCGCTCAGGTCGGCGTCGTCCAGCTCGAAGCCGAAGACGTCGATGTTCTCCCGGATCCGGGACGGCGTCACGGACTTGGGAATCACGACGTTGCCGAGCTGGATGTGCCAGCGCAGCACCACCTGGGCGGGGGTCTTGCCGTGCTTCTCGGCGATCTTGCCGATGGTCGCGTCCTCGAGGAGGCCGCGGCCCTGGCCCAGCGGCGACCAGGCCTCGGTCGCGATGTGATGGCGGGCGTGCACGGCGCGCGACTCGGCCTGCTGGAACTGCGGGTGCAGCTCGATCTGATTGACCGCCGGGACGACGGAGGTCTCGCTCAGCAGCCGCTCCAGGTGGGCGGGCAGGAAGTTGGAGACGCCGATGGCCTTGGCGCGGCCCTCCGCGTAGATCTTCTCGAACGCCTTGTAGGTGTCGACGTACGCGTCCTTCGAGGGCAGCGGCCAGTGGATCAGGTAGAGATCCACGTACTCCAGGCCCAGCTTGGCCAGCGAGGTGTCGAAGGCGCGCAGGGCGGAGTCGTAGCCCTGGTCGGAGTTCCAGAGCTTCGTGGTGACGAACAGCTCGTCGCGGGCGATGCCCGAGTCGGCGAGAGCCTTACCCGTGCCTGCCTCGTTGCCGTAGACCGCGGCGGTGTCGATGCTGCGGTAGCCCGCCTCCAGGGCATGGCCGACGGCGGTCGCCGCCTCGTCGTCCGGAATCTGCCAGACGCCGAAACCGAGCTGCGGCATCGCGATGCCGTTGTTGAGCGTGATGGACGGAACCTTGCTCACGGGGGATTCGATCCTTACATCGGTCGACTTCTTCGTGCTCCGGAACGTCAACGATCATCCACCGTCGCGCATTCCCGCCGCGGGATGCGCGACGGTGAGATTTCGGCCCGGACCGGCCGGCCCGGTCGGCCGAGGCGGCGCCCGTCACCCCCGGTACAGCGCGTCCACCTCGGCGGAGTACGCCGTCTCGATCGCCTTGCGCTTGAGCTTCAGCGACGGTGTCAGCAGCCCGTGCTCCTCGCTGAACTGGTTGGCCAGTATCCGGAACGTACGGATCGACTCGGCCTGCGAGACCAGAGTGTTCGCGGCGACCACGGCACGCCGGATCTCGGTCTCCAGGTCCGGATCGCGCACCAGGTCGCCCGGCGGCATCTCCGGCTTGCCGCGCATGGTCAGCCAGTGGGCGACCGCTTCCGGGTCCAGCGTCACCAGGGCGGCGATGAACGGCCGGTCGTTGCCGACCACGATGCACTGCGCGACCAGCGGATGCGCCCGTACGCGCTCCTCCAGGGGCACCGGGGAGACCGTCTTGCCGCCGGAGGTGACCAGGATTTCCTTCTTGCGGCCGGTGATCGTCAGATAGCCGTCCTCGTCCACGGCGCCCAGGTCGCCGGTGGCGAACCAGCCGTCGTGCAGCACCGCATCGGTGGCCTTCGGGTCGTTGTGGTAGCCCTGGAAGATCTGGCCGCCGTAGATCCAGATCTCGCTGTCCTCGGCGATGTGCACGGTCGTGCCCGGTACGGGCGTGCCCACGGTGCCGAAGCGGGTCCGCTCGGGCGGATTCGCGGTGGCGGCCGCGGTGCTCTCCGTCAGGCCGTAACCCTCATAGATGATCACGCCCGCGCCGGCGAAGAACAGCCCGAGCCGGCGCTCCATCGCCGAGCCGCCCGACATCGCATGCCGCACCCGGCCGCCCATGGCGTCCCGGACCTTGCTGTAGACCAGCTTGTCGAAGATCTGATGCTGCATCCGCAGCGAGGCGCTGGGGCCCGATCCGGTGCCGAACGCCTTGTTCTCCTGCGCCTCGGCATACCGGACCGCGATCTCGACGGCCTTGTCGAACGCTCCGACCTTGCCGTCCGCCTCGGCCTTGCGCCGGGCCGCGGCGAAGACCTTCTCGAAGATGTAGGGCACCGCGAGGATGAACGTCGGCCGGAAGGTCTGCAGATCGGGCAGGAGCGCGCGGGCCGCGAGCTCGGGCTGGTGCGCCATCTTGACCCGGCCGCGGATGGCCGCGACCTGCACCATCCGCCCGAAGACATGGGCGAGCGGGAGGAAGAGCAGCGTGGCAGCCTCTTCGCCTGCCTTGGATTTGAAGACCCGCTCATAGCGCAGCACGATGTTGTCGGCCTCGGCCATGAAATTCGCATGCGTGATGACGCAGCCCTTGGGGCGGCCCGTGGTGCCCGAGGTGTAGATGATCGTCGCGGTGGCGTCCGGCGTGACGGCCATACGGTGGCGGTGCACGACGTCGTCCTCGATATGCGCACCGGCCGCGGTCAGCTCGGCCACCGGGTCGCGGTCCAGCTGCCACAGCTTCCGCAGATGCGGCAGCCGGTCGACGACCGAGCCGATCGTCATCACATGGTCCTCGTGCTCGACCAGGCACGCCGTGACGTTGGCGTTGTGCAGCATCCAGAAGACCTGCTCCGCCGACGACGTCGGATACAGCGGTATGGACTGGGCGCCGACGGACCACAGCGCGAAGTCGAACAGGGTCCACTCATAGCGGGTACGGGACATGATGCCGACCCGGTCGCCGAACCGGACGCCCTGTGCCAGCAGGCCCTTGGCGAGTGCGATGACCTCGTCCCGGAACTGACCCGCGGTGACGTTCTGCCAGCGCCCCTCGTCGTCCTTGCGTGTCAGCGCGACCTGGCCGGGATCAGCATCGGCATTGTCGTAGACGGAATCCGCCAGCCCGCCGACCCGCGGGGCGGTCGCCAAAGGGGGGACGGTGAACTCGCGCAATGACCCAGCCCTTCGTGGTGCTCCTCACAGGGCCGAGACCGTACCCCAAGGTGGCGACGTCCGGGAGGGCGGTACCACGGCGCGGACGTGCGTGCACAGGAAATGGCCAAGGTGAGAAATCGGGTTACTTCGGAGAAGCGCGGACATGATCCTGCCAATTCGTCTCCGGACTATCACCACGCCGGGACCTTTTCTGCACTAAACCTCTGCATGTACCCCGCGGCGTGGTGGGCCGGAGCGGGAGCCGTTGTGGGTTGCGGTTGTGGTTGCGCTCCCGCGGCCTATGGCATGTGCAGTCGGTCGCCGCCTGCCAGGATCGCGTCGGCCAGAGCCTCGGCCGGGCCCCGCGCCGCACGCGAGCGCTGCCCGTACAGCAGGACGAAATCCACCCCACCCAGCTCCGGCAGCCCGGCACGCGCCGGAATCCGGGCCAGACCTGGCGGGATCATGCCCATGGTGTGTGCCATAACGCCCAGTCCTGCCCGGGTTGCGGCGATCAGTCCGTTCAGGCTTCCGCTGGTGCACGCGATACGCCACTCCCGGCCCTGGCGCTCCAGCGCCTCCAGCGCACGGGCGCGGGTCACCGCGGGCGGCGGGTAGACAACCAGCGGAACCGGCCGCTGGGGATCGAGCCGCAGCCGCTCGGTGCCCACCCACACCAGCCGGTCGCGCCACACCAGCCGGCCACGCGACTCCTCCGGACCCCGCTTGGCCAGTACGAGATCGAGCCGGCCGGCCGCCAGCTGCTGGTGCAGCGTCTCCGACAGCTCGACCGTCAGTTCCAGATCGACCTCGGGGTGCTCCCGCCGGAACCCTTCGAGCACCTCCGGCATCCTGGTCAACACAAAGTCCTCCGACGCGCCGAACCGCAGCCGGCCGCGCAGCCGCGTCCCCGCGAAGAAGCTCGCGGCCCGTTCGTTGGCCTCCAGGATCGTGCGGGCGAATCCGAGCATCGCCTCGCCGTCCTCGGTCAGCTCCACGGCATGTGTATCGCGCACGAACAGCCGCCGGTCGGCGGCCTCCTCCAGCTTCCGTACGTGCTGGCTCACGGTCGACTGGCGCAGCCCCAGGCGGTGCGCGGCCTGGGTGAAGCTCAGCGTCTGCGCCACGGTGAGAAACGTGCGCAGCTGGGCGGGGTCGAACATGGCCCTCGGCCTCTCTTCCGGTCTTCGGGGTCCGCTCATCGCGTCCGTCCATCGGGGCTTGCTCATCGGGGTTTGTGATGACAGTGACCACGGTAAGAGGGGTTCCCGATCGCTGCGGCGAACGGCACCCTGGAGAGGGCTCCGTCCATGCCCCCGCCCACGCCTCCGTCCGACCCGCCGAACGATCCGAAGAGAGACCATGCGCCGCCCTTTGCTCGCCCTGCCCTCCTGGCTGCCCGTGGACGGATACATACTGGCGCTGGTGGGAACCGTCGGGCTGGCGGCGCTGCTGCCCGCGCGCGGACCGGCCGCCACCGTCGCGGAAGGCGCCTCCACCGGAGCCATCGCGCTGCTGTTCTTCCTCTACGGCGCCCGGCTCTCCACCCGCGAGGCGATGGCCGGGCTGCGCCACTGGCGGCTCCATCTCACCGTCCTGGCCTGCACCTTCGCGGTCTTCCCGCTGCTCGGCCTGGCCGCCCGCGCGCTGGTCCCCTACGTCCTGCCGCCCACCCTCTACACCGGGCTGCTGTTCCTGTGCCTGGTCCCCTCCACGGTCCAGTCCTCCATCGCCTTCACGTCCATCGCCCGGGGCAATGTGGCGGCGGCGATCTGCGCCGGATCGTTCTCCAGCATCGTCGGCATCGTCGTCACCCCGCTGCTGGCGGGCCTGGTCCTGAACGGCGGCGGCCACGGCGGTGGCTTCTCGGCCGATTCCTTGCTCTCCATCGTCTGCCAGCTGCTGCTGCCGTTCATCGCCGGGCAGCTGCTGCGCCGCTGGGTCGGCCCCTTCATCACCCGCCACAAGAAGGTCCTCGGCTATGTGGACCGCGGCTCGATACTGCTCGTCGTCTACACCGCATTCAGCGCCGGCATGGTCGAGGGCATCTGGCACCAGGTCTCGCCGCTGCGCCTGCTGTGTCTGCTGGGCGTGGAGGCCGTACTGCTGGCGCTGATGCTGACCGGCACCTCGTACGGCTCAAAGAAGCTCGGCTTCAACCGTGAGGACCGGATCGCCATCACCTTCGCCGGGTCGAAGAAGAGCCTGGCGGCCGGTCTCCCGATGGCCAGCGTGCTCTTCGGCGCACAGGCGGGGCTGGCGGTGCTGCCGCTGATGCTCTTCCACCAGATGCAGTTGATGGTGTGCGCGGTGCTGGCGAAGCGGTATGCGGCGCGGGCGGACGCGGATGCCGGGGATGCCGGAGGCGCGGCCGATCGTGATGCCGCGCCCCATACCGAGCGGACCGACTCGGGGCGGACCGATGCCGAGCGGGCCGATGCCGAGCGGACCGACACCGAGCGGACCGACGCCGTGGTGAGCGGTTCGCCGCGCTAGCCGGCCGGCCGTCGTGGTCCGGCGTGCACGGCCGCCCGGCCCGGCGGGGCGGACCCCGCCGGGTGTGAAGGCGGCACGCAGCGCCTGGAGGGGTGGTGGGGCCGGCGGGCTGCCCTCGCAGGTCCCTAGTACTGCAACCGCATGTGGCGTGACGGGTGGCGGCGGTGTTCGTTGATGTGACTGTGTGAACAGTCGCTGACGGTTGGGCAAATCGAGTC
>NZ_JBVHTY010000015.1:0-215116 GCF_055565615.1 Streptomyces sp. NPDC028368 | reverse complement strand
CGGCCCGCTGGGCATCAGTTACCGACAACGGCGGGATCTTCGGTCCAGGACGACTCACACTCAACCAACGACGAAACTCCGACTCAGGTCACTAGTGCTGGATTCCTCTTTCGCTGGGTATATGTGCTGGTGGCGGGGTGGTTGCGAGTGCTCGGGGCGGGTGCTGGTCGATGGTGTTACGGGCACGGCCGGGCAGTGACGATGACGAGCTTGCGGTGATCCGGCGGTTGACACGGGCGCGGAAGGCTCCGCGGGGTCTGGTGATGGGGGCGCGGATGGTGGACCTGAGCTGGGCCGGGTTCCGGCATTCAGGTCGGCGAGTTCGGCCAGGGTTTTGTTGGCGACGGCGCCGGAGCCGTCCGTCAGGGCCGCAAGATCGGTTGGGCGGTACAGCACAGGGATGCCGTCCTTGGTCGCCTGCACGCTCAGTCACTCCCCGTCCACCCCGGCCTTCAGGGACCGGCCAATGGCCAGCAGGGTGTTCCCCGGGGCATCACCTGTGCCCGCGCGGTGCGCGATGACCAGCGGCTTCGCCCTTGCCTTCACCGTGTTGGCGCCATCAGCCCGTGCGGATGCCGAGATGCTCGCCGTAAGCATGGGAACGGCGCAGGCCAGCACGGTGACGGCCACGGCGAAGGCGTGTCTGCGAGGCAGGGAAGTTGCTCCGTTCGGAGAAGGGCGAAGGAGGGTGTGATGCTGCTGGCAGTCGGGCGTGAAGTGCCTGAGTGTTGCCTGCGCCATGCCCGTCTCCGGCGTCCGCACCACCTGCGGCCACACCGAAATCACCCTCGCCCACCCGGCCGCCAGCCCCAGGCCCCGCAGACAACCAGGACGCCGGCCCGTCGAACACCGAGAATGCGGCCGTCGAACGACCGACGGGGCTGACGCGGCCGCTCCGTGAGGTCACTACGAATCGGCCGAAGTGCCTGGTCGTCATCAGGAACTCCACCCGAGACGGATATCGTCACTCAGACAAAGCCGCACATGGCATGAACACTTCGCATTTACATACCCAGAGGAGACTGTTGTGTCATTGGAGAAAGATGAGGCCATTGTGGCGTTACCGAACAACGCGGCACATGGCATCTCCCAGGCGGGAGGCCCCGATCTCGCCGTGGGCAAGCCGATGGTGGCGAGCAGCTCCAGTCAGGACCACGGCCCGGACAAGGCCGGTGACGGGCTGCTGCATACGTGGTGGCAGTCTGCGTATGCGGCCCCGTACCCCCAGTGGATCCAGGTCGACCTCGGGTCCCGGCGCACCGTGTGCCGGCTCGTGCTCAAACTGCGGGACGACTGGATTCCACGGAATCAGACGCTGAGCGTGGAGGGCAGCGTGGACGGCTCGACGTTCACTCCGATCGTCGCCTCGGCAAGCTACGCCTTCGCTCCCCATGCGACCGTCGAACTCCCCGCGACCATGGCCCGCTACATTCGGCTGGTATTCACGGCGAACTCCGGCCCCGTGGCCGCCGACGGGGCGGGGCAGCTCTCCGGTTTCGAGGTGTACGGCCTGGCCGCCGGTGAGGCCAGCAGGGCGGGCAGGACGTACGTGAAGATGGGGAAGTCCCGCGACTTCGTGGGCACCGTCCATCTGTACTTCCAGGGCGACCTCAGCTGGGACGGCGAGGGCGGCTACACCATCGACGGCAAACTGGATGCCTCAAGCGGTCGCGAAGCGCGCCGTGCCACCGTATGGCTTGAGCACGGCGGTGAGAGCGAGTCGTGGAAGAAGTCCGAAGAAACGGAAACTGCTTGGGGCCGCAGTGGGGTCCTGCGGATCAAGCTTTCCGGAAAGCTTGCCCTGGGGGAAAAGCTGGAACTGCGTCTCGGTACGTGGCAGACCGGCCTGATGGGCATCGGAAGCACTGAGTACACCGACACCCAGCAGTACGAAATCTCCTCACCATGATGCGGAACCCGCCTGCTCGGTGATGTAGAGGTGTGAGCCGCGCGGGCCGGTCAGCCGGGTGGGATGTGCTGCAACGGGGGCGCGCCTGAGCACCGAGGAGAACTCGGCGAAGGCGCCCCCGTCTACCAGCAGGACCACATCGGCGCGGACACCCAGAAGCGCCGCCGACTCGTACCGAACCACCAAGGGACGCTTGTCAACGGCCAGTTCGTTCCTGGTGGCTGCTGTCAGTGAACCTTGACAAACCTGCCATTCGAACTGGACCTGGGACCAGAGCTTGGGAGTGACGATGGGTTCCCACGTCCCCAGCAACGGGCGCCCCTCGTCGTCAAAGAGGACCAGGGACCAGCCGTCCCCGGCCGTGGCAGTTTGCACTCGGTGCTTGCCGGCGTAGGAGACCATGCCCGCGTAGCGGGGATTGCGGAGCATCTTGGCGATGCTGTAGGCCGATTCCCCCGACATGAAGTCCTGGAAGATCCGGACGACGACGTCGGCCTCGTCCGGGACAAGCTGCCCCTTACGCTCACCCTTGCGGACCCAGCCGTACGCGATGCGGCCCTGGGCGATGCCGTTCTGGGCGGCAGAAAGATGCTGACGGGCGATGCGGCGGGTGGTGTCCTCGGAGGGCTTGAGCGCCATCACGCACATCATGCGGGCCATGTGGCGGTCGCTGTCGTTGATGAGGTTCATGCGGCCGCCGGTGGCGCCGGTGACCGGACGCTTGACGTACTCGACGATGTCGATGAGGTCTTCGAGATCCCGGGGCTGGCGGACGAGCCGGTCAAGGTCATAGAAGATCACGCCATCGATGACGCCATTGGCCGGGTCGGCGAGGAGCTGGCGGAATTCGGGGCGCAGGACGATCCAGTCGATGGAGCCGTCGGGCTTGATGACCTTGCGCTTCTTGAAGGCCGAGGTGTCGGTCTCCCGGTAGACCTTCGCAAACGCGCCTCAGCGCAGGCGGGTCCTGGAGTCCTCGGCGTCTTCGAGCTGGCGGTCGACGTCGGCTTCGAGCCCGAAGCGGTCGGAGGAGATACGGAGATAGGCGCCTGGCCGTTTGGGGGCGTAGGCGGCGAGGTGGTCGTAGAGGTTGAGGGTGACCTGGCCCCCACGGGCGTGTGCGGGGACGTCGAAGTCCTCCATACGGTCACGGCTGTCGTCACGGTGTCGGCTCCTGGTGCTGGTCGGCTCCGATACCGGGCACTTTCCGTCGCACTCAGGGGTTTGGGGGTGCCATGGATCCGCTGTGGGATCCGCGGCCGCCCGTGTGGATACTGATCACCATGCGTACCGACTTTGATCCCGCTGACATGACCCGTAACGAGTTCTACAAGCTCCTGACCTCGGTGGTTGTCCCGCGTCCGATCGCCTGGGTGTCGACCTACGACCCATATAGTGATTCAGCGAACCTTGCCCCGCACTCCTTCTTCAGCATCGCCAGCGTGGCGCCGCCCGTCGTGCAGTTCAGTTCTGTCGGTCGGAAGGACACTCTGCGGAACATCGAGGCCACCGGGCAGTTCGTGGTGTGTTTTGCGCCGGAGGGGCTGGACCGGCAGATCAATGACAGTGCTACGGATTTTCCGCATGGTGTGAGTGAGTTCGAGGCGGCGGGGATCGCTTCCGAGCCGAGTGCGCGGGTGAAGCCGCCGCGGGTGGCGGAGTCGCCGGTGGCGCTGGAGTGCGAGGTGCACAGCACGCTGGGGATCGGGGACTCCACGGTCGTTTTCGGGCGGGTGGTGCATGCCGTGGTGTCGGACGATGTGCTGGTCGACGGGCATCCTGAGATTTCCCGGCTCCGGCCGTTGTCGCGCCTGGGCAAGGATGAGTGGGGCGCGGTCGCCGGCCTGCGGGAGATTTCCCGTATCCGGCATGCGGAGTGGCAGGGGCCTGCCGGGCAATAGTGAGCCGGAGGTTTCAAGTCGGTTCTGTTCGGAGCCACTTCCGGCTCACGGAGGTGTTCGAGACTCTGCGGTGATGGTGTCGGTGTGGGCCGGCGCAATGGGTGAATGGAGTCGCTGTGAACGACCTTGTCCCCGTCGTCCGGGAGTCTCTCGAGTCCGAGTCCGAGTCCGAGTCCGAGTCCGAGTCCGAGTCGGAGTCCGGGTTCAGCTCCGAGTCTGTGATCAACTCCGACTCGGAGTTGGAGTTCGGGTCCGTCTTGGCGTCCGCGTCCACCTCCGGGACCGCGTCCACCTCCGGGACCGCGTCCACCCCCGGGGCCGTGTCCGCCTCGCGGGCCGTGGTGGCGGCGTTCAGTCGGCGGTTTGCGCTGCGGGCGGTGGCTGCGGGGGCGGTTGCCGTACCGGTGACGGCGTACGGGGCCGGGGCTGCGCACGCCGCCACCGACGGTGGGCGGGGGCTGCGGGTGATGACCTTCAACCTGCGGTACGCCTCCGACACTCGGCCGAATTCGTGGGCCGAGCGGCGTTCCGTGATGCGGTCGCTGCTGCGTCGCGAGGCCCCTCAGCTGCTCGGCACACAGGAGGGCCTCTACGGGCAGCTGCGCGATATCGCGGCCGATCTCGGTCCCCGTTACGACTGGGTGGGGACGGGGCGCGGTGGCGGAAGCCGGGATGAGTTTGCGGCGGTCTTCTATGATGTGCGGCGGCTTGCTCCGGTCGAGTACGACCATTTCTGGCTGTCCGACACGCCGTATCTGATCGGTTCGGCGACCTGGGGTAACACCGTCATTCGGATGGCGACCTGGGTCCGATTCCGGGATCTGCGTGCGGGGGGCGAGTTCTATGCGCTGAACACCCACCTTGATCACGCACACCAGTACTCGCGGGAGCGGTCCGCCGCGCTGATCACCGAGCGACTGGGGGCGCTCGATCCGTCACTGCCGCGGATCGTCACGGGCGACTTCAATGTCGCGGCACACAAGAACCCCGTGTACGAGGCGATGCTGGGTGGCGGGGGGCTCGTGGACAGCTGGGATGCGGCTGAGGAGCGGAGTGCCCAGTACGCGACATTTCATGGGTATCGGCCGCTTGTGCCGGACGGGGACCGGATCGACTGGATTCTCACGTCGGCGGGGGTGCGGACGCGGCGGGCCACCATCAATACGTTTTCCGAGCACGGGCAGTTTCCGAGCGATCACCTTCCGGTGCAGGCGTTGCTGGACTGGTGAGCCGGGCACTCAGTGCTGGCGGGGGGGCCGAACCGCGGATCTGGAGGTGGTCGAGGAGGTCCTGTGTCGCGGCCGCCACGGCGTCAACGGCGTGGTCGAAAACCTCGCGGTTGTGTGCGGCCGGCGCGCGGAATCCGGAGACCTTGCGGACGTACTGCAGGGCCGCGGCCCGGATGTCCTCATCGGTGACCTCGGGCGTGACGGGCGGGCGGAGAGTCTTGATGCTGCGGCACATGCCTCCAGTCTGCCCCTTGGCCCCCGAGTACGGACCGCGGCGTGCGGTTCAGTCGAGCCCGGTGACCCGCATCGTGATGTTGAGGCGGCCGCTGGTCAGGCCGGATTCCGGGTTGCAGGTTCCCGGCCGGACCTTGGGTACGCCGTGGTAGACGAAGCGGGACGGTCCACCGAAGACGAAGAGGTCCCCGGAGGCCAGCTCGATGTCCGTATACGGCTTGGTGCGTGTCTCGGTGTTCCCGAACCGGAAGACGCAGGTGTCGCCGATGCTCAGGGAGACGACCGGCGCGCCGGACCGTTCCTCCTTGTCCTGATGCATGCCGAGCTTCGCCTGCGCATCGTAGAAGTTGATCAGCGCGGTGTCGGGGGTGTAGTCGTCGCCGGCGGCCGCGTCCTGGTAGGCATCGACCAGTGCCCGACGGCCCAACTCCACCATCCAGTCAGGGAATTCGGGTACCCGAGCGCCGTTGACGTCATCGGCGGTACGGGTGTACGCGTACGGCTGCCAGTGCCAGCCGATGCACACCGTCTGGACGGACATCACACCGCCCCGGGGGAGCTTGGTGTGCCGGATCGGGGCCGGGCCGCGCGCCCAGCCGCGGCAGGCGGTGACGAGCTCGCGCTGCTGGGCCAGGGTCAGCCAGCCGGGGACGTGGACGGCGCCGGGGGCGAGCTCGCGGCGGGCTGGTCGTTCTTGGCCGGAGGGCGGCGAGGCTTCGGCGGCGGTGCCGTGTGCCGCATCGTCGGGCCCGGGGGTGCCGGAAAGCCCTGTGCGCGCCGCGAGCCCCTCGACGTCCTCGAAGCCGGGAAGTGGCGTGCTCATGTGCTCCTCGACCTGCCTCGTGGTCTCGTGGTCTCGTGGTTTCGTGGTCTCGTTGTCTCGATTTCCGCCCGGTGACTGCGATGCGAAGGCCCGTTTCACCGATCCGGTCGCTTCGCGTCGCGTCGCGTCGCTTCGTGCCGCGTCCGATCGCCGGTGTCGCGTTGTTCCTCGGTCTTCTCTTCAGCGTGCCACGAGGCGGTCCGTCATGGGGGCGGGAGCGGCCGATGGCCGACGATCGTCGGCCATCGGTCTTCAGCCACCAGCCACGGGCCCCCGCCGCCGGCTGCCCAGCGTGCCTACGCCCCCGGCCGCGCTACTTAAGGTCGATCCGGAACACCTTGTCGGAGCCGGCCCCGCCACCCCCGTTGCTGTCCGCGTTCGTCGTCGTCAGCCACAGGGAGTTCTTGCCGGGTACGGGCACGACCGTACGCAGCCGTCCATAGTCGTTGGTGTAGTACGCCTTGGGGGTGCCGGCCGTTGTGCCGTTGACCGGAATGCGCCACAGGCGTTCGCCGCGCAGCGCCGCCATATAGACGGCCCCGTCGGCGTACGCGACCGCGCTGGGTGAGGCTTCCTTGACCGGCCACTGGCGTTTGGGGTTGGTCATCCCGTCAGTGGAGCAGGTGCCCTCACACAGGGGCCAGCCATAGTTCTTGCCGGGCTCGATGAGATTCAGCTCGTCGTACTTACTGTCGCCCAACTCGCCTTCCCACAAGTGTCCTTGGGCGTCCCAGGTGATGCCCTGCGGGTTGCGGTGGCCGTAGGAATAGACCAGGGAGTGGAACGGATTGCCCGGTGCCGGTTTGCCGTCTGGGGTCATCCGCAGGATCTTGCCGTTGAGCGACTCCCTGTCCTGCGCCAGATCGGGGGTCTGCGCTTCGCCGGTGGTGGCGTAAAGGAAGCCGTCCGGTCCGAAGGTGATGCGTCCGCCGTTGTGGTACTTGTTCTTCTTGATGCCGTTGACCAGCACCTTGTAGTCGCTGAGCCGGCTGCCGTCGAAGGTCATCCGGGCGATGCGGTTGCCCTCCGAGGCCGTGTGCATCACATAGATGTAGTGGTTGGTCTTCCAGGACGGCGATACGGCGATGCCGAGCAGCCCGCCCTCGCCGCCCGTGGTGACGACGTCGGGGACCGTGCCGACCTGCTTCTTCGTGCCGTCCTGCGCGAGTGTGTAGACCTTGAACGCGTCGCGCTCGGTGATCAGGGCGGAGCCGTCGGGGAGCCAGCTGAGGCCCCAGGGGATGGACCAGCCCGACGAGATCGTCTGGGGAGTCCCGGGGATCGAGGCGGGGGTGGCGCTCCCCGGTCCCTTCAGTTCCTTCGGCCCCTTCGGTTGCTTGGTGGTGGCGCCACCGGTACCGGCGGCCGAGACGAGAAGTCCGACGGCGAGGGCGGTGGCGGCCGCCACGGTGAGCGTGGTGTGACGTGCGGCTCTGCTGGTGCGGGTGCGCATGGGGGTCCTCCGGTCAGAAGGCATGACGGGGCGTTCCCTCGGGGCGAGCATCAGCGGCGCCGGGCTGATAGGAAAGTTTCCTGTCTGTCTCTCTGTTGGCGGGAACGTACTGCGCTCACGGGTGCGGGTCAAGGGGCGGAGGTGGGAGGTATCTCCGGTTCCGTTAAAGGGAGTTGAGCATTTCGATGACCCTCGCTCTGTGGGTTTCCTGCGCAGGAATCCGTAGTGAGCAGGGGGATTGTGTTTGCGGGAGGCCCGAGGGCGAGCCGCTGTCGCACCATAGGTCGGAGCATTTTTGTTCTGCCCCATTGACCGGGACCCCGCGGCTGGGGATTCTGCAAAGCGACACAAGGCAACACCACGCAACGTGGTCGATGAACCGCCGACGGCCGGCGCCCCCTGGGACCGTTGGCGAGCGGACCGCAGCCGCAGTCCCTTCCTTCGCAGTGCGAGCAAGAACGATGCGGTCATGCCCTTGTAAGCCAGGTCATGCCCTCGTGCATCAGGTCATGCCCTCGTACAGGAGGTTATGCCCTCCTACAGCAGTTACGTGCCCCGGTCAGGGGCCGTTGAGCAAGGGCCGGCAGGCAATGAGCCCACGGCCACAAACACCCACGAAAGGCTGGCCCCGTATGAACGACGCGATGGAGCAGAGCTCCCACACCGCCGACATCCCCCAGCACTCCCTCTCCGCCCCGTCCGGCGAGCAGACCTCCTGGAAGACGCCGGATTACACGGTGATCGAGACCGCGCTCGAGGTCACCGCCTATTCCCTGACCGCCCGCTGACCGCCCCGCCGTGCTGCTGCACGTGCTCGGCACCGCGGCGGGTGGCGGAGTGCCCCAGTGGAACTGCGCGTGTCCCGGGTGTTCCGGGGCGCGCGCCCACCCCGCCCGGCGCCGCCGCCATGCCTCGCTCGCCGTACGGGCCGACGACGCTCGCTGGTATCTGATCAACGCCACTCCCGACCTCGCCGACCAGATGGAGAGCACGCCGGCACTGCACCCGGGCCCCGAGGTGCGCCGCACGCCCGTGGCAGGCCTGGTACTCACCGACGCCGAACTCGACCACACCCTGGGCATCGCCCGGCTCCGTGAGGCCGACCGCATCGAGATCCTGGCCACCGCCCCCGTCCGCTCCGCGCTACGGGAACGGGCGCACCTGGACGACATCCTCATGCCGTACACCGACCTCGTATGGCGGGAATTGGGCCCTCGGCCGGTGCCGTTGTGCGAGGGGTCCGACGTCGAGATCAGCGCGATCCCGGTCTCCGGCAAGCGGCCCCGTTACGCGGCTGTCTCCGCTACGTCGTCCAACGCCGCCGGCAACACCTCCTCCAACGTCTCCTCCAACGGCTCCTCCAACGTCTCCTCCGACCTCTCCTCCGGCACCTCCGCCGACCTCTCCTCCGGCGTCTTCTTCCGTACCTCCTCCCACAGCTCCTCCCACACCTCCTCCCACACCTTCTCGCGCAGCGACCCGTGGGTGATCGCCCTCCGCCTGCACGACCGCCGCACCGGCGGCACCGCCGTCTACGCGCCCGCGCTCGCCGCCTGGTCCGACGCGTTCCAGGAGGCCCTGGCGGATGCCGACTACGTCCTGCTCGACGGCACCTTCTGGGACGACGAGGAGCCGCGCCGCAGCGGATTCTCCGCCCGAACGGCCACCGGCATGGGCCATCTGCCCATCGACGGACCGGACGGCACCGCCGAGCGGCTCGCCGCCTTCACCGCTCGCTGCTTCTACACCCACCTCAACAACACCAACCCCCTCGTCGACCCCGACGCGCCACAGCATCAGCGACTGGCCGCACGGGGCCTCGCGGTGGCCGCAGAAGGGATGGAGATCGCCCTATGAGTACGCCGTTCGAGGAGCGGCTGCGGTCCGTGGCGCGCGACAGCTACCACGACCGTCATCCCTTCAACATCCGTATGCATCAAGGCGAGTTGACGCCGGACGAGCTGCGCCGCTGGATCCGCAACCGCTTCCACTATCAGCGCCATATCCCGGTCAAGGACGCGCTGATCACCGCGAAGCTGCGCACACCGGAACTGCGCCGGATGTGGCTGCGCCGGATCCAGGACCACGACGGGCAGCAGCCGGGGGAGGGCGGCATCGAACGCTGGCTGCGGCTCGGCGAGGCGGCCGGGCTCGACCGGTTGCTGCTGTGGGACGAGTCGGGAGTGCTGCCGGGTGTACGGCTCGCGGTCGACGGCTATGTCAATTTCTGCCGGCTGGGATCCCCACTCGAAGCGATCGCCGCCTCGCTCACCGAACTGTCTGCCCCGGACATCATGACCACCAGGATCGACGCCTTCGAAAAGCACTACCGCTGGATCGACGCCGAGGGCCTGGCCTACTTCCGCGGCCGCCAGAGCCAGGGGCGACGGGACAGCAAGGAAGCGCTGGCGCTGGTCCTGGACTGGGCGCGGACGACGGCCGAGCAGGAGCAGGCGATCGCCGCGCTGACCTTCAAATGCCAGGTGCTGTGGGCGCTGCTGGACGCGGTCGAGCTGGGGGAGCGGCCATCGAGAGACCGGTCGTCGGGAGACCGGCCATCGGGAGACGGGTCTTCGGGAGACCGGCCGTCCGGAGACCGCTCTTCGGGAGACCGGCCATGACGGCGCGGTGGCGGCCCGTACTCGCCCCCGCCGTCCATCTCCGACACGACCGGGTGCGCGACACCGATCTGCTGCTTCTGCCCGAGCGCGTCGTGGTGCTCGAGGGCAGTGCGGGCGTCGTACTGCGACTGTGCGACGGAGCGCGTGACGTGCCGCAGATCGTCGAAGTGCTGGGGCGTCGCTACCCCGACGCACCGGTGGCGGACGAGGTGCCGGACTTTCTCAGCCGGTTACGGGAGGAGGGCTGGCTGCGATGACGCAACCCGCCGGGTCCTCTCCACCGCCCCGCCCCTGGGCGCTGCTGGCCGAGCTCACCCACCGCTGCCCGCTGCACTGCTCGTACTGCTCCAATCCACTTGAACTCACTCTCAGATCAGCGGAGTTGACGACTTCGCAGTGGGAGGAAGCGTTTCGTCAGGCAGGCGACCTCGGCGTGGTCAGCGCGCATCTCTCCGGTGGTGAGCCGCTGCTGCGTCCGGACCTGGCGGCGATCGTCGCGGCCGCCGACGCCGCCGGGATCCATACCCAGCTCGTCACCAGCGGCGTCGGCCTCGGCAAGGCGCGGCTCGGCCGGCTGATCGACGCCGGGCTGCGCAGCGTGCAGCTGTCCGTCCAGCATGCCGATCCGAACGCCTCCGACCTGATCGCCGGTCGCCCCTCCTTCGCCGGCAAGGAACGAGCCGCCGGCATGGTCCGCGACGCCGGGCTGCCCCTCGGCCTCAATGTCGTCCTGCACCGCCACAACCTCGACGCCCTGGACGCGCTCATCGATCTCGCGCCCGCCTGGGGCGCGGACCGTATCGAGCTCGCCAACACCCAGTTCTACGGCTGGGCACTACGCAACCGCGCCGCCCTGCTGCCCTCCCGCGAGCAGCTCGCCGCGGCGGAGGAGATCGTACGGCGCCGCCGCGCGGAACTGGCCGACGACCGGATCGAGGTGGTCTGGGTCGTACCCGATTACTTCGACGGCAACGCCAAACCCTGCATGGGTGGCTGGGGCGCCATCTCGCTCACCATCACTCCTGACGGTACCGTCCTGCCCTGCCCGGCGGCCGCGGCCATTCCGGATCTCAACGCGCCCAACGTCCGCGAGCACCGCCTGGAGTGGATCTGGAGCCGCTCCCAGACCTTTCACCGTTATCGAGGCACCGAGTGGATGCGCGAGCCATGCCGGAGCTGCGACCTGCGGGAGAAGGACTTCGGCGGCTGCCGCTGCCAGGCGTTCGCGCTCACCGGCGACGCGGCGGCCACCGACCCCGCCTGCCGACTCTCCCCGGACCACCGTCTCCTGCGCGACCTGGTGGACGCCCCGCCCGAACCGGCCATCCAGGGGCTCGGCCAACCACGCAAGCCCGCCCGACGCGCCGCGGCGACCCCGGACGGTGCGGGATGAACGTCCTGGTCCTCCGATGACGTGGCGACCGGATCGCGAGACGGCTGACCTGCGCGGCCTGTGCGGCCTGTGCGGCACTTCTGGTGCTACGGCGTCTCGTCCACGCCGGCCCTGCCACCGAGCCGGCCCAGCCAACCCTACGAGCCCGCCCCTTCCACAACCCACTACCCCAGAGAGTTGCGATCCCATGACCCGACCCCACCGTTTGCGATCCCTTTCGATCGCACTCACCGCCTCCGCCCTACTGCTCGGCACCACAGGAGCCGCGGGCGCCACCGGCGCGACGACTTCACCGGAGTCCGCGCCCGCCGCCTCGCCGCGGGCGGCCGTCCCGATGGCCGCCGCGCCCTATGAATATCTGGGCTGGGGCAATCCGCAAAAGCCCGCCGACGTGATGGCGGCGACCGGCACCAAGTGGTTCACGCTGGCCTTCGTCCTCTCCGACGGCGGCTGCAACCCGAAGTGGGACGGGAGCCGCGCGCTGACGGGCGGCAGCGATGAGTCGGCGATCAAAGCGATACGTGCCAAGGGCGGCGATGTGGTCGTCTCGGCCGGCGGCTGGAGCGGTGCCAAGCTCGGCGAGAAATGCGGCAGTGCCGCAGCGCTCGCCGGTGCGTACCAGAAGGTGATCGACGCCTACCACCTCAAGGCGCTCGACATCGATATCGAGAACACCGAATTCACCAATGCCACGGTCCGCGAGCGCGTCATCGACGCCCTGAAAATCGTCAAGGCCAAGAATCCCGGCATCATCACCTACGTCACCATGGGCACCACCCCGAACGGACCCGACGCCAACGGCAAGGACCTCGTCAAGAAGGGCGCGGCGGCCGGTCTGGACAACGATGGCTGGATCGTCATGCCCTTCGACTTCGGCGGCCACAGCGGGACCATGGGACAGGCCACCCTCAGCGCACTGGAGGGCCTCACGTCAGCGGTCAAGAGCGCCTATGGATACGGGGATGCGGATGCCTACCGCCACATCGGCGTCTCGTCGATGAACGGCAGGACCGATGACGCCGGCGAGACCGTCACCCTGGCGGACTTCCGTACGATCCTGGCCTACGCCCAGCAGCACCACCTCTCCCGCTTCGCCTTCTGGTCGGTCAACCGCGACCGCCCCTGCGGCTCCGGCGATGACGGCGACAGCTGCAGTGGGGTGTCGCAGGCGCCGTACGCGTACACCAAGATCGTCGTCAAGTACGCGGGGTGAGAACGCCGGGTGGCGTGAGCGGGCGTGCTGCGCCGCCGACGCGGGCAGGTGGGGGCTCGGCATGCGCTCCCGATCAATTCGGGTGCCGGTGGTGCCGGCGGGGACTACGGTGGAACTCGTCCAGGTGCGAAGGCCGGGGTTACTTCCACTCCTAATGGGGCGGTTGCGGGTTCGAGTCCCGTCGTCGACTTCGAGTCGGCGTAGCTCAATTGGCAGAGCGCCAACGTTCCCCAGCCGCTGAGATCTCTGGACGCACGAAGGCACGAACGCGCGAAGGCCCTGCCGGGCCCCGCCCAGCGCGGGCGCTCCCGGCAGGGCCTTCGCGCATCGTTGCCTTCGTGCACCGTCGTCCGGCAACGTCTTCCTGCATCGTCTGCATCGTTCGGTTTCACGTGCCCGTGCAGATCTCGCGCCGCGGCGCCCGAGGAAGGGCAGGCAGGCCTACGCCGCCTCAACCACCTCTGAGCGCACCGCCGTCGTCCAGATCTCCAGCAGCACCGCATACTCCGCCATGTCCTGCGCCGTCCACGCCAAGCCGTGCCGGGTACGCACAAATCGCCGGATCGATTCGTTGGCCTCGGACGCAGGAGTAGGCACCCCGGAAGGGGGAGAAGGAGTTGGGGACATGTGAGACATGCTAGGGGCAGTCACTGACAATTCGTCACCCGTGTGCGCCCGTCGTGCGCCCCCCTGCCCCCTCGCGCCCCCGCCCCTCCGCCACCCCCAACTCTCTGACCAGCAAGGACCATCGGCGGATCGTGCGCGCCTCGCTCTCTGCATGTGTCCAGTCCCACACGCTCCGCGTTCGCCCGATACCCGGTTTGCTGATCCACCCGTACGGCCCCCATGGGATCACCAACGGACCTTCGCTGGCACCAACGGACCTTCCTTGGCGCCAATGGACCTTCCATCGCACCCCGGACGGACGCCGGGGCCCCGACACCACCACATCACCACACCACCGCTCCACCTCACCGTAGGAACAGACAGAACGGGTGCCCGGCCGGGTCGAAGAGCACGCGGACGTCATCCTCCGGCTGTTCATGCGCCTGCTTTGCACCCAACGCGACCGCGTGCGCCCCGGCCTCGTCAAGGTCGTCGACCCGAATGTCGAGATGGAGCATCTTCTGCTGCTCCTGCGCCCGTTCCGGCCACACCGGCGGCCGGTACCCCGGCTCCGACTGGAACGAGAGCCCCGTACCGCCTTGCCGGGGCCTGAGCAGCACCCAGCCCGGTTCGCTGAATTTCACCTCCCATCCCAGCAGTTGCCGATAGAAGTCCGCGAGTACCTGAGCGTCCGGGCAGTCCACAACCACCGTCGCCAGCGAGAACCGAGGGCTCGCCCTCATGACCACTCCCCTCGTCACCGTCACGGCCGGGCATGCTGGTCCCCGCATCCGGCCCGAGTCCGACCCTGCCCCGGCAGACCACGCCCCGGCCAGTAGGCGTACATGCTGGCCGATATGGCTGACGAGGCGGTCGGCAGCCATTGTCAGTGGCCACCCGTACCGTGGTGCCCGTAACTATCCGAGCTGCTGGCGCTTCTCGGACCCGCCCCGTCCCCGTGACAGCGCACGGGGGCGGGGCCTTAGTCATCTGTCTACGGGAGCGGTGTCGTCACGGCGATGCCGTGCTGAGGACGGGGCTGCGGGAGGAGCTGTGGTGGTCCCGACTTGGGGCTTTGGTGCGTTCCGCACAGCGCCTGAACGATATGGGTGTCCATGGCGGCATCGATCGGGCCGAGCTTGGGCCGGCCGTTCGTGTCGAGCTTTTGGTAGCGCGTGAGGTTGAAGCCGAGGGATATCTGACGGCGGCCGTCGGCGCTGGACAGTGACCAGGTCATTGCCCCGAGCACCAGGCCGTTGTGTCCCCAGAATTCTCCGCAGGGAAGCTTCGTGCTGAACAGGCCCAGGCCGTAGCGTGCGGTACTTCCCTCGATCGGCACCGTGGTCTTCATCTGGTGCAGCTGGGCGGAGGGCAGGAGTTTGCCGCCCAGCAGCGCGCCGTAGAAGCGGTTCAGATCGGGCATGGTCGAGACCAGCGAGCCGGCCGTCCCGGCCCAGGAGAGGTTATAGACGCTGAATTCATGCGGGGGGTGGAAGCCGCCGTACGCGGCTTCGTACATCTTGGCGTGCGGGCCGGTGAGGTACGGCGAGGTCGGGAAGTAGGTGTCCCGCAGTCCTGCCTTACGGATGACGTGTTCGGTGATGTAGCGCTCCGGAGCCTCGCCGGTGACCTTGCGCAGGAGGAGCCCGGCGAGGATGTAGTTGGTGTTGGAGTAGTGGTGAGCCTGGCCCGGCTTTCCCAGCGGCGTGGCCTTGAGGCCCAGCCGGGCCAGCTCCTCGGGATCGAACTGATGGAAGCGGTTGTTCTCCAGGCTCTCCGGTGTCGTGAAGATTGCGCCGCTGTAGTCGCCGATGCCGCTGGTGTGATTGAGCAGCATCCGGACGGTGACGGCCCGGCCGCGCTCTCCGGGGACGAAATCGGGCAGATAGCGGCCTATCGGCGCGTCGAGCTCGATGCGTCCTTTGCCTACCTGCTGGAGTACGGCGACCGAGGTGAAGGTCTTGGTGATGCTGCCGATGCGGTGCCTCATCTGTGGGGTGGTGGGGCGTCCGGAGTCGACGTCGGCGAGTCCTGCGGCGCCCTGCCACCGCTCGGAGTCGTCTCGCACCGCAGAGTAGGCGCCGTACATCCCCGCGTCATGGAACGCCTTGAGTGTCTTGTCCAGCGCCGCGCGATCGAGCCCGGCCCGGTCGGCGGTTGCCGTGACGGCGGCGTCGTCGACCGGCGTCGCGGGGGCCGGGACAGCCGAGGCGGGGAGGGCCGAGGCCGTGGGGATGGTCAGCGCGAATAAGACGGCCGTGGCGGTCCCGGCGAGCCGCATGTGGCGGCGGTTCGGGCGGGCGACAGACATGGTGGCTCCGTTGGTTCAAGGCCTGTGGCAGGCGGTCGATCTTCGGCGACTCCGATTCTTGCGGTGCGACGACCTCGAGCCGTCAACCCTCAGAACTACCTTGATCCCAGGCCCAGATGACAAATGTCAGGTTTACCGTCGTCGGCGATGGTCCAGTCCACTGTCCTCGCCGCACTCTCTCCTGAGGCGCGGCGGGCCTGTGTGGGCGACGATGGAACTGCAGAGTCATTGCGGGAGGCCCCGATGGATTACCCGGAACGCTATGAGCTGGTATTTCAGGCTCTCGCCGTGGAAGACGACGTGGTGGTCGTCCGGCGTACAGAGCAAGCGGGTGCGGGCGGGTATCCGGTCTACGAAGATGATTCGGGGATCGTACGCGCGGAGATCAGCGACCGGGGCGAGGTCCGGATGATTGCCAGCGGGGGGCATCAGGCACCTCGGACACCGCTGCTGGCCCGCCCGCTCTGCCCCTGAGCCCGGCTGTGGGCCGGGCCGGCGACGTGTGTGCGCGCTCGCGGCCGCCGCCATGAAAGGCGGTAGTACGAAGCCCCGGGGGCAGTGGACGGAAGCCGGGAGCTCGGAGTTCGGGGGCTTATAGCGCGGCGATGGTGGCCGGACTCGTGATCATGGCTTGATGCCCGGCTCCCGGCGCTGCGGGAGCAGGAGCAGCGCGGGCGCAGCGCCGGAGCAGTGCCCGTCCCGCTGCGCGGCGGGACGGGGCGGTGCGGCAGCTACAGGCTCCGCAGGTGGGGCCGGGGCCGGGGCGTCTCCGGGGCGGTGGGCTCTTCTTCCTCGGCGGGCTGTTCAGCGGAGGAAGAGGGGGCACCGGGCTCGTCGGCCGGGTCCGGCTCGGGGTCGGCGTTGTGTCCTTCGAGTACCGCCATGGCGCGTTCCAGCGTCTCTCCGGTGACCTGCATCCGGATTCTGGCCAGTCGTTCTAACTCGGTGTGCGACACCACGTCAGAGTACCCGGCAGAACTTCAAACCCCGCTCGAGGCCAAGGATTTGTCACGAAGAGGAGACGCTGGGGTGAATGGGGGAGGGGGCGCGGCGGACGAGGATCAAGGCAGCAGGCGACGGTCATGGAGTACCGGGCCGGCTGGGCGGCGAATCGTCGGCCAGCGCCCGGCTGACCGCTGCTTCGGCATGCAGCCGGGTGGTCGGAAAGACCGGCACCGGGCTGTCGTCCGCGCTGATCAGCAGCTCGATCTCGGTGCAGCCGAGCACGATGCCTTCGGCCCCGGCGGCGACGAGATCCTTGATGACAGCCTGGTACGCACGCCGGGACTCTTCGCGGACGATCCCGACGCAGAGCTCCTCGTAGATCACCTGGTGCACGGTGCTGCGCCCGATGGCGTCCGGAACGAGCACCTCCAGGCCGTGATCCGCGAGCCGGCCGCGGTAGAAGTCCTGCTCCATGGTGAAGGCGGTACCCAGCAGCCCGACGCGGCGCAGGCCGTTCGCGAGGACGGCGCTCGCGGTGGTGTCGGCGAGGTGCAGCAGCGGGATGGTGACCGCGGCGGCGACTTCGTCGGCGACCTTGTGCATGGTGTTGGTGCAGATCAGCAGCATGTCTGCACCGGCGGCCTGCAGCGCCTTGGCGGCATCGGACAGCACCCGGGCCGCCACGTCCCAGCGCCCCTCGGCCTGCAGCCGTTCGATCTCCGCGAAATCGACGGAGTACAGCACACATCGCGATGAGTGGAGGCCGCCCAGGCGCTCACGCGTCAGCTCGTTCAGCAGCCGGTAGTACTCCGCCGTCGACTCCCAGCTCATGCCGCCGAGCAACCCGATAGTCCGCATTGGGCCACTCTCGCACATTCGTATGCCTGCTATCCGTACGGGGGTGGCGGGGTCGGTCGCGGCGTGACGGCGTCCAGGTCGCGTAGTTGGTGGCGCACTTCCTCCTGGAGGGCGGCGTCGTGCCGACGCGTCCCGCGGGAGCCCCCGGTCTGCCGGGACGCGGCCAGGGCCGCCTCGCGCCCGTATCGGAGGCAGTGCAGTGCCTCTTGGACCTCGCCGTGGACGGAGACGTGGCAGGCGTTCGTCACCGCCGCCGCGGAACGCCAGGCGAGGTCTGCGAGGGGGCCGGGGCTGTCGGCGGCGATCTGAATCTGCTGGAAAGCGGCCAGCATGGTCGGGAGCGTGACGGGCGTTCCGTCGTCCAGCTTCCGCCAGACGCCGTCCAGCGCCCGGCCGAGCACATGAGGGTCGCCCTCGCCGGTCTCGGCGTGGAAGCGCAGGAAGTGCGGCAGCAGACGAGCGGCGGTCAGCGCGGCGAGGGTGGCGCGGGCCTCGGCGGGCAACTCGGTGAGGCGGGCCGTCAGGCGGGCGGTCAGGCGGCGCTCTTCGTGGAGATGCCAGTCGCGGTGCCAACTGATGAAGTCGTCGCCTTCGTTGTTCGCGCTGCTGTCCATGGTGGGCATCGTCCCCCCCCGTGCCGGCCGGGCAGGGCCGGTCTAGTCCTCAGGCCCGGCCATCCAACGGATCGGCAGCTGCTCCGTTCCCCGGATGAGCATCCCGGTGCGCCAGGTGAGAGCCTGCGCATCGCAGTCCAGGGCGAGGTCGGGGCAGCGGTCCAAGAGGGCGCGCACGGCGATGCGTGCCTCCAGGCGGGCCAGCGGAGCGCCGAGGCAGAAGTGGATACCGTGGCCGAAGGCTGCGTGCCCGCGGGGCTCGCGGGTGATGTCGAAGTCGTCGGCGGCGGCGAAGCGTTCGGGGTCGCGGGAGGCGGAGGCCAGGACGACCAGTACGGCTTCCCGCGCGGGAATGACCGTGCCGTCGATCTCCACCGGCTCCGCGGTGAAGCGCCAGGTGGCCGTCTCCACCGGACCGTCGTAACGCAGCATCTCCTCCACGGCGTTGTCCAGGAGGGAGTCGTCGGCGCGCAGGGCGGCCATCTGGGCGGGATGCTGGAGCAGGGCGCGCACTCCGTTGGAGATGAGGCCGACGGTCGTCTCGTGGCCGGCGACCAGCAGGAGGAACGCCATGCCGACCAATTCGTCGCGGGAGAGCCGGTCGCCGTCCTCGTCGCTCGTGCGGATCAGGGCGCTGAGCAGGTCATCGCCGGGTGCGTTTCGTTTGTGATCGATGAGGCCGATGAGGTACTCGGCCATCGCGCGAGTGGCCTCGAGTACGGCTTCCGGGCCGGTCGGCGCGATGATCTCGTGCGACCACGCGCGAAAGGTGTCCCGATCGAGGAAGGGAACGCCGATCAGTTCGCAGATAACGGTCATGGGCAAGGGGAAGGCGAGCGCGTCCACCAGGTCGGCACGTCCGTCCGGGGCGGCGAGCATCGAGTCGAGCAGCTCGTCGGTGATCTGCTGGACGCGCGGGCGCAGCGCCTCGATGCGGCGCGAGGTGAACTCCCGGGCGACCAGCTTCCGCAGCCGGGTGTGGTGCGGCGGGTCGGCATCCAGCATGTTCGTGAACAGCGGCGATTCGTCGGTCTCCGGGCTCCACATCCCGGTGGCGCGCCAGTCCTTGCGAAGTCGAGGGTCGGTGAGCGCGGTCCGGACCGCTTCGTGGCCGACGATCAGCCACGCCTCTTGGCCTTCGGCGATCCGTGCACGGTGGACGGCCCCTTGGGCACGCAGCTTGGCGTAGTAGGGGTACGGGTCGGCGCGGAAGTCCGTTCCGTACGCGACCAGGTCGACAACTTGAGGGCGCTGCGGGTTCTCCGAATTCTGCGGAACCTCCGGACGCTGCGGAACCTCCGGAATGTGCGGACTCTTCGGAGTCTCCGGCATGTGTTGCCCCACCCTCTTGCGCTCTTCACGACCACTGGTTGGCGACGTTTCAGCAGGCTGGCGGGCCGGCATCCCGGCCCTGCGCGTCAACGCTGCTGTCGCCGTCACGGTCACCGTACGGACGGCCCGGGTATCCGTCATCGGCCGATCGGAGGAGCCGGACCCGGCCCTCGTCCTCCATTCGCAGTGCCTGATTCCCCGTTCCCTCCTTCCTAGGGTGGGTCCGGATGCCGACGGCCGGATGGGCGTGGGGCGGTGCCGGCGTGCTTGCCCGGCCCCACGCCCGTGGTTCGGTCAGGCCGCCTCTCCGTGTCTTTCTCTGCCTATCTCACGCGCTCGATCCGGGCGTGGCGGATAAGAAACTTTCCGGGCTCACGTACCTGCTCGAAGGCGGCATTGTTGAGCAGCACGCAGCTGCCCGATGCCGAAGTGACGGAAACTGTCGTCGACTTGTCGTTGTCCAGATTCGTCACCTTCAATGTGGTGCCTGGGGGAAATTGGTTGCTGGTCGCTGCTGGTGCGCCTCCCTCGCCGGAGAGGGTGACCGTCGAGCCGGGGCAGACGATGTCGTTGGCGCTGGGCTGTGCGGGGGCCTGGCCTTGGTCACCCGATCCGGTGGGCGGGTCTTGCGGGGGCGTCGTCCCCTGGGCAGGCGGCTCCGTCGAGGCAGACGGGTCCGTCGAGGCAGACGGGTCCGTCGAGGCAGACGGGTCCGTCGATCCGGGTGGTGTGGGGGTGGCGGGCCCAGGGGGCGTGTTGTCGCCGTTGCCGCCGGCGCACCCGGCCGCCTTCTGTTGGACCTCGATCTGTGCGATCACGGCTTTACGGTTGGCGATCCGGGCGGCCGACTGCGCGTCCGGATTGGCCTCCTGCGCGGCGATGAACTTCTGGTTGTTGTTCAGTGCGGTGGCCAGTCCGTCGCACGCCGCCGATGCATGGCCGGTGCCTGTCATGGCGACAGCGATGCCACCGACCATTGCCGCGGAACTGATGAAAATGGCGATCTTCTTGCCCTGGCCGATCCTTCTCTTTCGGGACACGCACAACTCCAGTCCTCGGTGGTGAACCCTTGGCTCGGGTTCGATACCGCCCAGTACGGTGGGGAATTGCGGCCCGTTTCAACGCCGGATCGAAATTATCCGAGGATGCCAAATCCGGGGTGCCGGCGGTCTGTTGCAGGTCCCCGGTACTGTCCGTTGGTCAGGAGTGCGGGCCGGCGTCGTTGGGGCGATGATGGGGCGTCAGGTCGTCTTCGCCGTCGAGCGGGCCGGCACGCCGCCCGCCGCGCGCGGCAGCGATCTCGCCGCGCCGTTCTGCGGGTGCGGGTGCGGGTGCGGGTGCCGGTACCGGTGGCCGTGCCGGCACCCGGCGCCGGCGTCGGGCCCGGCCACGTATCGGGCCCCGTCAGCAGCGCGCGTGCGCAGTGATGTCCGCGTCGAATTCGTCGATCATCGCCGGTGTGACGGTCGGCCGGCACTGGGCGATCGCGGCGAGATAGTCCTCGGTGCTCGCCCCGAGCCGCCCCTGGGCGCCCGCGCCGAGGCCGATCGATTCCAGGTCCCGTTCGAACGAAGCCTGGGCGGCCACCCGGGCGGCGTGCTCGATGTCGGCCGGCGTGAACAGTTCGCTGGCCGCCACCAAAGCCGTCACATCGACATCGGTCCGTCCGTTCGTATAGCGGGACCAGATCGCCGAGCGGGCGGCCTTGTCGGGTGTGCCGATGGGGATCAGGTAGTCGAAACGGCCGGGGCGCAGGAAGGCCGGGTCGAGTGAGCGGATGGAGTTGGTCGCACACACCAGCAGCCGCTCGTCCCGCTCCCGGAACCCCGGTATGAGCTTGAGGAGTTCATTGGTCACCCCGTGCAGTCCGCCCGGCTGCGCCGGTTCGGCGCGCACCGGAGCGATCTCCTCGACCTCATCGATGAAGACCAGCACCCGCTCCAGCTCCGCGATACGGGCGAACGCGCTGCGCAGGGCCGCCGCGAGGTTGCCCTCGTCGGCCAGCCGGGACGGCAGCAGCTCGACGAACGGCCAGCCGAGCTTGGCCGCGATACCCCGCGCGAACGTCGTCTTCCCCGTCCCCGGCGGACCGAACAGGGCGATCGCCCGCGGAGGCCGTACTCCGTGCCGGGCGGCCCGCTCCGGCTCCGCCAGCGGCAGCACGACACGCCGTTCGATCAGGTCCTTCTCCGTCTCCATGCCGGCCACCTTGGCCCACAGATCGGCGGGCAGGAACCGTCCGCCGAGGTCTTCCAGGAGGGTGGCGGCGGGGCCGTGGTGCGGCTCGACCTTCTCGAAGTAGGCCACGGCGGGCTGCCGCGTATAGCCCGCGTTGAGCAGCCCCTCGCCCAGGAGGTCCTCCTCGGGGAGTACGTACGCGATGCGGCTCACCCGCGCGGCAATCAGCCGCCGCTCCAGCTCCACCAGCAGTGCACTCGCCAGCCCCCGGCCACGCCACGCCGACGAGATGGCGATCCGCATCACCCAGCCACGCTCACCCGCCACGCAGGCGAGCGCCGTACCGATGGGCACACCCTGGTGGACGGCCACCACGGCGGGCTGCCGGGAGCTCAGCGCGCTGATGCACTCGGCGAGTGAGAACACCGACTCCTGCCCGAGTTCGGCCGTGGAGTCGATCAGGTGGACCACTGCAGCGAGATCGTTCTCGCGGTAGTCGTGGATCAGCCAGTTCACCGGTACCGCCCCTCGTTGGTGATGTTGCAGCGAGGCTAGGGGCGGCGGGGGACCGGGGCCCGCTCCACCTTGCACAAACCGGAGGGGCAACCTCTACGTTCCGTATGTAGCCAGATCTCTTCCGTGCCGGACGGCCCGCTTGAGTGGAGATGGGCGCCCTGGAGGGTAATGGCCGATACGAGGCCGTTCGGGGGCAAATGGGAGCGGCGATCCGGCGCCGGCGAGCTCGCGCGGAGGTTCCATCCATCCGCTGTGGGTGCCTCTGGGGCAGTGCAACTCTCATACGATTCAAGGGAGTTGGAGTCATGACCTCAGACCCCGGAATGCGAGCCCTGGGTCGGAGTCGCTCGCAGGAGACGCCAACTGGGCCTTAGTGCAGCCCAGTTGGGAATCGCTACGGATACCCGTCGCGTGCCGGCCCCCGTCCGGCGCGCCCGCCCGTCCTCCGATCCAGGTCCCGCCCCGAGCCCGGACCGGTCCCGCCTCCGACTCGGGACACGGCCCCGGGCGGCCCCGCCGCGCCGACATCCGCCCTTCCTCCCGCCTCCCCGTCGCCCTCCCCGCCGCCCTCGCTCCTCACTCACCGTCACGGTTCCGCCCCCATCCCCCCTTCTGTCCGCCATCTGGGAACCCCGCTACACCGTCGCGACGGCGACACGCCGGAGGGGCACACCATCCAACGGGTGATAAACCGGGCCTTAGCCACCCGAAAAGCGGACGTTGTACCCCGAATGCGGCGTTCTCCGGTGGTGCGGAGCCGTGATCTGGCTGACGTTGATCACGTCGCAATTGCGTCCCGTGAGCCGATGACGAGTCGGCCTTCGCAGTGGCGATGTGAAAGGACAGGTCTCCATGCGCACTGCTCGCACGCTGTTCGCCTCGGCCGCCGTCACCGCGGTCCTGGCCATCACTACTCCCGCCGCCCAGGCCATCACCGTGATGGGCGACGACGGCGGATCTTCCAGCAGCCGTGACCACAACGGGCGCGGCGACCACGACCACGGCCGTGGCGGCGACCACGGTGGCCGCGACCACGGCCGTGGCGGCGGCCACGACGGTGGCGGCTACGGCCGCGGTGGCGACAACCAGAAGCCGTCCGGTGGTGTGCGCACCGGTGGCGGCGCACTCACCGCACTCACCAACGACTGGGGTGGCGGCGACGGTGGCGGCTACGGCGGGTACGGCGGTGGCGGCCGCGACCACGGCCGCGGCGGCGACCACGGCGGCCGCGACCACGGTCGTGGCGGCGGTCACGACGGTGGCGGTCGCGACGGTGGCGGTCGCGACGGTGGCGGCTACGGTCGCGGTGGCGACCACGGCGGCCGCGACGGTGGTCGCGGTGGCGACAACCAGAAGCCGTCCGGTGGCATGCGCACCGGTGGCGGCGCCATGGCCAAGATCATCACCAAGGAAGGCGGCGGCGACGGTGGCGGCTGGGGTCGCGGTGGCGACCACGGCGGTCGCGACCACGGTCGTGGCGGCGGTCACGACGGTGGCGGTCGCGACGGAGGCGGTCGCGACGGTGGCGGCAACGGTCGCGGTGGCGACCACGGTGGCCGTGACCACGGCCGCGGTGGCGGTCACGACGGTGGCGGCTACGGTCGCGGTGGCGACCACGGCGGTGGCGGCTACGGGCGCGGTGGCGACAACGGCGACAGCCGTCGGCCGTCCGGTGGCGTCCACACCGGTGGTGGGGGCATGGCCCTCTCCGGCAGCAGCCTGGCCGCCGGCTCGGTGCTGATGCTCGGTGGTCTCGGTGCCGGGGTGTATGTGCTCCGCCGCCGGAACGCGTCGGGGAACGCCGCAGCCTGATCCGGCTGCGCCCCACACAGTTCGCTGTGCTGTCGCGGCCACCGTCGCAGATGGATGGTGGTCGCGACGACTGCCGTTCCGCCGCTCGCTCCAGTCCTTGCCGACGCTCGTTCATGAAAGGCAGCGCTCCATGGCCGACCAGCAGTCGACCCAGTCGCACCCACCCCGGACCGCGCCCGGGGCCGGCCTCCTCAGCCGTCGGCTGATGTGGCCTGCCGGGGCGTTCCTCCTGGGAACCCTGCTCGTCTACAACTCCATAGACACGCCCGCCGACCCCAAGGCGCAGCAGCCCCGCCCCGCGGTGGCCACTGCCAGGGCCGGCGGCTCCATCCCCAGATCCAGTCCAGCGCTGGCCCGCTCCATACCGAAGCGGCTGTCGATCCCCGAGATCGCCGTCGACGCGCCCTTCACGCCGTTGTCGATCGGCCCGAAGGGACAGCTCAACGCGCCGCCCGGAGAGAACAGCAATCTGGTCGGCTGGTTCAGTGGCGGGGCGACACCCGGCGAGCGCGGTGCGTCGATCGTCGCGGGCCATGTCGACACCAAGACCGGACCGGCCGTGTTCCTGCAGCTCAGCTCGCTCAAGAAGGGCAGCAAGATCGTCATCACACGGACGGACGGAATCATCGCGACGTTCAAGGTCGACTCCGTCCAGACGTTCAGCAAGTCGCAGTTCCCCAACGATCAGGTCTACGCCGACACGCCGGACGCGCAGCTGCGCGTGATCACCTGCGGTGGTCCGTACAACAAGCGCGCCAAGGACTACGAGGACAACGTCGTGGTGTTCGCGCACCTCGACTCGTCAGCCCGTAAGTGAGCCGAGCGCGGAAGCCGGGGGCCGGTCCCGGACAAGGGACCGGCCTTCGGCGGGCGGCAATCGCGAGCGCCCGCACGAACATGACCGACGGCGCATCCACCAAAGGGCCGGCATCTGCCGAGGGACATCTGCCGGTGTGGCACCGTACGAATCCAGGACTCATGTGCAGGACTCAAGTGGGGGAGGAGGCAGGTCCGTGCCAAGAGCGCTCCGCTGAGACGCCGTGCGCCAAGGAGAGTTCCCACTCGACGCAGGCCATCCCGTTCAACGGACGTCAACTGTGCGGTGCACCTGGGCCGTCGAGGTCCGGGCCGTCACCGATGGCCAGTTCCAGTCCGCCCCTCCCACCGTGGTAGCTTCTGCATGCATCTGCATACAACTCGTATGCAGAACCCGCGACGGGAAGTGCGACCCGAACTGCACGCGCTCGGCGAAGCGCGATCGGGAATCAGCGGGGAGAGCGGTGGGGATCGGTGGGGATCGCGATGGAAAAAACCATGCAGTCGGGACGTGAGAAGGCATACGCCTATCTCAAGGACCACATCCTCACAGACCCTGAGATGCAGGACCGCTTCCTCTCCGAACAGGACCTCGCTGACCGCATCGGCATTTCGCGCACCCCGATCCGCGAAGCCCTGCTCCTGCTCGCCGCCGAGGATCTTGTACGGCTGGTCCCCAAGCGTGGCGCGCATATCGCCCCGCTGTCCGGACGCGACATCGGTGAGCTGATGGAAATGCGCAGCCTGATCGAGCGCTTCGCCGCCGAACGTACGACAGCGCAGGGCACCGCCCCGGTATCGGAAATGGCCGACATCCTTGCCCTGCAGGAAACACTGAGGGGCGAGGGCACCGCAAAGGAATTCCTCGCCGCCGACCACCGCTTCCATGCCACTCTCGTCGCCGCCGCCGGAAACACCCTGATGAGCCGTCAGTACGATGCGCTACGCAGCCGTCAGGGCCGGGCGGGCGCCATCGCGCCGTACCGGTCGGAAAGGCGCCGGGACGAGGCGCTTGCCGAGCACCGGCACATTCTCGACTGCCTGGTGGCCGGCGATGCCGCGGCGGCCTGCACGGCAATCGACAGTCATATCCAGGCCACCCAACGCATCCTGATTGCCGCGTAGTTACGGCCCGGGGCGAGCCGGAGCGTTTTTGCCCCCGCGCCATGCACCAAGGGCCATCACTGGCTGCGGCGCCTCGCTAAAGGCGTCGATTGGCCAGTACGGCCACCGCACGACGTACCCGCTCGGTCTCCTCGACGTCCACATCGGCGGTGAGTAGCTCAGGCGCAGCACCCAACCGGGCGCGTACGGTGCCATCGGGCCCGATCAGGGCACTGTGTCCCACACCCATCGGCGTCTTGGTGGGCAGCTCCGGATCGGCCAGCGGATCCGGAGCCGCGGCTCCCACCGCGGCCAGCCAGACCGTCGCGTCCAAGGCGCGTGCCCGCACCAGAAGGTCCCACTGATCACGCTTACCGGGACCGGCCCCCCACGAGGCGGGCAGAACGGAAACCGTCGCCCCCGCGTCCGCATGCGCGCGGAACAACTCGGGAAACCGCAGGTCATAACAGGTGGCCAGGCCGATACGGACGCCATCGACGTCGATCGTCACCACACGTGAGCCCGCGGCAACCGTGTCCGATTCCCGGAAGCCGAACGCGTCATACAAATGGATCTTGTCGTACGACACCTCGGCATCGGGCCCCGTAGCCAGCAGCGTATTGGCCACCCGGTCCTCGGACGCCGGAGTGAACATGCCCGCAATCACCGTCACCCCCACCTCCCGGGCCACCGCCCGCACCCCTTCGGCCCACGGCCCGTCCAGCGACTCGGCCACCGGCCCCAAGGGCACCCCGAACCGCACCATGGTCGCTTCGGGGAACACCGCCAGCCGGGCTCCCTCCCGCGCCGCGCGGCGCACCTGGTCCTGCACCGCCGCGAGATTTTCCTTCGGATCGGTCGATGGGGTCATCTGACAGAGTGCGATGCGCATGCAGCTCCCTCTTCCTCTTCCTGCTCTTGATAATTCTTGAGCCGATCGCTGTGTCCCGATCGCTGTGTTCCGGACGCCACAGCGCCGACAGTCCCACGCTACGTTCCCTCCATGCCGCGCACCCCCGAAAACGAGGTCCGCACCTATGAGGAATTGATCGTCCTTGTCCGCGATCGGCACCGGGAATACCACTGTCGCGGTGACGAAGGGGAGAGCCCGAAACCTCGGTAAGGGGCTTCCTGCAGCAGGCAATTGGACCTATCTGGCACGGGCGCTTCCATCAGCCTCCTGCTGTGAGAACCGGCCTTCGGCCATGAGTGGATGCGCCCACCCGGAATCCGTTCGACGCCGGGGGAGCGGTCAGCTATAAACCGCGGATGGGCATCTGGACGGACGCATTCCTCGCACCCGCAGAGCCGACCCCGCTCCCCGTCGAACGCTTCGGCCGCATGGCCATCGATCTGATACGTCAACAGGTCGTCCGCACGCGCTGGTTCCTGGTCGTCTGCGAACTGTCCGCAAACGCCCAACTGCCGTACATCAGCGTCGTCTGGCAGGCCCGAGAGTGCGCCGTATGGCAGGCCGGCCAAGTTTTGCCGGCCTCGACTTCACCCATCCGGCTGTCTTGGACCACTTCGAATGGGAGACCACAGGTCGATCCTTGCCTGTTTCGCTCTCGCCCACCCGCAGGCCGGTGAGACCTGGGGCTGACGCGCGTCCGGTGCGGTCCCCGCACCCTCGTCCGGGCTGCCACCGGCGATTGTCAGACCCTGCCGTTACCGTTCATTGGCATGGACGGACTCTCCCCGCATGCCGCGCAGTTGCACGCCGCGATGGTTGGCCCACCGCCTGACCTGGAGGGGGCCGGCGGCGTGTGGGCGGCTTGCGCCCGCCTGACCCCGGTGGAGCTGGGCGCCCTCCTGCCGACCGCCTATCGCACCCTCGCCGATGAGCGCGCCGCCGTCCGCGCTCGGCGGGTCGCCCGCGAAGTGACCTGGGCCAAGGCGCAGCCATCGTTCACGGCCGCCACTCTCACGGAGCTTTACGCGGCGCTGGCCGCATCACCGAAGCCCACCGATGTCTGCTACGCGGCGGGCGCGCTGTTGCGCTGCACCGACACGTGGGACCAGGCGGCGCTGGCGGAGCCCGCCGGGACCCTCGTCACGGCGGCGGCGGTGGCGAAGGGGGATCACATCGCCGGCGCTGCCCTGGCAGTGGCTGCGGTAGCCGGCCCGACAGCCGAAACGGAGCTGGTCGCCCGCCTGCGGGAGACATATGAACGCAGTCCACTCAGGCTCGCCGAACTCGAAGTGATTCTTACGGCCACCGGACCCCAAGAGCGGGCATGGCTCGCCGAGGACCGCAGGCACGGCCCCATGCCGGGGACCTGGCCACCCCTGACGGACCGTCTGCAGGAGTACGTTCCCGCCCCGCTTTTCGCGGAGCTGGCCCGGCAGACCCTCCACACCGCAGCGAGCCACCTCGCTGCCCTTCACGCAGGCCGGATCCCCTACGTCGCCGACAAGGCCTTCACCACAGACGATGCGGAGACGCTCCGTCGAGCTACCTCGCTCGCCCTGCGACGCGATGAACCCTGGGCCGGCGACGTACTCGCGACCCTGCTGCCCCAGCTCGCGGTGGCTCCGACCTCGGCGCGGACCCTCCCGTCGCAGAGTGCCTGCATCGGCCTCGCCCAGGCCGTCGAGGCGTACCCGACACCCGAATCCGTCGCCGCGCTACGCGAAGCCCGCCGGGTCGTCCGGCACGCCGGCGTCAGCAAGAAGCTCGACCGCATCCTGCACCGCGCCGAGCGCAACCTCAGCCGACGCCCCGAGATCGTGGTCCGCCTCCCCGACCTCGGCTATGGGCCGGACGGAACCCGGCGCATCCCCTGCGGTAAGTACACCGCCGTACTTACTGTCTCCGACCAATCCGACGAACCCACTCTGACCTGGGAGCATTCCGACGGACGCTCCTTGCGGGCCCTCCCGCCCGCCGCTCGTCGCGACCACTCCGAGGAAGTCGCCGCGGCCCGCGATGTACTACGGAAAACCCGCGCCCGGATACGCACCCTGATCCGCGGCCTCGAAGGCGGCTACCTCGACGGAACCGTCTACCGATTCGACCGCTGGCGCGATGCCCTCGCCACGCACCCGGTAGCGCGTGGTGCGGCCCGCCGACTGATCTGGGAGATCGAACACGCCCCTGGAGACTGGCGAGCGGTGCTCCCGGCAGCCGGCTCTCCGGTACACCCTGACCACGACTCCAACTCCGACTCCGACCCTGGCTCCAGGTCCGGCTCCGACTCCGTCCCCGACCCGTCGTCGGGCGTCCGTCTCTGGCACCCCGCCCGCGCCACGGATAACGAGCGACGCCGCTGGCGCGACCAAATCGCCGACCTGCGTCTGCGCCAGCCTTTCCGGCAGGCCTATCGCGAGCATTACCAGCCCCAGGAGAGTGGCAATACCACCGCGATGTTCCACGGCCACTTGGTCCGCGTCGAGGCGGTCCTGGGCCTGGCCACACGCCAGGGCTGGAGCATCGAAGACGAGGAACTCGCCTTTCCCCTCCCCGATATGAAGGCTTTCCTCGACATCTCCGCCAAGCTCTACCCAGGCGTTACGGGATGGGCCGAGGCCCGGCATGTGCACTTCGTTCGTGCCGAGGGCGGACCACAACCGCTGTCCGGCATCGACCCCGTGCGACGGTCGGAGATCCTTCGCTCGGTCGACCTCCTCATCAGCGCCGGAAGCTTCGCCTGGTGCGACGCCCACACGGACGCCCACACCAACACCCATCCCAACGCCCACACCAGCCCCCATGACCATGACGCCTGGCACGATCTCAATCGCCTCTACGACCTCCCCCTCGGCCAGACCGCCCGCCTCCGCCGCGAGGCACTGCAGCGCATCCTCGCCAGTCACATATCCTCCGGCCGCCTAGAGCTCGGCCCCCGGCACCTGCACCTGGACGGCTACGACATCCATCTGGCCACCGGCCGCGTAACCCGCGACGGCGACCCGGTGGCCATAAGCCTGCCCGAGGGCCGTGCAGCAGCCCGGTCCCTCCCGTTCCTCCCGTACGACGAAAAGCTTCTGGAACGCATCGTCCGCACAACAGAGGAACTCATGGCACGGCACGGAAGCGGCTCCTTGGGCTGAAGTTTCGCGGGGTTCACGCCAGTACCACCACCGCCGCGCAGCGCACCAATGCGCCCGGGGTGCCCCGTACACCTGGGCGCATTGATGCGCTGCGGGGCGATCTCGATGGCGGCGGCGCGTACGAACACCTCCAGCGCGCCGTTGGCCATCGAGGCCGCGGTCCCCGTGGGAATGGGCTCGCGGCTGAGCACTCCGGTGATCAGGGCGAAGGACCCGCGCTCGGCGATGCGGCCGACCCGTCAGGACAAGAAGTCTCGGGACGTCATGACCTCACAGCCGCGCACGGACCGCGCAGCCCCAAACAATCCCCGCGGTCCCCGCTCAGTCCTCCGCCCGCTGCGTGATGGCGGCTCCGGTGCGGTCTCCCAGGAACTCGTACCATCGGCGCTGCAGGCAGACATACCGGGTATCGGCCTCGACAAGACTGAGGAAGGCGCGCACGGTCTCCCCGAGGCGCTGTTGCAGCTCGGGGTCGGCCAGCTTTCCGTCCTCCGTGAAGCCCTGATGAGCCGCGGCAAGGCTGAACATGTCCGGGTAGACCCGGGTGCCGAGGTGCTCCAGCGGAACTCTCAGCGCCCACAGCCCCCGGTTGCCGCCGACCAAGGACGGTGAGGCGGAGACAAGCAGCGCGTGCTTGTTCTTGAATGGCTGGGGCTGGATCCGGGAGACCCAGTCGATCGCGTTCTTCACCACTCCCGGGACGGAGGCGTTGTACTCGGGGGAGGAGAGCACAAAAGCGTTGCACCGTTCGAGCCGGTCACGCAGCGCCAGCGCGCCCTTCGGCACCCCTTGCGCGGCCTCCACGTCGGCGTCGTACAGCGGCATGTCGAAGTCCCGCATCGCGGCCAGATCGACGGTGGCGCCGGCCTCCGTGAGCATGTGCCCCACAAGGGAAGCCAAGCGGACGTTGGTCGATCCGGTCCGCAGCGAAGCACCGAGGACACATACGCGCAGCGGGCCGGGCTGTGCATCCGTGGGCATGGATTACATCCTTCCGGCACGTGAACGCGCGCCTTCAAGGCTCGAGGCCGACCGTGCGGAGCGACCGCCTGGGTGTGGCAGCAGCGTATAGCTGCCACCGCGGCAAGTCCGGTACCACCGCGCCGCACCCCTGTCTGCTCCGCCATCCGACGCATCCGCACCGCAGGCGTCAGCGGTTCCACCAGATGAGTACGCCACCCAGCACGAGCAGCAGACAGATGCCGAGGTTGACCACCTTGTGCGCGAGGAACACCGCGGCGAACTCGCGGATCGTCGCGCTGGGCCAGAAATAGGCGGCGGTGGGGGAGCCCACGACCTGACCGTTGACTCCGGCTTTCCGCGCCATCAAAGCGGCACGGAAGGCGTGGTAGTTGTTGGTGACGACGACACACCGGTAATCCGGCTTCGCGTCCTCCATGATCTTCTTGCTGAACCGCAGGTTCTCCTCGGTGGTACGAGAGCGGTCCTCCCGCTCGATCCGGTCCGCCGGAAACCCCCGCTCGATGAGGTAGTTGGCCATGGCGTGGGACTCCGGCAGCCTCTCGTCCGGCCCCTGTCCACCAGAGGTCAGCAGTACGGGGGTGCTGCCGCGGGCGGCGAGCTGTTCGTACACCGCGCGGCCGCGTTCCAGCCGACTGGCCAGCAGCGGCGGCACTTTGGATCCGCCGATGAGCCCGGAGCCCAGGACAATCACGTAGTCGGCGTCACGACGGACCCGCAACCGTCCGTAGAGGAAGGCGTAGCCGACGAAGCACAGAAAGAGGAACGAGACATAGCCGACCAGCCCGACGGCGGTGACACCGATCACGAGCAGTGTGCGCGAGCGCATGACGAGGGCCGCAACCAGCAACGCGATAACCGACAGGATGCCGAGCCCGGCCAGCAGGGACAGCAGATTGGCGGGGCGCCTGCCTTCCTTGCGCACCATTTTCACGCCGTTGGCGATCAAGAAGCAGGCGAGGACGACGATCCCCAGCGCCGGTAGCGCCAGCAGCGCGACGATCGCGATCGCCCCCAGAAACGAATGTGCCTGGCCGACCTTGCCGACCACCGCCAGCAGCGCGAACGTGACGGCGAGCCCCAGATGCACGGCATTGCCGAACCGGCGCCGGTCGCGCAGCACGCCGACGCCGAACAGGACGGAGAACAAGACCGCGGGAGCGAAGACCAACATGCCCACATCGTAGGCAAATTCAGCAAGCGCGGAGCACGCGGCGGCACAGTCACCCGCCAGGCACCACCTCGACGGATCCGATGTACTCCTGGGTCTCCGCATCGCGCAGCCGTACGAGCTGCGCCCAGTAATAGATCACCAGGCTGAACGCGGCGATGATCACGATGTCCCACCACAGCGGAATGGCGTCCGCCGCGCCACAGGACACCGTGGATGCCGGGCCCGTGCTGCAGAAGCCACCCTGCCAGGAGATCACGCCCATGCCCACCAAGTAGACGGGCAGCCACTGCGCGGACCTCCAGTCCGGGTGCGGGACCTTCGGGTTGAGCCTGAGCAGCGCCGAGCCGCCGAGCAGCAGATAGCCGAGCACGATCGCCACGCCCAGCCGCCACAGCGTGTCCCAGCCGGCCCAGTAGATGATCAGGTTCGACACGATGAATGCCACCGGCGCCCAGAACATTCCGCCGGGCAGCCGGTAGGGGCGAGGCCGGTCCGGATCCTGTTTGCGCAGACACCCGAAGGCGAGCGGTGCGCCCGCGTACATCAGCACACTCGACGAGGTGACAAAGCCGACCAGCTTCTGCCAGGTGGGAAAGGGCAGGAAGACGACGAGCCCGATGACGAACGCGAAAAGCAGGCCGAACCACGGCACACCCTGTCTGGTGGTGCGCTCGAAGACCGCGGGCACATAGCCGTTGCGGGACAGACCGTACGAGACCCGCGATGTGGCCGTCATATAGATCAGACCGGTGCCGGACGGCGAGATGACCGCGTCGATATACAGCAGCGTTGCCAGCCAGCCGAGGCCGACCGAGGCGGCCAGACCGGCGAACGGTCCCGCCTTGCCGGCGAACGACAGGTTGGCCCACCCGTGCGCGAACGCGCTGTGCGGCAGGGCGCCGATGAAGACCACCTGCAGGGCCATGTAGATGAATACGCCGATGAAGATCGAGCCGATGACTGCCCGGGGGATGTCCTTTGCCGGATTACGACTCTCGCCCGCCAGTTGGTCGGCCTGCTCGAAGCCCAGCAACGCGAAGATGATGCCGCTGGTACTGACGGCGGAAAGCACGCCCTTGGCGCCGAACGGGGCGAAGCCCTGGTAGCCGAAATTGCTGCCGTGGAAGGCGGTCACCGCCAGTACGAGGATGGTGAGGACGGGTACGAAGACTTTCCACCACGTCGCCACGCTGTTGGTGTGCGCCAGCCATCTGATGCCGAAGAAGTTGACGATGACGAAGAACGCCATGAACGCGACGGCCAGAGCGTATCCGCCGGCGGTCAGATGGTTCTTGGAGGCCTGCACCCAGGGGGCGTGCACGCTGAGGTAGTCCAGCGACGCCATGACCTCGATCGGTGCCACGGTGACCGCCTGCAGCCAGGAAAACCAGCCGAAGGACGCACCGGCGGCGCTGCCGAACGCGTAGTGGGGGAAACGCGCCGTGCCGCCTGCGACGGGATACGTGGCTCCCAGTTCGGCATGCACAAAGGCCAGGACGATAATGGCGACGGCCCCGATCGCCCAGGAGATGAGAGCCGCCGTGCCGGCTGCCTGCGCAGCGAACAGCGCGCCGAACAGCCACCCGGATCCGATGATGGACCCTCCTGATGTCCAGATCAGGCCGATCAAGCCGATGTCTCGCTTGAGCCCTGGATTCATGGGCGCGGCCGGAACAGGTGCTGCTCTGTGCATCTCCACGGGGCGTGTCCTCGTTCTGAGAGGTGAGGCGTAATGCGCCATGCGCGGTTACGGGGAATTCCACTCTCACGGAAGCCCATACGGAAAGCGGCAGCGCCGCGCCGAATGCATCGGCGCGGCGTAGGGAACGGCGCCGGTATGGGTCACGGCCGCCGGAGCTCGGGCGTACGTGGTCCGGGCGTTACTTCACACGTCCGCTGTGACGGCCGGCTTACCGAACCACCGGATCGGTAACCACCGGATCGGTAACCACCGGATCGGCGATACAAAAGGTGCTGCCGTTGCGCGGGCCGAGCCGGACTCCGATATCCAGGGAACGGGCCGAACCGTCAACCGAGAAGGCTCTGCTCGTTTTGGCGAGTTGCGCTGCGCGCTGTCCCCGATAGCGGAAATACACGCTGATGTGGTGGTCACCGGGAGCGACGGTGATTTCCGTGGCTCCCCACTTCGCTTCGTGCGGCCGGCCGTCGATTTCGATGACCGGCGTGGTGAGCAGATGATGGAACCATGCCGCGAAACGCGAGGGCTTGACATCAACCACGACAACCGACCCTGTTTTCCCCATGAGTTGATGATAGGCGTCGGCGTCGGCGTCCGGAACACCGGAACTGCCGACGACTCAGTGCGACGCCTGTGCGGCCGCGCGTTCGCGGGCGAGCGCGGCCCGCGTGGGGTCGCCGAGCTGTTCCTCGAGCCGGGCCTGGGCCGACCAGTTGTACGGGCAGATCGGGCGCAGCTGGATGCGTTCGCTCAGCAGCGTCCGCGCCAGCCCGGCGCGGCCGGCACGGAGGGCCGCCTCGACGAGGGTGCGCTGGATGGCGTCCCGTTGGGCGTGGCTGCCGCCGAAGTCGTTGAGGCGGTGTCGCAGGGGCAGGAGCAGGTCGGCGGCACGGTCGTAGTTCCGCTGTCCGTAGGCGATGAGTGCCCGGCAGACCGGCAGGCCGATGCCGGCGGTCATGGCCCGGTTGGACACGCCAGGTTCCGCCCCGGCCACCCAGCTCTGCCGGTCGTGCACCAGGCGCTCGGCCTGGGCGAGGCGGCCCGCTCCCACGTACGCCATGACGGCGTGCACGTCGTTGAAGGCGTAGTGGGGACCGTCCTGACGGCTCTCCCAGGCATCGGCGAGCTGGGCCCACCGTGCGCTCTGATCGTCCTGGGCCAGATACAGCCGCCACAGCAGGGCGGCGGCGTCCAGCAGCTGCATCGCCGCACCCGGCGACGCCTCGTGGTGGATGGCGGAGTCGTAGATCTCCAACACGCGGGCGGTGTCGCCAAGTTCCAGCGAGTACAGGGCGTAGTGCCACCAGTTGTGGACGGTGAGCAGGGTGCCCGCTGACCAGTCCTCGCTACGGGCGTCGAGGAAGCGGATACCGTCCGTGAAGCGGCCCCGCATCTCGTAGGTGTGCACCACGCCGTGGATTCCCCACACATCGTGCGGATGCTGCGCAAGGGCCGCCAGACCGGCCTCCTCGGCGCGTTCGTAGTGTCCGGTCTCCTCCAGGCCGAACGCGTACATGCTCAGCAGCGGACCGTGGTGCCGGTCGTCCTCGCTCCAGGCGCCCAGCGCTCCGCCGATACGGTCGCGCAGGCGCTGGGCATCCCCGGTGAGGAAGTCGTGCTGATGTCCCGCGAAGAGCGCCAGGGCATCACGCGGGTAGGCCATGGTGAGATCGCCGAGTACGCGGCCGGCGCCGTAGAGGTCACCGTCCAGCCAGGCCGCTGCCGCGGCCATGTGCATGCGCTCGCGGCGCGTCAGGGCACTCTCGTCAAGACCGGAGCGGAAGTGCGTGAAAGCTTTCCGAGCAGCAGCCGCGTCTTTCTCCTCGGTCCCCAGCACCCCCAGGTACGCAGCCAGGGCCTGACCCATCACCGATCCCGGTGAGGACGCAAGGACCGACTGCGTACTCTCCACGACCTCCGGCCGGAAGAACAGCAAATCGTCCAGGGCCTGTTCGTAATGAACGTGGGCCTCGGCGCCGGTGTCGCTCATCCGATGCCCATGACGGTCCGCTGTCATACATAGCTCCCGGGGTGCTCAGAACGGGCGGGGCTGGGGGACTGGCGGGAGGACGCAGAGCCCCTCGTGGCACCATGGCCCGCCGTCACCTCCGCTCGCCATCCTTCCACCGCTCCATCGTGACCGCTTGGCTGCCATGCGGAAAGGGCGGCTCAGGATGAGGCCGTGCCCGCTTGCATTGGCGGCCCGCACGGCCGCGCCGGACCGCCGGCAACGACCGCGGGACCGTCGGCAACGACATCATCGGCTCGGAGCGCCACCGGGCGAGCGCGTCGACGTCACTCTGCGATGCCCCTGGTGAGCACGACAACGGTGACGAATCTGCGGTAGAGCCGGATCGGGTCCTCGTCGGTCAGGCGGACGGTCACGGCATCGCTGCGTTCGACACCGATGATCCACGTGGCCATCTCGGCGAGGTCCGGGTTGCGGAACCGTACGGTCAGCGTGGCGGGCAAGGTGATGCGCGGCGGAGTGGCCTGCGGCAGGGTCCGTATGGCCTCCCGCGCGGCATTGTGGATCAATTCCCGTGCCTCGAGGGGATGGAGGCTGTCCGCGGCGAACCTGGACACCGATGACTTGACCACGGCGCTGCGGATTCCGGGGCAGAAAGGCGCGATCTCCGCGGCGGTTGTGTCGTCGCCGGTGATCAGCAGCACCGGCACCCCATGGCCCAGCGCGACCAGGGCGTTGATACCGCTCTCCCCGGCGATCACGCCGCCCAGCCGTACTTCGCTGATGGCTCGCGGGTTGTAGGTGTGGGACAGCGTGGCCGGTGCGCCCGACATCGAGCCGTGGTAGGAGACGAAGAAGACACCGTCGAACGAGGCGTCCAGGCCCTGCATCATGTAGAGCGGCTTGTGCCGTCCGGACAGATACCGGGCGCGGCCCGCGAGGGTGTCGGGGCGCAGGTTGGCCATCGTCGAGTGGGAGTCGTTGACCAGGAACTCGCTCGCGCCGCCGGCTGCCGCCCCCTCGATCGCGGCGTTGACTTCCTCCTGTAACAGGCCCCGGTAGTAGGCGTATTCAGGCTCCGAGGGACGGCACTGCGACCAGTCCACGATGCCTGCGGTGCCCTCCATGTCGGAGGAGACGAAGATTTTCACGACACACGCTCCATGGGTGTGGTGGCGAGTGCCAAATAGGGTACGGGGGAAAGACGTGGCCGGTTCGCTCAGTCCGGTTCGCTGAGTCCGGTTCACGTGCGTGCAGCTGCACGCCGGCATTGCAGAACAACGGTGCGTCGCGCACGCGGTCTCGGCCCGACCGTTACCACGTGAGCCTCTGGCTGGTCCCCTTCCGTCTTCCTCAACTCCCGTTGTCGTGCGACTGTTTGACCGGTGCCGCGGAGCGGAACCAGGGGGAGGGCGACACGGCATGACGGGTATGGGAATCAGGCCGCTCGGCGACGACCCGCAGCGGCTCGGTGCCTACCGGCTGCTGGGGCGGCTCGGTTCGGGCGGTATGGGGCGGATCTATCTGGCGCGGTCATCCGTGGACGGTTCGCTCGTCGCGGTCAAGACGCTGCTGGCCGACGGCGTCGTCAGCGACACCGACCGGCGGCGGTTCGCCCGCGAAGTGCGGCTGGCCCGGCGGATCGACAGCGCGTACACGGCCCGGGTGCGCGACGCCGACCCGGACGCCGAGCTGCCATGGATGGCTATCGAGTACATACCGGCGCCCGCGCTGTCCGAGCTCGTCCGCAGCGCGGGACGGCTGCCCGGCTCGGCGGTGCGCTGGATCGCGGCGGGCACCGCGCAGGCGCTGGTGGCGCTGCACGACGAGGGCATCATCCACCGGGACGTCAAGCCCCAGAACATCCTGCTGCCCCTGTCCGGGCCACGCCTCATCGACTTCGGCATCTCACACGCCAACGACATCACCCGTACGACGCTGACGCTGGGCACCATCGCTTTCACCTCGCCGGAGCAGGCGCGTGCCGAGCCTTCCACCACGGCGTCCGATGTGTACTCGATGGGTGCGACGCTCTTCCACCTCGCCGTCGGCCGCCCGCCCTACCCCGACGTCGACGACACGATCCGTCTGCTGACCTTCGTCCAGCGCGGCGAACTCGACCTGACGGGGCTGCCCAAGGAACTGGCCCCGCTGATCCGCCCGTGCCTCGCCGCCGATCCGGGCGATCGGCCCGAACCCGCCGACGTACTGCGACGCTTCCTGGAGGAAGTCGACCGGACACCCACTTCGCAGCGCGGCGAGCGCTGGCTGCCGCCGCGGTGGACCGCACTGATCGAGAAGTACGAGGCGCAAGGCCGGGCGCTACGCGAGGGCGCGGAGGCTCCCACGATCGACGGGCGGACGCAGCAGGTGCCGCCGCCGGGGCGCACCCGCGTCTACACCGAGGAGCGGGCCGCGCGCCAGAAACAGATCCAGCGAGCCCGCGCCGAGGAGAAGCGCAGGAAGGAGGAAGAGCGTAGGAGGGAGGGAGAGCGTAGGAGGGAGGAGAACCGCAAGAGGGCCGAGGCTCGGGCGCGGATGGCGAACGCGCTGAAGGCCCAGGAAGAGCGACGGGAACGCGAAGAGCGGCAGCGACGGGAGCGCGAAGAGCAGCAGCGGCGCAAGCGCTCCGAACAGGCCCGGCAGGCGCAGCGGGCGCGGACCTCGGCGCCCTCCTCGTCCCGGTCATCATCTCCGCCGCAGTCGGCCAAATCCTCGTCCGACGGCGGCTTGTGGGTAGTGGTCGTGCTGATCGCCCTCGCGCTCTTCATCTGGCGGCCGTGGGAAAAAACTGACACAGCCGGTTCGACGAGCGGCACGTCGAGCAGCTCGTCGAGCGGTACGTACACGAGTGGCGGGACCGGATCCGCCTCGACGAGCGGGGCGCTGACGAGCGGCGGTAGCGGTGCGACGCCTACGTCTGGCGCGTACACGGACGGCGGGAGCGCTCCCTCGCCCACACCTACGCCGACGCCGACACCGACGCCTGCGCCGACAACCGATGCGCCCCACACCCCGAGCCCGGTCGATGCGGCCTTCGCCTCCGTACGGACCGGCGACTGCCTCGACGCCTACCAGGACGGCTACGGCAAGTGGAGCCGAACGGCTCCGCTACAGGTCGGCTGCGGTGCGGCCAACGCGTATCTGCAGGTGCTCGCGGTGACCACCGGGAGCTGCCCGTCCGGCGGGGGACGCGGCAGCTGGTGGCACAGCGGCGAGGACTACTCGTCCACCAACCTGTGCGTGGAGCGGCAGTTCCGTAAGGGCCAGTGCTTCTTGGCCAAGGCCGCGGGCGGCCGCCCAGGCGGTGCGAACCTCCTCACCTTATGGAACTGCAGCGCCAACCGGGTGCCACAGGAGTTCAACTACATCATGCAGGTCACGGCCGTTCTGCCGGCCTCGGCGGGCACGAACGCCTGCCCGCGTGACCCGGGCCGCTACGGCTATTCCTGGAACGTTTACGACGGCGGGACCATGATCTGCGCCAAGGTCGCCTGACACCGCTCGCGCCGGCCACCCTGCCCGCGCGGCCGTCGGCCCTGGAGCAACCCGGTGGCGTTCACCGCGGTCGCCGTCGGCGCCGCCACATACGCCTTGGGCGGATACGCGGAAGACCGGGACCCGCCCGGGGATCCGCGGCGGCCGGCCGAACAGCTGGCGATCATCGACCTCTGCCAGGACTTCGCGAAGGAGAAGATCCGGCCCGCCGCCCGAGCGGTCGACGAGGCCGACACCGAAGTCCCCTGGGAGATCTGGGGAGAAGCCGCCAGGATGGGCCTGACCTCCTTCATGCTTCCCGAGGAATACGGAGGCGGCGGTTCCACCGACCTGTTCACCCAGTGCCTGGTGCAGGAAGAGCTGTGCGTCGGCGACCTGGGCCTGGGGAACCTGCTGACCGCCAATGGCTTCTTCGCCCACCCGATCCTCGAACTCGGCACCGACGAGCAGAAGGAACGCCTGCTGCGTCCGCTGGCTGGCGAGGCACCGCCGATGACCTCGCTCGCGGTCACCGAACCCGATGTCGGCTCCGATGCCGCCTCGCTCCGCACCCTGGCCGTGCGCAAGGGCGACCGCTACCTCCTGACCGGCCGCAAAGCATGGATTTCCAACGCGGGTGCGTCGGAGTTCTACATCATCTTCGCCACCGTCGACCCGAGCCTGCGCGCCAAGGGCATCACCGCCTTCGTCGGGCGCGCGGGATCCCGTTCCCCGAGGCCGGGTTGGCGCAGTGCCCCCAGGAGGCGGTGCGGATCGCACGGTCCTGGGACGGCCCGTCTGTGGCGAAGGCCGTCGGGCGCTCGCACAAGACCGAGGTCGGCGGCGTCCGGCTCGGCCTGGAGACCGACGCCGACGTCACCGCCGCATTCGAGGACTTCGCCGCCCGGCTGGGCGCCCGCTCCGTGGTCATCGAGCGCATGGATACCCGCCCGGACGCCGTCGAACTGATCGCCGGCGTGCGCTATGACCCCGTCTTCGGCCCAGTGGTGCTCGTCGGTGCCGGCGGCACGTCGGCCGAACTGTGGCGGGACACCGCGCTCGAACTCGCGCCCGTAACGGCCGACGGCGCTCGGGCGATGCTCCGCCGGCTGACCTGCTGGCCGCTGCTGAACGGGTGGCGCGGGGCCGCCCCATGCGATGTGGACGCCGTCGCGCGGGCCGTCGCCGCACTGTCCACACTGCCCGCGCGCGACCGCACGGTCGTCTCCGCCGAGATCAACCCGCTGCGGGCGGGACCTGACGGGGTCCTCGCGGTGGAGCTACTCATCGAGCGCGCCGCGGCCCTCGACGCCGCGCCGGTTGACGTACTCGTCGAGCCCGCCGCGCCGCCCGACGTCGCGTCGCCCGATGCCGAGCTGGCCGACGGCATGACCAGCAATGCCGGCACCACCGAGGAGGAAGACTGACATGAGTGGCACCGCGCCATTCCGGGGCAGGGTCGCGATGATCACCGGAGGCGGGTCGGGCATCGGACGCGCCACAGCCCTCCGGTACGTCGACGGGTGGTCGGCAATGTGCCCGCGGGCCGGTTCGCCTCGCCGGAGGAGCTGGCAGACATTGCCGCGTTCCTGCTCGAAGACCGCTCCGCCTACATCACCGGCGAGGTGCTGACCGCCGACGGCGGACAGTGGCTGGGCCGACAGGTCTACGGCGCACCACTCGGGCCGGATTCTTGAGGTGGCGCCGGATTCCTGAGGCGCCTGCTCGCCGCCAACCACACGGATGTGCCGGTCAAGTTCACACCTCGTCGTATGCGGCGTGACGGTTGCTGAGCAGCACCTCGGCCAGTGCGCGCCACTGGCTTCGCGGGAAGGCATGGGGCTGATCGGTGACGACCTGGACCGCCACATGGTCGGCGCCCCTGGTCAGGTACGCATCGATCCGGTGGGCAATCCGCTCGGGGGAGCCCCAGATGAAGAGCGCGTCGATCAGACGGTCGCTTCCGTGCGCCGACAAGTCGTCCGTGGTGAAGCCGCAACGCAGCCAGTTGTTGGCGTAGTTCGGCTGGGCCAGGTACGGGGCGAGCGCCGCGCGAGCCGTCGCGCGGGCGGTTGACGGGCTCGTGTCCATCACCACGGACGCGGAAGGGGCCAGCAGGGGGCCGTCGCCGAGCAGCTTGCGGGCGTAGGCGGTGTGGTCGGGGGTGGTGAGGTGCGGATGAGCCCCCGCACTGCGGGTGGCCGCGAGCTGCGTCATCTTCGGCCCATGAGCGCAGATGAGCCGCGCGGCCTTCGGCAACGGCGCGGTGGAGCGGTCCAGTTCGTCGAGGTAGCTGCGGAGGGCTGTGTACGGCTGGTGGTAGCGCTTCTCGATCTGCGGGTGGCCCACACCCAGGCACAGAAGCAGGCGCTGGCGCATGCCCGCAGGCAGGGCGTGATGGTTCGCGGCGAGCGTGTGCGCGGGCTGAGGCCAGATCGTCACGCAGGCAGGGACTACGACCGTGCGTCGGGTCGCCGCGAGCAGCTCTGCCGTCGTGACCAGGTCACCGCGGGGATTGCCCCCGGGACTGCCACCGAGCCAGAGCGTTCCAAAGCCCAGCTCATCGAGTTCAGCGGCGGCCTCCCTTGCCTGGTCGCGGTCCCCGTGGGTGAAGGCCAAGCTCCAAATACCTATTCTTCCCAGGTCCATGCCACGTGTGTACCGTCGAGCGGCCAGACCCGTGACCGGGCGGGCCTTGGTGACCGGAAACCCGCGAGCTTTCGCCCGAGACGTCGCTCTTGACTGGCCGCAGCGATCAGGATGTCAAGCGCTCAGGGCAGCCTCAACGTGAACCAGGGCACGCTGTCACCCGGCAGCACGTACCTCTCCACTTCGACAAATCCGTGCCGTTGCGCGAACCGCAGCCCGTCCGGGTTGGAGGCCCAGACAATCGTCTCGATCACGTCGGCGCCGAGCTTTCGCGCCTGTGCCAGCCCGCGCTCGTAGAGTTCCCCGCCAAACCCTTGTCCGCGGTGAGCGGGAAGCACCCTGGCGATCACTGTGGCCGTCGAAGCGTCCTCGCTCGTCGGCGGACGTACCGTCGTGCAACCCACAAGGACGTCGTCGAGATACGCAACGTCCAACTGGTTGCGCTGGGCTCGCTCACGTATCTCATCGAGAGACAGGACGGCAGTGGGAATGATCAGGTTGTGGACGGACTGCCAGTCTTGGAGCGTGGCATCGCCGTCCACCCGTTCGAAGCGAAGGTGAGACATCGCCACAGGAAACCCCGCACATCCTGGGGAGTCAACTGGAATTGGCACCCGAGTCCTTCAGAGCGCGCGGGCACGGAGGCGGCGCAGCATTCGGGCATCCTCGAAGCCCACCGTGCGGGCCGCGGTGTCCACCGTCGCGCCATGGCTGATCAGGTGCTGGGCGCGCTCGAGTCGTAGCGTCTGCTGGTAGCGCAGCGGCGTCAGGCCACCCGTGGCGCGGCTGAACATCCGGGTGAGGGTGCGCTCGCTCACGCCGTGGTGGGCGGCCAGGTACGCCAGCGGTAGCTGCTCGGCGAACCGCGCGTCGATGAGATCCTGGACGTGATGGACGGTTTCGTCCAGGTGAGAGCGGTGCCTCAGCATGGCGCTGGCTTGCGGCTCCTGACCGTTGCGGCGCGCGTAGACGACCATGTTCCGCGCTATCCGGGCCGCGAATGCCGGACCGTGCCGGGCCGCCAGAAGGTGCAGCGCCAGGTCGATGCCGCTGGCGATTCCCGCCGAGGTCACCACCCGGTCGTCGGTGGTGAACAGCACGTCCCGCACCACGTTCGCCCGGGGATGGCGGGATGCCAACTCGTCCTGCAGATCGTGGTGGGTGGTGCATCGGCGTCCGTCGAGCAACCCCGCCTGGCCCAGCGCAGCCGCCCCGGCGCACACACTGGCGACGGTGCCGCCGGCGGCGTGATGCGCGCGCAGCCGCTCCAGCGGCACCGGCCCCAGTTCCGGTCCGCCGAGAAGTGCGGGCGCCCGCCACCCCGGCACCACAACCAAGTCGTCGGGCGCCAGGTCCGGCCAGTCGGTACGGGCGGTCAGCGGCAATCCCTGGGCGCTGGTCACCTGTTCCTGCTCGGCGAAGTAACTGAGGCGGTAGGGCTGCCCGAAGTTCACTGCCGTGCTGAATGCCTGGGCAGGTCCGGCCAGGTCGAGCAGGTGCACTCCGGGCAGCAGAACGAAGACGACGTGGGTCACGCCCCGGATGATCCCAGTTCAGCTTCCAGCTCGGCCACCGTGGCGATCCGGGCGAACCGGTCGCGAAGGACCGCCTCCGTACGCTCAATGATCGCCTCGGCGCTGATCCCACCGATGGCGTTCGTGGTGGTGGCATCGGTGACGAAGACCATCCGGTAGCCGAGGTCGCTGCCGACCCGGGTGGTGGTTTCCACGCACTGTTCGGTACGGATTCCGCATACCCACAACTCGCCCACGCCCGCCTCGGTCAGCAGCTGTTGCAGGTTGGTGGTGGTGAAGGCGTTGTGGGACGTCTTGCGCAGCACCGGTTCGTCGGGCTTCGGCCGCTCCAGCTCGTCCAGGAGCCGGACGTGGCCTTCGGCCGGGTCGAACACGTCCCCGCTGCCGGGCTCGGTGTGCAGCACCCACACCACCAGATCGCCGTTTGCGCGGGCGAGGCGGACCAGCTGGTTGACCGGTTCCGCGATCTTCGGGTTGGCGATCTCATCCCACAGGGGGCGGGCGCGGAACGATTCCTGGACATCGATCACTATCAACGCTCTGTTCATGCCATCAGTGTGACGAGGAGCGATGCGGCTAGGACAGGCCTGATCCGGGCCCGCACCGGACCGATCCGGTCAGCGAGCCCTGGCTGCTGGCGGGGCGTCAGGACGCCCGCTCGTTCGCGGCTACGGGCTATCGCGGATCAGCGAGAAGCGGCCTGAAAGGCCTCAAGCAGCTCGCTTACGCGCCGCGACGGCCGTCGGGTCCGTTCCACGACAGTGATTCGGCGATCCGGTATCGACTAGCTTGCTAGAATGCTAGCATCGCCTGGTGAGTGATGAGGAAGTCAAGCAGTTCAACGTGTACCTGCCGATCGGGCTGATCAAGCAGCTCAAGTACCGCGCCATCGAGTCGGGCATGTCGTTGTCGGCGTTGGTCGCTGACGCACTGCGCGCCTACCTCGACGACACCCATGGGCACACACAGCAATCGACTGAGAAGGAGAGCTGACATGGCGACCGAAGGAATCGAGGCCGTGTTCTTGACGACCCACAACTGGGGTAAGGCGGCGAAGTTCTTCCAGGCCCTGGGCTACGAGTTGGAGTTCTCGACCGACCACAACTCCGGCCGGCTCCGCAACGGCGACGGGCCGTACGTCTTCATCGCCGAGATCCCCGAGGACCGAGAGCCCCAGACGCAGATCGTGCTGAAGGTGCCGGACGCAGGCGAGTTCCGTCCCGATCCTGCCGTCGAGGTGGTCACGCCGTTCGAGGACACCCATTACGGGACCAAGGAGATGACCGTCCGCGACCCCGACGGGCGTCTGTGGAGCCTCCAAGCTCCCACCAAGAACTGACCGCAACGAAGGGCGAACACGAAGGGGGAACACCATGACAGACAAGCAGACCGAGGCGCCGGACAGCACTGCGGTGCGGACCGCCCTCTGGCGGGCCATGCACGTCCAGGCCGACTCGCCACCGTACGTGCTCGAGGACGAGATCGGCCTACAGCTGGCGGACCCCGACGATGACTGGCGCCGCCGCCCCGACATGGACCCGCACGCCACCCAAGGATTCCGGGCGGCCATCGTGGCCCGCGCTCGTTTCATCGAGGACCTGATCGCTGAGCAGGCCGACCGCGGCGTCACCCAGTACGTCATCCTGGGAGCCGGCCTGGACACCTTTGCCCAGCGTAGGCCGGAGGTCGCCGCCCGCCTACGGGTCTTCGAGGTAGACCAGCCCGGCCCTCAGGCCTGGAAGCGCCATCGCCTGGTCGAACTCGGCTACGGCATCCCCGACTGGCTGCATCTGGTACCGGTCGACTTCGAGGCGAGCGGAGACTGGCTGAAGAAGCTGGCCGCTGCCGGCTTCGATTCCAGCCGGCCGGCGGTCATCGTCTCCACTGGCGTCACCATGTACCTCACCAAAGACGCCACCGCGGCCACCCTGCGCCAGATCACCGGGCTCGCACCCGGCTCGACGCTCGCCATGACCTTCCTGCTGCCGACCGAACTGCTCGACGACGCCGATCGCCCCGGCCTCCGGACGAGCGAGGAAGGCGCGCAAGCATCCGGAACGCCGTTCATCAGCTTCTACACCCCGCCCGAGATGCTGGCACTGGCCCGCGAAGCCGGCTTCGAAGACGCCCGACACGTGTCGGGAGATTCGCTCGCCGAGCGCTATTTCGCCGATCGCACCGACGGCCTCCGCCCGTCAAGCGGAGAGGACCTGCTGCTGGCCACCACCTGATCCCTCGTCACGGCCATCTGCCCGTGGGCGGTGTCGCTCGGCAACCCGGCGGTAGCAGAGCTGACGCCTCAGCGAACGGGCACACCGCCCTTCGCTGAGGGCGAGGCTGGGCCCCGGGCAGCTCGAGCGCCTGCGCTTACGGAGGAGAACCAGAGGCCCTGATAGGTGGCTTTGGGGCGCCGGCCTGCGCTGATGGCCTTTCGGTTGTTTCACGGTCATGCCCGATGATGCGGCTGAAAGTCCCAGAGAAGTCCCAGGGCCCCAAGGGGGACGGCCACTCTTTCGCCTCTAATACTCCAGCTGTAGATGGTGATCTTCACGCTTGTGCGGCTTGCCGCCGGTAGTGGCTGGCTTTGGATCGGGCCTGGTGGCGGCGTCGCCAGTCGGACCAGCGGAGCCAATGAGTAGCATCGTGAGTGGACTGTGTGACGAGAGTGATGAACAGGCGCTGGATCTCGTTGCAGGTGAGCGGAATAAGGCCGTCTGGTGCTGGTTGTCGGGCGTGCTCGTCGGCTCTGACGACGGCGAGGAAGGCATGCGCGAGCATGGCGAGGGTGACCCAGCGGGTCCAGGACGTGTAGCGGCGGGCCTGGTGCTCATCCAGTGCGGCCAGGCCCTTGCCGGACTGGAAGAACTCCTCCACTCGCCACCTTGATCCAGCGACGCGCACCAGCTCGGTCAGCGGCACCGTGGTGGGCGAGTAGCAGCGGTAGTAGGCGAGTTCGCCGGTGTGGCGGTTGCGGCGGATCAGCAGCTGACGGCTCCCAGGGCGGGGATCGGCTACGTCGATAACGGCCCAGTCGTAGAAGCGGTGACCCTTTGCCCCGGTCCCGGCCGACAGCTTCTGCCAAGCTCGCTTGGGGACCTTCTTGGCCAGGGAGTCGGCACGGAACCTCCCAGCCCCTGTGGTGGCTTCGTGTGAGCAGGCCACCGCGAGAACATAGCCAACGCTGCGTTCCTCCAGCACGTTGCGCAGTTTCGGATTGCCGCCGTAGACCTCGTCGCCCGCTACCCACGGGGCCAAGTGGCTGGCGTCGAGGAACCGGTCAACCATGCGCGAGGCCAGTTCCGGTTTGGTGGCGAACGGGGCGTCCTCGCCGAGCCCGGCGGCACGGCAGCGGCCTGGGTCAGAGGTCCAGGAGGCCGGGACGTACAACTCCCGGTCCACCGCGGCGTGCCCGCGCCGACTGGCATAGACCAGGTAGACAGCGACCTGGGCGTTTTCGATCCGGCCGGCGGTGCCGGTGTACTGGCGCTGGACGCCGACCGTGCTGGTGCCCTTCTTCACATCGCCGGTCTCGTCGACCACCAGCACCGCCCGCTCGTCGTGCAGATGCTCCACCACGTAGGCCCGCAGGTCGTCGCGGACGGCATCGGCATCCCACTTGGCCCCGCTGAGCAGGTGCTGCATGGCGTCCGGAGTGGCCTCCCCGGCCCACTCGGCGATCGTCCAGCAGTTCTTGCGCGGCAGGTCCGCCAGGAGTCCGAGCACCAACCGCCGGACCCGACGCCGTGGCTCCACCCGGGCGAACCGGCCCGCAATCCGGCCCATCATGGCCTCGAATGCGTCATGCCATCGGGCCGGGTCTACGCTGTGACCTGCGGCCACCGCTTGATCGTTCGTTGTCTTCACAAACTACGATGATCACCGGTGGCCGCAGCCATCCCGCCCCCCCCGTCCAGATGACGGAACCGCACGGTGACAGCAGATACGTCAGGCCATCCAGCCAAGAACTGGATGATGAGGCTCAATCGTGCATGGAGTCGGCTCGGACAGTGTCAGGACAACTCGCTTTGGCACGAACCCCGGAGAATCCTGCCGAAAACGATCACGATCCGCAGCCGACTACGGGGCGGTCGCAGCCCGGTGTCGTGACCAGAGCGGTTGTAGGGCGATGCCGAGGGCGAGCAGTACCGCGGCGGTGAGGGCCGTGGCACCGAGCCAGCCGAACGGCAGGCTCGACGCGACCGGCAGGGCCAGTAGCAGAGCGACCCCCTGCAGGACAGTGGAGGTCACCACCAGCTCCTGCACTGGCTGGCCCTTCCGCCTGCGGATCACCGTGATTCCCCACAGCAGTGGGAAGAGCAGGCAGACGATTGCGAGGAGGGCGAAGAGGGGCACGTCGAACACGGCCCCCATGTTCCCGCCGCCGGGTGAGTCGTCGCCCGGAACGGGCACCGGATGTTCCACATTCCAGTTCGCGACCCGCGTCGCTTCCACGAACACGACGGAGAACGCCCCCGAGGCCAGCGCCGCCGCGCCGAACCAGGCCTGGCCCACTGCCCTGTCTCCTGCCACCATCGCTGCTCCCCCCAGTAACCGCTCCGCCGGGTCGACGCGTTCGCTGCTCCAGACCCTGCGTGATCGACAATAGCGGGGTACCGATGGCCAGCATCGTGATCCGACTGGCGACGCCACCACCAGGCCCGATCCAAAGCCAGCCACTACCGGCGGCAAGCCGCACAAGCGTGAAGATCACCATCTACAGCTGGAGTACTAAGCGGGGTTCGGGGGCGAGGTGTGGGCTGGAGCTCGTACATCGGCCGAGCCGCCCTGTGCTGACGGGGTGTCGGATACGTTATGACAGCAGGATGGCTTGCCGGTTGGGCCTGCGCCGGGCCTTGTGGCGATATCTGCCGTAGGTGGGGCCAGGAGAAGTCGGGGTCGGCTGCCGAAAGTGTCGCTGCTGTTCACACACTGATGTCGAGACTGGGGCTTGGGGCAGCGCGGTGGCCGCGTCGTTAGCTCGTCGGCATGCGTTGGCGCAAGTCCTGGTCGAGGATGTCCATTTGGTCGGCCAGGGCGACTTTGTGAGCGGGCCAGGGTTCCGCGGGGGTGAGACGGAAGTCGACACCGTCCGCTGGGCGGAAGATGCCCAGCGATGTGCCGTGTTCTTTCTGGTCGTGCTTGATGGCGCACAGTGAGGGGGCGATCAGCGGGCGGATGAGTGAGTACCGCTCGCGCCACCCGTCGCTCGTGCCGATCCTGTCGATGACCTTGAGGGTGTCCAGGTTGGGGCGCAGGCTCTCGGGCCGGCGGTCCTGGTGGCGGCGTACGTTCACCTCGACGATCGCGTATTTGGCGAACTGGGTGGTCTCGATCATGCTGCGGAAGGGGACGGGAAACAGCCGTACGTGTTCCGGGGTTCCGCAGTCGAGCCGTATTCCGGCGACGCAGCTCGTCTCGCGGTACTTCGTGGACAGTTCGGGATACGTCTTGACCGTGATCATGATGCGTGCACGTTCGTACGAGCCCTCCATTGCCCACCCCCGGTGTGATCCGCCTGGTCCAGATTGGAAGTGAGGCGGTCCCCAGGCACAAGAGCGCCTGCCTGCAGGGGAGTAGAAGTCAGGCCAACGCGGTGACAGGTAGCGATCTGCGGCGGCGAAGGGTCTCCGGAACCACTTGACGATGGCAGCGTTCTTCGTCCTTCTCGAAGCACAGCACGGCTACCCGTCCCTGAGCTGCGTGTTCGGCCAGGGCGTCGAGATATCAGGGAGTTTCACGACCAGCTGCGCGGACAGGTCCGCGAGACGCTGGGCCGCGACGCGGCACCCACCGCCGGCGTGATCGCCTCGCAGTCGCTCAAGGCGGATGCCGTCGTCGGAATGGACAGTCGCGGCTTCGACGGCGGCAAACTGGTAAACGGCCGCAAGCGGCACATCGTGGTCGACACGCTCGGCCTGCTGCTGGGCGAGATGGTCACCGCCGCGGACACCGGCGACCGCACCGCCTCCCAGGTGCTGCTCGGGCAGGTCGCCGACGTACACCACCGGATGGAACCGGTCTGGGCCGACGGCGGCTACACCGGCAGCCTGGTCGCCTCTAAGGGCTGTCCCGTAATCCCTGGCGGGCGCGCGACGACAGCTACGGCACCTCGCCGCGTTGTCGGAACATCCCGATACATCCAGTATCGGGACGCTCCTCCGCCTTGCGATGCAGCTCGGCATCCGTACGGCAAAGGGAGAGCCGAGACCTAGTGAGCGCAGCGAACGCAGTGCATCTGACGCCGCGCGCTGATCCGCCAGGGATTACGGGACAGCCCTTAGCGCCTCGGGCGCCTGTCGGCCGTAGCCGACGAGAAGGGAAGGATCTTGCTCGCAGCGCCAGTACGTCTCGACGAGGTCGGCGCGGTAGGGGCCAAGAGCGCAGGTGTCTGACCGCAGTGTGTGCCGTGCGTGAGGGCGTTGGTGGCCAGCTCGGAGACGCAGAGGCGGACGTCATGGTCCCGCTCCTCCAGGTCCCAGGCGGCGAGGGTGCGGAGGGCGAAGTCACGGGCCTGACCCACGGATTCGGGGACAGGGGTAAAGAATCGCTGGGTGGGATCGAGCATGGCGAGCCTCATGTCTCGGCGTCCAGGGCAGGGGCAGAGATGCGAGTGCGGCGGCGAGAGCGGTCTGGCGGCCGGCGGGTCGTGCTTCGGACGAGCATCAGCCGGACACCGGAGCCGGTGATCTGCCGCCGCCGCTCGGTGGCTATTGGCTTGGGCCCCAGATGGGAGGCGGCAGGCAGGACCATTCCATAGACATCCGGCAGATCGAGCACGTCCAGCAGCCCGGTGAACGCCGTGCTGAGGACGCTCGTGGTGTTGCCGCGATCGATGAAGACCGCGCCCGGCACAAGCTCGTGGCTGCGGCAATACTCCGCCAGGGCCCCGGTCAGGGCCGTTTGCCGGGCGGCGGTGCTCTTGGGGAGCCGGAGGAAGCCGTAGACGATCGGGCCGTTCACCGGGCGATGCTCCGTGAGGGGTTCCATAGGGTTCCATAGGAGAGACCGTCCAAAGGATCAAAAAGGGGCGGGAGGCGTGGCCCGACAGGTTCCGGGCCGGCTCTACGCGAGTGGCCCTGCTCAACCCGTCGGGAAATGACCCGCAGTTGTACTTCCGTTGCACTTGCGTGCCCCCGCCCGTTCGCGTCGTGCTTCGATGCTGTTCGGAAGGGAGCGGCTCGTGGCGACCGTGCACCACTGGAGCGGCCTGGAGGCCCATGCCCTGCGGCTCGCGCTGCGGATGAGCGTCAGGGTCTTCGCCCAGCCTCTCGGGGTCGCTCAGCGCACGGTCGCCAAGTGGGACAAGCTCCTTGAGTCCACCGAGCCGAGACCTGACACGCAGGCGATCTTGGACACCGCGCTGGCCCGTGCGGATGCCGCTGCTGTCCGGGGCCGGTCGCCCCACTGCCGGGCCGGGACGCCGGGTGACCGCGTCCGGCCCGCGGGCCTGGGAATACGAATCATGGACCGACGACCTCGACCGGGTCGTGGTCGCGCTGTCCCGCCAGTGTCGGCGTTCGCGTAAAAGTGCCCAGCTCGGTACCGGCGAACGTGCACAGCACGCCGTACGTGTCAGGCCAGCAGCGCTGCGGCGTGGCGACGTGCCTGGTGCAACCAGGAGGCGCGGGTTTCATCGGAAGAGTCGGTGACCGTTCGGAAGACGACCCGGCGAACGTCGGCAACTCCTACGTAAGGCAGGACGCATGCCGCCCAGATCCTTTGCAGCGGGTCCCCGAACTCGGCCTCTTCGCGGTCGGCAAGGGTATCAGAGGTGTTCAGGACGAGGGCTCGGCCGACTCTCAGTAGCCCTTCGGGCTCCCCCTCCGAGGTTCCCAGTTTGTAGGCGACGCCGGGCGCGAGGACACGCTGCACCCAACCTGCAAGGACAGCGGGTGGCATGCCCCACCAATTCGGGTGCACGAACACCATGGCGTCAAGTGTGGCCACCTCCGCCCGATGGAGCGCCACCTGCGAATCGTGAGTGCCTGTGGCAGACCGGACCGTCTCCGTTTCGTCGGCAGTCAGCCCAGGTGCGAATTCCTCAGCGCAGAGGTCATGCGCGAGAACCTCGCATCCGAGGTCGCGCAGGTGTTGCACAACGGTATGGAACACGGCGTGGTTAAAGCTGCCAGGCCGTGGGTGCGCGAGGTAGACCCCTATGCGCGGCATTCATCCCCCAAAGGACATCGGTGTCGTCAGCCGAGCGGGGGCCTGCAGACGGCCCCGCTCTGCTGATCATCATGGCCGGTGAGGACTGCTCATGGAGCCGGTTAACAAGATCCGGGTGAGACCACCAGCCGCCCGTGATCCGCCGTCTCACGGTCTGCGGCCGAGACGCACTGGTGGCCCACCCGGAGTGGCGACCCGTCCACGATCGAGCGCATCGAGCAGAGAGTGCGGCGGCACATCGTTCCCCATCTCGGAGCCCAGCCACTCAACGGCATCGGCACGGAAACGCTTCGCCACTGGAAGAAGCGGTTGGAGAAGGACCTCGGTCCGACCACGATCCGTCTCGTCTGGGCGACGCTGTCCAGCATCCTCCAGGCCGCCGTTGAGGACCGCCGCCTCGGGCGCAATCCATGTCGGTCCAGCATGATCGGCCCGCCGGCTGCCACACCCGGAAGGGTTGAAGCATGGACGCCGGAGCGCGTGTTGGCGGTACGGGCGGCGATGCCGGACCGCTACCGGCTCCTCGTCGAGATCGGCGCCGGCCTGGGGCTCCGGCAAGGCGAGGCACTCGGACTCTCCCCGGATGACATCGACTTCGCCAAAGGAGTCGTCCACGTCCGGCGCCAGGTCAAAATGGTGCGGGCGAAGCTGTGCTTCGCGCTTCCCAAAGGGCGAAAGGTCCGAGAGGTAGCGCTGCCGGCGAGCGTGGCCCGCGCCATCCGGCGACACATGGAGGTCTTCGCGCCCGTGCCCGTCACATTGCCCTGGGACGACCCGGGCCCTCCGGAGGCGTCAGTGGAAGCCAAACATCGGCGGCCGAGGACGTACAGCCTCTTGGTGACGGGACGCGAGCGGAAGGCGGTCAACCGAAACTCCTTCAACTCCTACGTGTGGAAGCCCGCTTTGGCCAAGGCCGACGTGATCGCACCGCTGGGGGAGAGTGAGAGAGACAGGGCCCGTGTGTGGGAACCGTCCCGGGAGCACGGATTCCACACCCTGCGTCACTTCTACGCCTCCGAGGAACTGGAGGCCGGGGAATCGGTCGTCTCGCCGGCGCGCCGGCTGGGCCACTCCGACCCGGGGTTCACGTTGCGGAAGTACTCCCACTTCCTGCCTCGAGCCGGTGCGAGGGGCAGCGCCACCATCGACGCGGTCTTCGGGGAGCCCTGACCGGACGTCAGCCCGCCGGGCCGCGGCCCGTAGAGGAACCCGCCGGGAGCCGGGCCCCGAAGCCCCAGAGAAGCCCCAGAGAAGTCCCAGAGGTGCCGTCGCGCCCCGTCCATACCCGCATTCGTGCAGTTCAGACAGGGTGTGACGGACCTCGTCCCTCAGCTGTCCCGGGAACCGGCAGGGTGTCCCAGCGGTCGATCGGCCAAGCGATGACCACCGCCCGTCCCACGACACTGTCCACTGGCACCATCCCACGGCCGGGATTGTGCTGGTGGTAGCGGGAGTCCGCAGAGTACTGCCGGTGGTCCCCCCCGATCACGCAGATGTGCCCGCTGGGCACGGCCCGGGAGCGGGTGGAGCGCACCCGGGAGCGGAACGCGGAGCTGAAGCGGCGACTGGTGGCTGAGGAGGAGACGCTGTCCCGGCTTGTGATCACCTGGGAGACGGGCGAGGAGATCCTGGGTGACGCGGCGCCAGGCGGTGTGCGCGACGGTGGGGATGCGACCGTGTGTGGCGAAACAGGTGGCCAGATCGGTCAGGAATCGAGAAGCGCCGGTCGCCGAGCCGCAACTAGCGTGATGGCCATGGCATCCATCGAATCCATCACCCTCGACGTGGCCGATCCCACGGCCGCCAACCGCTTCTACACCGCCGCCTTCGGTTTGGACACGCAGATACGCCTGCGGGCCTCGGAGGCACCCACCACCGGCTTCCGTGGGTTCACCCTGGCGCTCACGGTGTCCCAGCCGGCGACCGTCAACAGCCTCATCGACGCCGCCCTCGACGCCGGCGCCACACCGCTCAAGCCGGCCGCGAAGTCGCTCTGGGGCTACGGCGGTGTCGTACAAGCCCCGGACGGGACGATCTGGAAGGTCGCGACCTCGGCGAAGAAGGACACCGGCCCGGCCACCAGGCAGATCGACGAGATCGTGCTCCTCCTGGGGGTCGCGGACGTGGCCGCGAGCAAGCGGTTCTACGTCGACCAAGGCCTCGCAGTGGCGAAGAGCTTCGGCCGCATGTACGTCGAGTTCGCTGCTGGGGCGAGTCCCGTCAAGCTGGCGCTGTACAGGCACCGTGCCCTTGCCAAGGACGTCGGCGTCGCTCCCGACGGCACCGGATCGCACCGGCTCATGATCGGCGGCGATTCCGGGCCTTTCACCGACCCGGACGGGTTCGCATGGGAGGCCACATCACTGGCACCCACACCCTGATGTGCCACTGTTGCCCGCCCTCCTCGGTCGCCGATCACGAAACAGCCGCCGGGCTCGGGGCGGTGCCGAGTGCCGGGTGCCGAGCTGATGCGCCTGCCGCGGCCGACCACCATTCTCAGAGGGCCGATTGAACCGCGTGGCTGCCTCCGTACTCTCTCTTCTCAAGCACAGCAGACGATGGCCTGGGTGGGAGCGGGGAACCTTGGCCTCAAGGACAGCACCGGGCCGGCGCATCGGCAGACGTTACTACTCCCTGGACGCCGGCTACCACGTCGTGCTCGAAGGGATCCTGTACGCCGCGCACTACGGACCCATGCTCGAGCAGCTGCACCGCGACCACCGCGGTCACACTCACCACTACTACCTGGACGTCCCTTTCGGCGAGACACTGCGCCGCCACGCCACCAAGCCCCCGGCGAACGAGTACGGCGAGGCCGAGATGCGCGCTTGGTACCGGCCGCTGGATCTCCTGCCCGACGGCATCGAGACCGTGATCCCCGCCGACAGCACCCTCACGGAAACGGTCGACCAGCTCCTGCGCGAGACCGGCCTTGCCGGGCTCCCCGCGCTCGACCGCTGAGAGCACGCACCCGCGGCGCGACTGGCCGGGGGAGGGGAGAGCCTGCAGAACCGGCCCTGAAACCGGGAGCTGGCCCTCACCCGGTGTGGCCGTTCGACGGGCTGGCCAGGGGCATCGCCCGGCGGCTCGGCATGCCGCCGGCCGGGCCACGAACGAGTGATTTAAGCGGACACCGGGATGCACCACGCGCCCAGGTCGTTTCTTTGTGCAGCGGAGCGGTGTACTTCGTGATCACACCACCTGCCGAAACGACCTGATTCCTCCCCGCACCGCTCACACCAGCCACGTTGCCCACATTGCCCACATTACCTACATCGCCCACATCCCCCCTCCCACTCACCAGGAGTCAGCAGTGGCCAGCCCCACCATTGACCACCGCACCACCAGCTACAGCCTCGGTCACGCGCTGTGCATGGCGCATGCCTCCGACCTCGCCTACAAGGACGAAGAAACCATCGAAGCCGCCGCCCACGACTGGGGCTTCGACCGGGTACGCCACCACCACACCACCTTCCGTCCCCCTTTCCCGCTGGAGGACACCCAGGCGTACACGATCGCCAGCGAGAACATGATCATCACCGCCTTCCGAGGCACCGAACCGGCACAGCTGCGTGACTGGCTGTCCGACGCCGCCACGCCCCCCTACCCTGGCCCCGGTGGCACGGGCTTCATCCACTACGGCTTCGGCGAGGCGCTGGACGCCGTCTGGCCGCAGGTCCACACCGCCATCGACGAATTCCGCGACAACCACCAGACTGTGTGGTTCACCGGCCACAGCCTCGGCGGCGCCCTGGCCATGCTCGCCGGAGCCCGACTGCACTTCGAAGAGCCGCGCCAGACAGCCGACGGCGTCTACACCTTCGGCCAGCCCCGCACCTGCGACCGGCTCCTGGCCGAAGAGTTCAACACGGCCTTCACCAATCGCATGTACCGCTTCGTCAACAACAACGACATCGTGCCCCAGCTCCCGCCGGAGCCTGGCTTCCACCACGTCTCCGCGCTGCGCTACATCGACTCCAGGAACAAGGTTCACGAGAGCATGCCGGCGATCAGCAGCCTGTTCGACCGCGCCAAAGGCCTCACCGCAGACCTGCTCGCACCGGCTTCCGACGGCGTACGCGATCACTTCATGAAGGCGTACATCAAAGCGCTGGAGAAGAACCAGAGCTGACGGAGAAGAACCAGAGCTGACGGGGGAGGGGGAGGTCGCCAGAACTGCCGGACTGAGGGCTGGACTCCTAAGGAAATGATCTTCGAGGTGGTTGGATTGCTCCGGGCCTGGTGATCTGGGGGTGCGGGGCGGCGCGGCCGAAGCCGAGGGAATTCAACGACGAGTTGTGGGCTGTGATCGTGCTGGCGCCGCCTGGCCGAATGGACCGAGGCCGGGGTGTGGCCGTGGTTCCACGAGGCCCTGCTCGCCAAGCTGCGCGGCGCGCACGCCCTGGACTTCTCCGTACGGCGGCCGACGGCTCCCAAGACTTCCTCCAAGGCGCCATGGCCTACCTCGGCGAGGCCATGATGCACATCGGCGGCGGCCGGTGGGGCTGGAGCCTGTCCGGCCACCCCATCGTCTGCCCAGACCCCCCTCTGCGCCTGGAGCCGCTGGACCCCCTCAAACTGATCACTGCCGCGCAAGACACGGCACCTCCACCCAGTTCGAGGAGACCGCGCAGCACCTGCGTAGGGCCGTCGACTCCTACCAGGAGCAGCATGCGGGACGGAAGCCGGTCAAGGAGCTCACCCCGGGCGCCTGGACCCCTCCATCCGCACAGGCCGCTCCGGCGTCCCCATCTACTACCTGCGGACCATTGTCCAGGACGACGACGCAACGGACCTGCCCCAGCGCCTTGCCCGCCTGAAGGATCCGGCACCAGACGGCTCGGTCATCTGCCGGGCCGGATAGCGGATCACGCTGGATTTCCAGCGGCCGGGCGAGTGCTCCAGGAGTGATGCCCCACATCATCTCGATCACGGCTGGAGACAGGTCAGCCAGGCACGTCCATGCGCTGCGTGCCGACGACGGACAGCAGTCGCAGTGCCTCTACCGACGGTGAGCTGGGGGCGGCGGTGTAAATGACGACTTGCTGGTCCCGGTCGGCGATGTCCAGGACGTCGCAGTTGACGCTGACGGGGCCGACGAGGGGGTGCTCGAAGGTCTTGCAGAGGGTGGGCCGGGCGGTCACGTCGTGGGCGGCCCAGAGCCGGGCGAACTCCTCGCTGCCGGCGAGGAGTTCCTCGACCAGGCTGGTCACCTCCGGGTCGTTGGGGTAGCGAGCTGCGGCGGCGCGCAGGTGCAGGGCCGAGGTCCGGGCGAACTCGTCCGCGTCCGAGACGCCGTACAGCCGTCGGCCGTGCCGGTACGGGCCGAGGAAGGCGCGTCGCATGAGGTTCCGGTCCCGACGCGACAGGGCGGAGAAGTCTTCCATCAGGGCGGCAGCCAGGTCGTTCCAGGCAATGACCTCGTACGTCGCCGACAACACGATCGCCGCGGCCTCCGGCAGCCGCTGCAGCAGGTCGACGATGCTTGGCCGTACCTCCCGCGAAGGCCCGGGAGGGGGACCGGGCGGGGTGCCGGCGAGGTGGTGGAGGTGGTCGCGCTCGGCGTCCGACAGGCGTAGCGCTCGGGCGAGTTGGGCCAGCACCTCGCGGGAGGGGTGCGGGGCGCGGGCCTGCTCCAGTCGCGTGTAGTACTCGGTCGAGATGAACGCCAACTGTGCCACCTCCTCGCGACGCAGTCCCGGGGTGCGGCGGCGTGGCCCGGCGGGCAACCCCACGTCGGCGGGGGTGATGCGCTCGCGCCTGCTGCGCAGGAAGCCGGCCAGTTCTTGTCGATCCACCTCCCCAGTGTGCGGGTCGCCGAGGTTCCTAGCCAGGTACTGCCGGTGCCTGGATGAGCGGGGCGGCCGGACACAGGCTCATCGGCATGAACAACACACCCATCACGTCCACCACGACCTCGGGCCTGCTCGCCGGCAAGGTCGCCTTTATCACTGGTGCCGGTCGCGGCATCGGCGCGGCATCAGCGCGGCTGTTCGCCCGGGAGGGCGCCCGGGTTCTCCTCGCGGCCCGCTCGGAGGCCCAGCTCAAAGCGGTGACCGAGGAGATCCGGACGGCCGGTGGCACCGCGGACTATGTCCTGTGCGACCTGGCCGACCCGGCAAGCGTCCGGGCCGCCGTCGACCGGTCCGTGGAGCTGTACGGCCGGCTCGACGTGGCCTTCAACAACGGCGCGACGGGCCAGCCGCCCGGCCCGATGGATCAGCTGTCGGAGGCCGATTTCGACCATGTCTGCGCCGTCAACTTCAAAGGCCCGTGGCTGGCCATGACCGCCGAGATCGCCGCCATCCGCGCCACCGCGAAGCGCGGGGCCATCGTCAACACCTCCAGCGTCGGCAGCCTGATGGGCAACCCCGCGCTTCCCGCATACGGCGCGGCGAAGCGGGCAGTCAACAGTCTCACCGCGTCGGCAGCCGTCACGTACGGCCCGGAGGGCATCCGCGTCAACGCCATCGCGCCCGGCACGACGCTCACCGAGATGCTGCACGAGTGGGATGAGAAGTCCCCCGGCACCATTGAGCAGCTCAACGCCCAGACCCCGCTGGGCCGTTCCGCCGATCCGGACGAGATCGCCCAGGCCGCCGCCTGGCTCCTCAGTGACCGCTCCTCCTACGTCACCGGCACGGTCCTTCGGGTCGACGGCGGCATGCGAGCCTGAGTCGAATAGGGCGTCCGTGCAGGGTGCCTCCCACGGGGGGGAGGGCCAGTTTCCTACGGACGCCCGAGAGCCATCTCACCTGGCTCCATCTGCGCGGGGCGGTGATCTGGCGCACGAATGGGTGGTTTGGGGCTGATGGGGCCCATGAGCAGGCGATGCCGCGCTACTTGTACCAGCGTCCCCGGCATCGTCCGCTCGTCGGGGCCGTGCCTACGCCAGGAGAAGCATGACCATTACCGGCCGTCCCGCCCCCGACTTCCTGCTGCGCCGCAACCTCGGCGAATGGCGCATCGCCCTGGTGACTTGGCGGCTGCTGGTGCTGCAGACCGCGCATCCCGTCGTCGCCGCCGGCACCGCCCGCTACTCCACCTACCGGGCCCACCCCTGGCGCCGTATCGAGCACACCATGGAGAGCGGCACGCGCCTGTTCTTCTCGGACCCCGACAGCCTGCGCCGCGAGATCGCCCGCCTGGAACGCACCCACCGCCGAATCCAGGGCACCGACGAGACGGGCAGGCCGTTCTCGGCGGAAGACCCGGAGGTGCGTGCCTGGGTACTGGTGACGCTGTACGAGTCGGTGACGGCGATGCGCGAGCTTTCCGGCGACCCGTTCACTCCCGCCGAACTCGACCAGCTCTACAGCGAGTTCCGCGCCGTGTGCGCCGAATTCAAACTGCCCGACGGCGTACTGCCCCCGACCGCCGCGGACGTGCCCGCCTATGTTGAACGCACCGTCCGCGAAACGCTGGAGTACGGGGAGGAGGCGCGTTACCTGCTCTTCGCGATGCTGCGCGAGGCTCCCCAGCCTCGGCGGTTGCGGCGCCTGGGGCCCGCCTGGCCGCTGCTGCGTGCGCTGGTCGCCCGCGCGGTGTCCGCACTGACCGTTGCCGACCTGCCGCCTGCGTTCCGCGAGCGCTTCGGTCTGCGCCGTTCCCGAAGTGCCGCCGTGCTGTCCTGGACCCTGCACCACGGCATGCGCCAGGTGATGACCCGGCTGCCGGACCGGCGGCGCTACCGCACCACGTCCAGCCCGACTGAACCGTCCGCGCCACTCGCCGCAGGCAGCACCGCCGCGCCAACCAGCTTCGTGCCCCGGCCCCGCCGCCCGCGCCGGGCCGACTCGCGCCCGGCACGGCTGGACGCGTTCTTCCGGCAGGTCCTCGACCAGACCGGTGACGGCCGTATCGACGCCGCGGACCTGCAGGCCATGGCGCACAACGTCTGCTGGCCGCTGGAACTCACTCCCGAGGGGGAAGCCGAGGTGTACGACGCCTTCGACACCTGGTGGCAGCACATCCGCACCACCATGGACACCGACGGCGACGGACGGGTGGCACGTGCAGAGTTCGTGACGGCGATGCTCGCGGGGGCGGACCGCGATCCGGCCTACCTCGACAAGGGGCTGTGCGTCGCCGTACGCGCCCTCTTCCACGCCGCGGACACCGACGGCAACGGCCACTTGTGCGCCGACGAGTACCGCACCGTCTTCGGCGGCTCGCGCGTCCACCCGGCCGAACTCAACCACGGTTTCCGCCAGTTGGACGTCGACGACGACGGGCGGATCACCGAGGAGGAGTTCGTCCGCGCCTTCATCGACTTCTTTACGGCTCGCACCGACACAGCCGCAGGCAGCCACCTGCTCGGGCGGCCGTGACACAGATGGACGGCGGTCTCAGGCGGATCGCCTGGCCCGGCGGCGGGATCAGCGGGCCGGCCGCAGGAGGTGTGGCAGCCAAGCGATCGGCCTACCGGCATCGACGGGGTCGCGGTGTGCCAGCGGGACAGGGGTGTTTCCGCGGGCACGAGGTCGGACGCACCCTCCACGCCCCTACGGGCTTCCGGGCCGTGACCACCAGGTAGGACGAGGGCGTACGCCTTTCACGGCACAGATCGGGGGACGTGGCCACCGCCACCCCGGTCACGGCCGCCGCCACGGCCGGGGCCGGGCCCGATGCCGGTGTCGCGGGCCGTGGACGTACGGGGCGCCCGCCCCGCCTCGCACGCGCTGCTCGGTGATCGCCGGTTGCCCGGTTGCCCGGTTACCCGGTCGCCCGGTCGCCCGGTCGGCCGCACGAATTGTTGTGCCGGGGTCGATCGGGGTACCTGGCCATTGGCCGCGAGCCAGGCAAACCCGCGCCCCCAAATTCACCAACCCGCCCCCGCCGCCCAACCCGCACCCCCCAACCCCCAACCCGGAATCCGAGGGAGCCGCTGTGAAGTTCGGTGTCTCGACTTTCATCACCGACCAGGGCATCGCGCCCGCCACGCTCGGGCGCGCCATCGAGGAGCGAGGGCTCGACTCCTTGCTCATCGCCGAGCACACCCATATCCCGGTGGACCGCCGCACGCCCTACCCAGGCGGCGGAGAGCTGCCGGAGATCTACTACCGCACCCTCGACCCGTTCGTCGCGCTCAGCGCGGCCGCTGCGGTGACCGAACGGATCCTGCTGGGCACCGGCATCGCGCTGGTGGCCCAGCGGGACCCGATCATCACGGCCAAGGAGGTGGCCTCCTTGGACCTTGTCTCCGGCGGGCGGGCCGTCTTCGGGATCGGTATCGGCTGGAACAGGGAGGAGATGGAGAACCACGGCACCAACCCGCGCACCCGAGGCCGTCTTGTGGACGAGCGGCTGCGGGCCATGCGCGAGCTGTGGACGCAGGACAAGGCCGAGTTCCACGGGGAATTCGTCGATTTCGACCCCGTCTACTCCTGGCCGAAGCCGGTCCAGCGCCCTCACCCGCCCCTCTACGTGGGCGGCGGCGAGGGGGCCTTCCACCGGGTGGCCGCCCTCGGTGACGCCTGGCTGGCCAACAGCCTGTCGCCCGGGGAGCTGGGGCCGCAGATCGACCGGATGCGGAGCATCGCCGGCCGGGACGTGCCGGTGACCGTCTACGGGGTGGAGAAGAAGCCCGAGATCATCGAGCAGTACACACACCTCGACGTGGAACGGCTGCTGTTCTACCTGCCGACGATGCCGGAGGCCGAGACGCTGTCGTACCTCGACGAGCTCGCCGGCGTCGCGGCACGCTTCCGGTGAGCCGTCGGGTGGCGCAGTGCCTCGGATGACGAGCGGACAGGCCCGGGAGTACTTCACCCGGGCCCGGGTCGCCCGTCTCGCGACCATTGACGCCTCCGGCCGCCCGCACCTGGTCCCCGCGGTCTTCGCCCTCTCCGGTGACACTGTTGCCTTCGCCGTGGACCACAAGCCGAAGCGGTCGGCCCAGCTCAAGCGGCTGGACAACATCCGAGCCCACCCCGAGGTCTGCCTCCTTGTCGACGGCTACGACGAGGACTGGGACCGCCTGTGGTGGGCACGCGCGGACGGCACGGCCGCCGTACTGGCACCGGCCGAGGCGTCGGCGGCGTCCGCGCGGTACGTAAGCCTGCTGATGCGAAAGTACCGGCAGTACACAGACCGCCCGCCGCAAGGGCCCGTGGTCGAAATCTCGGTGGTTCGCTGGTCCGGATGGCACGCCACCTGACCTGCAACTCTCATCCGATCGACACCCGGCCTGCCCGTGGACATGGGCATCCCGAAAGCGATGCTGGTGGTGGCCATTGCCTCGCCGGGCAATGGCCACCACCAGCATCATGAATTCGAACACATATTCGCATAGGGCTCGGTCGTCCGTGGCGCGGAGCGGGCTCACGATTGACGCAGCCAACCGGCGGCGCGGCGACGTCACGCTGATATTGCGGGTGCGGGTCCTTGACCAGGACGTCGACGGCGTGAGCTGGTGGCTCGGGCTGTCGCCGTCGACGGATCAGGTGCGGTCGAGGGAGGAGGTCAGGAACGCGGTCCGCCGGGCTGATCGCCTCGGGCCGCGTTCTTCTCCTTGATGCGCACCGCTTCCTTGCGGACCTCGGCCTGGGTGACGCGTTCCTGCTGGAGCCACTCGGGGTTGTCGTTCTTCAGCGCGTCGATCTGCTCCGTGGTGAGGGCTTCGGTGATGCCACCACGCGCGAGGCCGGAGATGGAGATGCCCAGCTTCGCCGCGACCACCGGCCGGGGATGCGGGCCATTGCGGCGCAGTTCCTGCAGCCACTGGGGCGGATCGGCCTGCAGCGCGTTCAATTCGGTGCGCGAGACAACACCCTCCTGGAACTCGGCGGGGGTGGCCTCGAGGTACACACCCAGCTTCTTCGCCGCGGTCGCGGGCTTCATTGTCTGGGTGGTCTGGTGCGACGTCATGCGTCAAGGGTATCGAGCGTGTGCGCTACCTCCGACCACGACCGGTAGCCTGGTGAAGTGACACGCTCGGAAGTATCCCCTTCGTTCCGGCTCGCGTACGTCCCGGGAGTGACGCCCACGAAGTGGGTGCGGATCTGGAACGAGCGGCTGCCCGACGTCCCGCTGGCTCTCGTCCAGGTGTCCGCCACCGAAGCATTCGACGTGCTGCGGAGCGGCGGCGCCGACGCGGGTTTCGTTCGGCTGCCCGTCGACCGTACGGACCTCAGCGCGATTCCCCTCTACACCGAGACCACCGTGGTCGTGATCCCGAAGGACCACGTCGCGGCGGCGGTCGATGAGGTGTCCGCAGAGGATCTTGCCGACGACATCGTCCTGCATCCCCTCGACGACACCCTCGTCTGGGAACACAGGCCGGGACGGCCCGCGCTCGAGCGCCCCGCCACGACGGCGGACGCCATCGAACTCGTGGCGGCGGGAGTGGGACTCCTCGTCGTCCCGCAGTCGCTCGCCCGTCTGCATCACCGCAAGGACCTCACGTACCGGCCGGTCTCGGATGCGCCCGCGTCGCGCGTCGCGCTGTCGTGGCCGCAGGACGCGACCACCGATCTGGTGGAGGACTTCATCGGGATCGTCCGCGGGCGGACCGTCAACAGTTCACGAGGGCGACGCCCGGACCCGACCCCGGCACAGCCGAAGGGCAAGCGCCCCGAGACAGGCGGCGCACGGCGGAAGCCCGCAGCCGGCAAGTCGACCGGCAAGAGCCCTAAGAGTCCACGGAGCGGTTCCGGCGGCTCCCAGGGCGGCAAGCGCGGCAAGCCTCGTCGTCGGTCGTAGCCCCGGCGGCGCGCAGCCGTGTGCTCCTGGTGGCGCCCACAGAACCAGACGGCGCGAGGCTCCGCGTCGGCTGGCCGGGTCACGAACGCGGTCGCCGTCGCCGGGGTGTGTTCCCACAACGGGTACTTGGGGTGTTGTGCAGGGCCCTTCGAACTTGGCGCGCCAGCCCAGCCGTTCGTCATGTTCGGGCTTCAAGACGTGAGGGGTCTCGGGGCCCCAGGGCAGCACGCCCCTCTCGGACCTCGATCGCTTCATTCGGCTTCCACCTCCCCAGGCAGCGCTGCGTCACCCGCGCGTTCGGCGGAGCTCCTGTAGGCGAACCAGGGCATGAAGAACTGGGTGATCGGGCCGACCGTGAGTGCGTACAGCACGGTGCCGACACCCACGGTCCCACCCAGCAGCCAGCCCACGGCGAGCACGGTGATCTCGATCAAGGTGCGAACCAGCCGGATGGAACGCCCGGTTGCGGCGGACGTGCCGGTCATCAGCCCGTCTCGGGGGCCGGGCCCGAAGCGCGCGCCGACGTAGACGGCGACAGACAATCCGTTGAGGACGGCACCACCGATGAGGAGGCCGACCCGGGCGGGAAGTCCGAGGTGCTGGGGGATGAGCCAGAGACCGAGGTCGGATGAGAAGGCCAGGACGACGATGTTGGCGACGGTGCCGAACTTCGGATTCTGCTTCAGGGGGATCCACAACAGCAGCACGAAAGCACCCACGGCGGCGGTGATCGTGCCGAAGCTCAGGAACGTGTGGTTCTCCAGGCCCTCGTTCAGGACGCTCCAGGGGGTGACGCCCAGTGAGGCCCGGATCATGACCGAGAGACTGAATCCGTACAGGGCGAGGCCGATGAACAGTTGGGGCAGGCGTCGCAGCGGACGCTCACCGAGGGAGACGTAGGTGAGCGGGGGCGGGGCCTGGCTCCTGAGGGAGGCCGTGAGCCGATTCTCTGTGCTCTCTGTGATCTCTGTGATGTCCTGCGGCACGTTTGGTTGCCTCCTGGTGTACGCATGCGCCTTCAAGGCCAATAAGGCAACTCTGTAGAGTGATTGGCCCAGATAACACGGCCAATCCCGGGAGAATGGTATGGCTGAGACGAATCCGTTCCAGCCCGTGGCCAGGGTGGGGCGCGCCGACCGGACCCTGGGAAGCAGGCAGCTTGCCGCGATGCTCCCCGACCCGGCAGGAGCGAGACCCGCCTACCGCCACCTGGCCCAGGCGATCAGCACGCTGATCCTGGACGGTCGCATCGCCTTGCACGTCAAACTCCCCGCCGAACGGGAACTGGCCGCCGCCCTCAACACCAGCAGGACCACCATCACCGCCGTGTACGACCTGCTGCGCGAGAGCGGCTACGCGCACAGCCGTCAGGGCTCCGGTACCTGGACGACCTTGCCCGAGGGCCGTACTCCCAACGGCATCACACGGCTCCTCGGGCCCCAGGACACCGCGATCGACCTGGCCAGAGCCGCACCCGGACTGCCGGAGCAAACGCTCATCGACGCCCTTGCCCAAGTCACCCCTCAACTGGCCGAGCACGCCCACACTCCCGGCTACCACCCCTACGGCCTGCCGGAACTGCGCGCCGCCATCGCCGAGCGCTTCACCGAGCGGGGCCTGACCACCATGCCCGAACAGATCCTGGTGACCTCCGGCGCTCAGCACGCCCTCACGCTCGTCATAGGGCTGTTGTGCCGCCCCGGCGACCGGGTCATGGTCGAGAATCCGTCCTACCCGAACGCTCTGGACGCCATGCGCCGCGCTCGGCTGCGTACCGTCTCGGTCCCTGTTACGGCCGCCGGATCCGGTACCGGTACCAATTGCGGTACCGATAGCGGTGCCGGCACCGATGCCGGCTGGGATGTCGAGATCATCGAATCGACCTTGCGCCAGGTGGTGCCCCAACTGGCCTATCTGATCCCCGACTTCCACACTCACTGGGGCGGGCTGCGCATTGGCTGGCTGCGCGCGCCCACGCGGCTCGTCACCGAACTCGCCGGTCAGCGAGTCGCCAACGACATGGGCGGCTCGGTCCTGGACCAACTCCTGGCCCTCGCCCTGCTGGGCCGGGCTGGGGAACTACTGCCGCCCCGCCTGGAGCAAATGCGCCGGCAGCGCGCCGCTCTGGCCGCGGCCCTGGCCGAGCACATCCCGCAGTGGACCTGGCAACTGCCACCCGGCGGTCTGTCGCTGTGGGTTGACCTGGGCGAGCCCGTCGCCTCGGCACTGGCCGAGCGAGCATTGGACCACGGGGTACGGATCGAGAGCGGCGCCTACTTCGCCACCGACCCGGGGATTTTCGAGCAACGGCTCCGCATCCCCTACACAACATCTCCCGAAACCCTGCGCGAGGCCGTCCACCGCATGGCCGCCGCCCTCACCGATGGCCTCTCGCTCTCGTCCACTGCCCGGCGACCGCACTGGGTCGCCTGAGAGGGTTCCGTCCCGCCCCGTTCACTTCACCTTTCCTCGACTCACTTCACCTTTCCTCGACGAGAGACGGAACGGAGCTACTCGGCAGGGTTCCGGTCGGGCGAACGCCGTGACTCTGGCGATTCCGCATCGAGGCCGCGGGACATGCCGTCCCCGATGAGCAGCGAAAAGACGAGGACGACGATGGAGCCGGCGAGGGTTACGCCGGACCATCCCGCTCGCTGAACCCTCGCGGAGCTGCACGCTGGAGCGGCGGGCGTGTTGTCGGCCAAGGCATCGTCCCCTGAAGGCATCAGGACTGATCCGCAGACCACTTCCTCAGTGCCGTGGGGATCATAGGAGTCCGTGTCCCGGATCGTTGCCGATACGGGTAGGAAAGCGAGGGCGATCGCTGCCAGCGCCGCGAGCAGGGCCATGGTCGCCCCGGCCTTCACGACAGTGGGCAGCGTGCCCACGGTTCCGTTCGCTGCAGACGTCTCGTCGCTCGCGCTGGCCACTGTTGTCCCCCGTGTGTCTGTGTCGTCGACGGCGTAACGGTAGCGGGGCGCTGCCGGACAGTCGCGCAGGGGGGCGCGGTAGGTGCGTGCTCCTCACCTGGCCTTCGGAGAGACTCCCGACATGGACGGCTGTTGGCTGTCCCATCTCAGCCGCACTGCCCCCCGTCGCCATCGAGCTGGGCCAAATCGCTCGCCGGCTCGGCTCTGGTGTGGCCACGGCCGTCGTCGTCAAGAGGCGTGTCTCGGTCATGGGATGGGGGCGATTGCGTCAGCATCGCCACTGCGGCTATGCGGAGTGACGAGGCTTACACCTCCGGCGCTGCGACAGGATTCGCTCGCTCTACCCGAACCGTGCCTCCCGAACCTCTTCACCCGGTGGGCACATGCCCAAGCTCTCACGGACATGGCAATCAGCAACGGCCATCAACAACGACCCCCAAGTCGGGTGCCGTTGACGCGCCCATGACCGATCCACGTACATTGACACGTGAGATGAGCGCGAGCCTTGAGCGGATTCCGTGGTAGACACGATGAGGCCACGCCGTGGCACACCAAAACAACAACGGGGGAGAGACGTCCGATATGAACGCCGCTGGGATAACGACGAGCAATACGCCGATCTACGAAGCTCTGGTTGCAGAGCACGGCGATGTGCTCGCTGAACTCCGAGAGGCCGCAGCCCAATTGACGGCATCCGCACCCCACGCGCCGAGCTGGAGTCACCGGCAGGGACACGGATCTGCGGCCCAACGGCAACACGTGACGTCCGAGTACGCCTCTACCGCCGCAACCGGTGTCGCCGAGAACTACCTACATGACCGAGTAACGGTGCCATCCCCCATTTCTGCAGGAGACGCAGGGGACGCAGGAGCCCAGGTCTCTCGTACGTCGTCCCACGCGACGTCCGCGTTCGGGTAGGGCGTAAGGCGTAAGGGCAGGGCGCAAGGGTACGGCGTCCGAACGAATGGCCGGTGCGATCGCGGCCGGGCCTCACGAGCCTGCCGCGGGCCCCGCCCAGGCGCCACGCGGGGGCGGCCAGCTGCGCGTTCAAGCAGGGTGTGGGGGGCGTGGCGCACCCACGTGGGAGCATCTACGCGGCCGTAATGCTGGTGATGCGCGGCACTCGGGTGCCTGCCTTGCGCGGCACCAAAGAGCCCCCGATGTTCGGCGTACAACGCGCCGCGGCCGCGGTGTGTTCTGATGTGAGTGCCAGGTCAACAAGTGTCCAGAGGGCCGGTACCGGCTCATCGGTACACAACAGGGCATCAGCCGGCTCGAACACCGCATCCCCGCCTCCGGGCAGACAGTCGGAGAAGTCCGCCCGTAAGCGTGACTGCGACGCGAAAGCCTCCCGCTTCTCCTCCCGTTGCCACACACTCACTTCCACGGCCTCGGTCTGGCCAAGTGTGTCCTTGGTCGATGCACATGATCAGACCGAGGCCGGCCAGACGTCCGGCGAATATCAGGTGAGCAGCGACCCAGCTCGAGGACCGTCTCGGGTCGGGCTCTGGACGGGCTCGGGCCGGGCGAACCTAGCGGAAATCGTCCGCGTGCTCCTCCGCCCACGAGCGGAACGTGCGTGCCGGCGCACCAGTGATCTCTTCCACCGTGGAGGTGATCAGGTTCGATTCGGATCGCTTTTCAGCGCTGGCCAACAAGGCTTCGACGAGAGCGGGTGGCCTGCCGTCAGCGAGCATCTGCTGTCGTGCGACCTCTACGGGGACCTTCTCGAAGCGCGTGGGGCGGCCGATCGCTTCCCCGATCGTGCGCACCTGCTCGCCCCTGCTGAGTACCTGCGGGCCGGTCAGGACGTGCTTCGCGCCTGCATGCCCGTCGTCGGTCAGCGCATGTACCGCCACGGCCGCGATATCGCGCTCGTGGATCACCGCCGTGGCGGCGATGTCAGGTCCGCGAACGATGTGCGTGGCGCGGATCTGCTCGGCCCACCCTCGCGCGTTGGAGGCAATGGTGTTCGACCGCAGAATGGTCCACTCCAGACCGGATTTTTCGATCAGGCGCTCCATGTCGGCGTGGAGCTGGTTGATCGGGTCGGTCTGCCGCTCGGCGTCCTCGTTCACACCCGATGATGAGAGATAGACGAGGCGACGGGCATGTCTCGCAATCGCCTCCAGCACGGCGGGCGCGCCCTCGGCCGTAAGGAAAGGCCAGATCAGGAACACTGTGTCGCTCCCCGCCAGCGCCCCCTCCAGGGTGTCCTGCTCGGACAGATCTCCGCCCACGACCTTGACTTCCTCCGGTAGCCCGGCCGATTCGGGATCACGCGCCAATCCGCGCACAGCCGCGCCTTCGGCCAGGAGCCGAACTACAACTTGCCGTCCGACATTGCCGGTCGCGCCGGTCACAAGAATCTCGCTCATGATCAGGTCAGCCTTGGCCGTACGCGAAATATTCCGTCCTGCCGGGACCACACGGCTCGAGCCGCGGGCGCCAGCACATCCGGCAATGCCCAGGTGAGCGGCCCCTTCTGGCACGACGGCGATCCGGACATCCGCGTGGTGCCGGCCGCCGCCTGTTCGACAGTCTGCCCGTCGAGGTCCTGTGGCCCCGGCCGGTCGATACGGTGAGGAAAGCACTCTCCCGAGCAGTGCTTCCCGTGCTCTTCCAGTCATGCCGTCCCTCTGCGCTACCTCGTGTAGGTGTGCGGGCCGCTTTCACGAAAGGCGCAGCACATGTCCGAGATCAGTACGGCCGAGGTGGTCTCGCGTCCGATCGCCCGTGTGGTCGGTGGGCGGGGCGAGGTCCGCGACGATGACTGGGGCGAGGTATCCGCCGTCATCCGGCTGGACGCCGCGCAGTTCGGACCGGACGCGCTGGCCGGACTGGACGGCTTCTCGCACCTGGAGATCGTTTATCACTTCGACCGGGTGCCGACAGAGAAGATCGAGACCGGGGCGCGTCATCCGCGCGGCAACACCGACTGGCCGCTGGTGGGCATTTTCGCCCAGCGCGGCAAGAACCGCCCCAACCGGATCGGCGTCTCCCGCTGCCGCCTGCTGCGCACGGACGGACTCGATGTGCACGTGCAGGGCCTCGACGCGGTCGACGGCAGTCCCGTACTCGATATCAAGCCGTACATGGCCGAGTTCGGCCCCCTCGGCGCCACCAGTCAGCCCGACTGGGCCATCGAGATCATGCGCCGGTACTACTGAAGGAGTGTGGCGTCGTTCCTGTCGCGAGGAACGGGATCAGAACCCCTTACCGTCCTGACGCCATCCGCTCGGCAATCCGCCCTCGCTGTCATCATGGTGGACGTGAGTTCCTCCGACGCGATACCCAACACTGGCCAGGTACATGAACGTTGGAGTGCCCGCGAGGCGCCCTACGGAGACTTCATCGTGTTCTCCGACGGCTCGCTGTCAGTGATGGAGCTCATGCGGTTCTCCCCGCACGACCGACGGGATGACCCCCGGGCCGAGGACTGGCAGTGGTGGGAGCTCCTACGGGCCACCGCGTGGACCCCCAGCGACTGGATGGACATCGACTGTACACACGCCTCGTACACCTACCTCGGAAGCCGTGCCCTGAGCGGCGAGGCACTGGACCACGGGAGTATCGGCTGGGTCGCACTGACCCGGGACGACGACGAAGGCACCTTGGAGTGGCTGGCAGTCTCCTGCTCCTCCAACCCGTTCACCGAGGTCACCTTGGACGCGACCTCGGTGACTGCCACCAGCACCGCAGGCCGTATCTGGACCTTCCCCCGAGATGCCCCGCAACAGGTGAAGATCACCGAGGATCCCACCTACCCCTGGCTCCGCGGCTGACGCACGGATCGCCGCCAACGGTGCCCGCCTGGCGGACGCTCCAGAAAATCGGCAGCTGAGCCAGTTGCACCAGCCCTCCCGTGGTTGTCCTCACCTACCGGCGGAGCCACTAAGTTCACCCGGTGAATGGGGAGTTGGTCTGGTTGGTACTGAGTAACGCAGCAACGCCCACGACATACATTCCATATGAGCTGGAGGAGGCCGGTGGGCGGAGCGTCCGAATTCCCCGTCGGCTTCGGTCAGAAGGTGCAGCGTGTGAGGCGCACGTGCAGGAAAACGGCGCATGGCTGCTCCGGGAGGGCGACTTGCCTCGGTAATGGGCGATGGATCGTTCGAAGCCAGCGCTGGTGGTTGGCGCCGTCCAGTCATGGGCGAGGCCCACCCCGGTCACGCGCCAGGTACGGGCGCGCCATGTGCTTCTACGCCGAGAAACCCTACAAGCCGCACTACGCCTGCGTGACATGCCACATTGCGTTCAACGGGACAGGCCTTAGCCGGGCACGCAAGCGACAGCTGACTTTCCGACTCGCCTTCAAGAGCGGCCGGGCAACGGGCACTGCTTGTTGGAGGTGAGGGCGGATCCGCGGCTCGTCTGGAGGAAGTCCGTGGCGAAGTCCGTGCCGACGCATCGAGCCGGTCCGGCCTCTCTCACCCGGCGGGGCCAACGGCCGGCGGCAGAGGAGGCAGTTCGTGCGGTTTGCCTGACCGGCGATGGCGCTGGCGCTGGTGACGGCGTGGTGACGGCGACAACGATGGCGACGGCGTCAAGCCGGGCCCAGGGCCTTCGCCAGGATCACTTCCGTGCGTTTGCCGTCAGGCAGCAGATTCCCCATCTCTTCGGCGGCTGTGAAGCCGTGACGCTCGTACAGCGCGATCGCCGCAGTGTTGTCCGGCATCACCGACAGCCGCAAGGTCCTGGTTCGTTGCTGCAGAGCCCACCGCTCGACCTCCCCGATCAAGCGGTCTCCCACGCCCCGGCCTCGGGACGCGGGGCTGACCCACATGGAGATCAGCTCGACAGTGCCCGATTCCTGAGCCGGGACGCCGCTGACCATCCCGGCCGGCCGGCCATCGAGAACTGCGACGACATTGTACGAACCGGGAATCCCCAGGCGGCCCCGCCAGCGTTCCTCGCGATCGCCCTCGCCCTGCCATTCCGCCGGCGTCGATCCGAACGCTTGGGGAGCCCCGGCGAGCGCGGCCAGCCGCAGTTCACGCCACACGCGCCAGTCGTCCTGGCCCAGAACCCGTAGCTCGATCACCGCTCGGACTCCGCCTTGCGAAGGGCACGACCGCAGGCCGACGAGAAGCAGGTGCTCACCTCAGGGCTCCTCACGCAGGACCAGGTCGAGCAGCCCAGGGAAGCGGGCGTCGAACTCCTCGCGCCTGAGCCGGTTGAGGCGTTTGGGGCCCTGGTCGCGCTGCTCAACCAGGCCTGCGGCGCGCAGCACCGTGAAGTGGTGGCTGAGTGCCGCTTTGCCGACGGGCGCGTCGAAGCTGCCGCAGCCGCGCGACCAATCGGCGGATCCCGCCAAATCGCGTACGAGCTGCAGCCGTACGGGGTCGGCCAGCGCGGCCAGCGCGGTCTGGAGGGGAACGTCCTCGGGGTGGGTGTGCACAGGGGCGGCCCGGTGGCTGCTGCGGTCTGGCATGCGTCTCGTACCCCCTTGCCGAGTGTTCGATGCACATCGTACACTCCGGGTGTTCGCTTTTCGTTGAACACTAGTGGAGAGGTGCGTACTGCCATGCGTGCGATCGAGTTCCAGGAGTACGGCGGTCCGGAGGTCCTCAAGGTCGTTCAGGCTGACACTCCTGAGCCGGGCCCCGGGCAGGTGAGTATCGATGTCGCATACGCCGGCGTGAATTTCGCCGACCTCAAGGCGCGTGCCGAGGGCTACCGCGTCCCGTCACTCCCGTTCCGGCCGGGGCTGGAGGTTTCCGGCCGAATTCGTGCTGTCGGTACGGGTGTTGAGGGACTACGGCCAGGACAGGAGGTGACCGCGCTCACGGGGGGCGGCGCCTACGCGGAGGTCGCCATCGCCGACGCAGTGACCGTCTTCGCGCTCCCACAGGGCGTAAATCTGCGCGTCGCGGCAACGGTGCCCACGGTGCTGCCGACCGCACACGCCCTGCTGCACGAGGTGGGCCGTCTCCGGGCGGGCGAGACGGTGCTGGTGCAGGGGGCGGCGGGCGCGATCGGCACGGTCGCGGGCCAGTTGGCGAAGGCGGCCGGCGCGGGTGCCGTGTACGGCGTGGTCTCCGATGCCGCGAAGGCCGGACACGCGCTCAAGTACGGCTACGACAAGGTGTTCGTCAGTTCCGGCTCGGGCTCCGGTTCCGGTGCCGACTCGGGCTCGGACTCCGGTTCCGGCTCGGAATCCGGCTTCGCCGAGGACGTGCGCCGTGCCACGGGCGGACGAGGCGTCGACCTCGCCCTGGACCCGGTCGGTGGCGACACCTTCCGGCAGAGCATGGAAACCCTCGCCGTCTTCGGCCGCCTTGTCTCCTTCGGAAACGCAAGTTCCGCGGCACCCTGGCAGGTAGGTCAGCCCGAGCTGTACCCCATGGGCCGTTCCGTCTCCGGATTTTCTGTCCTCTCCCTGGCCCAGACGGCACCGGACGCACTGAGAGACCTCGCCGGACGAGCCTTCCGCGCGGTCGCCGAAGGAACGGTGGAACTCCCCGTCACGGCCGAGTTCCTCCTCGATGATGCAGCCGAAGCGCACCGCCTGATGGGCAGTCGCGCCAGCACCGGCAAGCTGCTTCTGCGCGTCGGAGCGTAGGGCCTGTCCGGGCCGCAGTCGGAGGTGAGGCCGGCGAGAGTATACGCCAACCCCGGAAGCGAGGCGTCGACAGTGTCCGCGTGACTGCATCATCAACGTGACTGCATCACCAACGTGGCTGACTGCATCACCAACACATCGAGGTCTTCGTGTCCTATGCCCGGAGTGCCGAGGGCAAGCCGGCCGTAGCCGCGTATGCGGGTGGTGGAGGTGATGGCTGTGGGGTCGAGGGAGACAGTTCACGGCAGGCGTGGGCCACGCGTGCCGTGCCCTCGTGGGGCCCACCCCACCACCAGAGCAGCGCATCCACGTCGGCGTCTTCCTCGCTGTGGGTGCTTCCCGTGCGGCGCCTGGCCTTCAGCGGGTGCCGAAGTCGTTCCGGGCCAGTGCGTGGACGGTGCAGCGGCGGCCGAGGACGATGTCCTCGCGGAGAGGGGTGAATCCGAGGCGGCGGGCGACGGCAGTTGAGGCCGTGTTGCCGTGGTGGATCATGGCGGTGATCTGCTTGAGCCCCAGGGGACCGAAGCCCCAGGTGAGAACGGCTTGGGCGGCTTCCGTGGCATAGCCCCGTCCCCAGTGCGCACGGGCGAAGGTCCAGCCGATCTCGGTCTCGCCGAACTGCTCCCACCAGTTCAGGCCGCAGCGTCCCACCACCTCTCCGGTGCTGATCAGCTCGACGGCGCACAGACCGTGGCCGCGCTGGGCCCACTGCTGCTGGATGTCGCGCAGGCGCGCCGCTGCCTGCTCGTGGGAGTAGCCGCCGACGAATCGGTTGACCTCGGTGTCGGTGTGGAGGCGTACCCACCAGTCGGCGTCGGCGCCGGTGAGTGGGCGCAGCCGGAGGCGTTCCGTGGTGATCACTGTCGTTCAGTCCTTGCTGCCGATGGTCAGAAGGACCCGTCCGAAAGGCCTGTCCTCCATCAGGTGGCGCTGCGCCTCGGCCGCCGCGGCTAGAGGGAATGTCTGTGCGACAAGGGGCTCGAACCGCTTCTCGGCCAGCCAGTCGACGAGTGTCTGCCGTGCGGCGCGCACCACTGCGTCCGGGAACATGTCGAACTTGTAGCCATGGACGCGGGCGGTCTTCCAGATGAGGTCGGTTACGTCGACCGTGCCACGGGTGCCGCCGGAGTAGCCGACGGCAACGTAATTGCCGCCGTGGGCCAGGGAGGCAACTGCGTCGCCGAGGAGTGGTCCGGCGACGCCGTCGAGGACGACATCCACGCCCCTGCCCTCGGTGAGCCGCGCCACGCCGTCGCGCAGGGACTCCTTCGACAGGTCGATGACGTTGTCGCAGCCGGCCGCTCGGGCCTGCTCGGCCTTTTCGGTACGGCTGGCCGTGGAGATCACTTGCGAGGCGCCCAACTGCGCGGCGACTTGGGCGGCTCCCATACCGACGGCACCTCCGATGCCCGGTGCCAGGATGCTCTGGCCGGGCCGGAAGCCGACCAGTTCGGTGAGTGCGAGATAGGCGGTGGAGTGTCCGGCACCGGCGAGCATCGCGGCCATCTGCCGGTCGGTGACCTCGTCGGGCAGGGGGGTGAGCGCTTCCGGGGACTCGGCGACGTACTCCCGCCAGGTGCCGTCCGTGCTGAGGCCGCGGCCCTGTCCGTGGATCGCTACGCGGGTTCCCTTGGGCAAGCCGCCGGCTCCCGCATCAACCACCACGCCGACGGCGGCTCCGCCCGGAATGATCGGGAGCGGTTTGCGCAGTGACGGTGACATGAGGCCCGCGCGCACGGTGTTGTCCAGCGGACTCACCGTGCCGATGGTCACGCGGACCAGCGCCTGACCGGGCGCCGGTTCGGGAACCTCCATCTCGACCAGGCGCAGCCTGTCGTACGTTCCGTGCTCTCGGTACTGGATTCCCTGCACTGGACTCTTCCCTTCTCTTCCCCAAAGAGAACAATTCTTGTTACATCAATGGCCGCAAAGGGCGGCAGGTGTCCGTCGGTCCGTCGGTCCGCCAGTCCGCCAGTCCGTCGGCCCGTCCGCCTACTGGCCCGTCGGTCGGCTGGTCTGTGGATCTGTCGGTCGGCCGGGGAGGGCTACGCCCGCCGGGTGGCCAGCGTCTCTCGCAGTACGTCCCCGATCGTCGTCCGGTCGAGGGCGTTCCGCGCCGCCTCCTCGGCCTCGGCGTACACCTGCCGCAGCGCGGGCTGGATGCCCGCACCCACCGGACACCGCGGGTTCGGCTCACTTCGGTGCAGGCCGAACAGCGACTCGGCCTCGACCGCCTGGTGAACCTCCAGCAAGGTGATCGAATCCGGCTCGCGAGCCAGCCGCCAGCCCGCGCCGGCACCGTGGCGGACCTCGACCAACCCAGCCTGGCGCAGCGCGCCGAGACTGCGCCGGATGACGACCGGATTGGTGTTCACGCTGTCGGCGGCCTGCTCCGAAGTCACCAGATCCCGACCTCGCCCGCGCACCAACGCCATCCAGACCAGGACATGGACAGCGACGGTGAGCCTGCTGTTTGCGGCCATCGGCCATCACCCCCCTTGAGAGAACATTTTCAGTTACATCTGAAACCGTCAAGGACGGAACTCTCCTGGCCGGTTGGCGATTGCCGAGCCGACGGCTCACGGCGGATTGGCGCTCCCGTCGCCAGGAGGCGCAGTCCAGGTACGGTGGTCTGGCGGTCTCAAACGGCAATCTCACTCAGCTCGATGCGGAGCAAGCCCGTTGGAGCTCAGCCGTCAACCTCGGCACACCAACATCGACCACGTCTACCCACGCACCACCGACGCCCAAGGTCCGTCCCGCTAGCGCTGTGACCGGGAAGGTCCGTCGGGGTGAGCGGAACGCCACTCGGATGCGAGCACCGACCAGATCTCGGTGTCCTGCCGTACGCCCCGGTAGAGGTGGTTCTCGCGCTGGACTCCGTCGCGGCTCATGCCGAGCCGTTTGGCCACGTTGATGCTCGGTGTGTTCTTGGAGGACACCAGCCACTCCACACGGTGCATTCCGCGTTCCCGGATCGCCCAGTCGATGATCACGCGTACCGCCCGGGTAACCAGGCCGCGTCCAGCGGCGGCCGGCTCCAGCCAACAGCCGGCCTCGCAGTTGCCGGCAGCCGCGTCGAAGACCCTGAAGAGCACGCCGCCGACGAGGAGCCCGTCGAGCCAGATGCCGTAGAGCCGGCCGGCGTCGGCAGCGGTCTTGTCGGCGTACGACTGGAGCCAGCTCCGCGCGGAGTCGAGGTCGGCTGCGACGTCGGGGAGCCCTACGTGCTGGCCGATGTATTCGCGGCCGCGGTCCATGTGGGCCAGGAACTCCTCGGCCTGCCAGGGTTCCAGCGGCCGCAGCTCAGCTCCGTCACCCAGAGATATCGCGAACACTCTCGTCCTCCTCAGCGGTCGTGCGCGGTCCCCGGATCTTCGCACGCCCACCTGCGCGTTCCGGCAGCATCCCCGCGAGCCGCCCCGGTCACAGCACCAGCCCGTACGTCCGCTCCCACGGACTGCGGCACATCCATAGTTCAGGGAGGGCAAGAGACATAGCTGACGAGCTGAAGGGTGAAGATGACGGACGGCTCGGCGACGTTGTGGGCCTGCCAGTCAGCCTGGCGGCCCGCTGTCGGAGGAAACGATTTGCACAGCTCAACGCACGCCGCACCTTGCAGTAGACAACCGAGTTCCTGCGCATCGCGACCTTCGCCCAAGTGGTCGGCCGCAGCGTTACCTTCACCATCCCACCCAAGCCGGCGTGATCCGGCAACGGCAAACCAAGCCGTTTCCTCTTCAGACAGGGGTCGGGAACACGAACCGCACGTCGGTCAATTGTTCCGACACATCCCACAGACGGCGGCCGGTCTCGGCCTCGGCCGCCGCGGCGGACAGCTGTACGCGCGTCGGCCCACCGCGTAGCTCGGCCAGGCCATCCGGGCCGATGAACTGACCGCCCTCCACATTCGGGTCGGTCGCCGCGTACAGCTGTGGCAGCACACCCTGTTCCGGGGACTGGGCGAGCGGGGTGAGGATGCGGCCGAACAGCACCTTCACCATGCCGACCGGCGCGCTCGTCTGCAGGTTGGTTGCGGTATAGCCGGGATGTGCGAGCAAGCTGCGCACTGGGCTGCCGACCTCGGTCAGCCGCCGGTGGAGCTCCCATCCGAAGACGGCATTGGCGAACTTCGACTGATTGTAGAAAGCCATGGGCGAGTACTTGCGCTCGCCGGTGAGGTCATCGAAGAAGAGGCGCCCCTGCCGATGGTTGGTAGAACTCACCGTGACCACACGGGGGTCATTCCCGTCCGCCAGCAGGTCGAGCAGCAACCCGGTGAGCGCGAAGTGGCCGAGATGATTGCAGGCGAACTGCAACTCATGGCCCTGCGCGCTCAGTGATCGAGGCGGCGCCATCACGCCGGCGTTGTTGACGAGCACATCGAGCCGCGGATGGTCGGCATGCAGCCGATCGGCGAAAGCCTGGACCGAGTCGAGATCGGCCAGGTCGAGGTGGCGCACCTCAAGGCTGGCACCCGGCTGCTCAGCGGTGATCTCTGCGACCGCCCGGTGGCCCTTCTCCTCGTCGCGTACCGCAAGGATCACGTGCCCGCCCCGGTGGACGAGCGCCCGAGTGGTCGCCAGGCCGAGACCGCTGTTGGCCCCGGTGACGACGAACACCCGCTTGCTCTGGTCCGGAATCTGTTCGGCATTCCAGCGCTGCTGCTTCGTCATGTGGCACACATTGGCTTCAATGTCACTTGGTGTCAAGAGAGCGCCTGAGTGTCATACGAGGCATGGCGCTACCATCGTTCTGTGAGCTCCCGCCCTGAAATCAGCCTGGCCCAGCGCAAACGTCAACTCGTCTCGGACGAGCTGACCGAAGCAGCGCTGCAGCTGCTGGCGCTGAAGGGGTTCGACGCGGTCACCATCGACGAGATCGCGACCACCGCCGGCGTGTCCAAGCGAACGTTCTTCCGGTACTTCGCGTCCAAGGAGGACGTGGTTGTTCAGTTCCTGGCCGACATGGGCACTGGCATTCGCGCAGAGTTGGCGGCCCGCCCCATCGAGGAGCGCCCCTCTGTGGCGCTGCGGCACGCCGTCTGGGTTCCCATTGCCGCCTGCGCCGACCACGCCGACAGGGCGCTGCGAGTGGTTCAGCTGATTCTGCGCACCCCCGCGCTGCATGCACGCTTCCTGGAGCGCCAGGCACAGTGGCGCGACGACCTGGCGACGGAGTTGGCGCACCGCCTGGGGCTCGGCCCCGACACCGAGCTGTACCCGCAGCTGGCTGCCGGGATGACGCTGAGCGCCTTCGACACCGTGCTGCAACGGTGGAGCGGCAGCGACGGTGCCGAGGACCCCGCCGAACTGATCGACCGGGCCTTTGCCGTAATTGCCCCGGCGCTGGACGCCGTCGAACGGCGGGCCCAGGCACTGCCTGATAGTTGATCTTGTGGCGGGCCAAGGTGAGTTGACGGACGCGGCATGGGAGCGAATAGGGCCCCTGCTTCCGTGAGCGGACGGGCGTAGGCGTCGCCGTCCGTGGCTAGATCGTCGACAGGTATTCAACGGGGGTGCTCTGGCGGCTTCGGGCGGGAGCCACGTGGCGTGATCTCCTCGAACGGTACGGACCGTGGCAGACCGTCCATGAGCGGCTCGCCCGCTGGGAGGCAGACGGACGGGACTTGGGCCAGACTGCTGGCGCACGTCCAGGTCCGCGACGAGGCGGTGGGCCGGGTGGAATAGACCGTCTCGGTCGTCGCCTCCACGATCAAACGCGCCCACCAGCGTGCGGCCGATGCCCGCAAAAGGGGGCCTCAGACGCGAGGCCGAACTGGCAGATCCGGGCCGCTCGAAGGAGCATCAGGCCCTCGGTCGAACCCGAGGCGGACTGACCACCAAGGTCCGCCTCGCCGTTGATGGCCGGGGCCTGCCAATGTCCATCGTGCTCACGCCAGGCAACGTCAACGACGCCACCTTGTTCGGCCAAGTCCTCGACGGCATCCGCGTCCCGTGCACCACCACGGGCCGGCCGTGAAGCTCGCCGTCCGCTACCACGCCGGACTCGTCGAGGCATGCCTGATCCTCTGGCTCCGCGGATCCGCCAGATGATCATTTGTCGCGCACGGCCAAGGCAGGCTCGCGCACCATGAAGAGGTCCACCGGATCCTCAGCCTCGAGTGTGAATCCGTGCCGCTCGTACAGCCGCCGGGCCGGACTGCCCTGCAGCACGTTCAGCCGGACCAGGGTGCCATCGCGGTCGCACCGCTCCAGCAGCCCCTGCAGCACAGCCGAACCGATACCGCTGCCCTGCAGGTGTGGGGCGCTGGTTTTGAGCCGTCAAGAGGTGCCGGTGGGTGGTGGTGTCTGCCGATGTACCGCTCGAGCTGATGACTGCACCAGCTGGCCGCGTAGATCAAATCAATCAACAAGCGGTTCGGCGAGTGCGAGGTGTTCGCTGACGGCGCGGCGGTGCGCGCCGGCGGCGGACGCGCGTCTGTTCACTGATCACGGCGGTTGGCGGGTACGGAGCTGGCGGCCACGTGCAGTACGGCGGACGGACCTGGCCGATCCGGGCGGCATGGCGGGGGAGGGCGACCCGCGGCCGATAAATGGCATCCGGTGGGGGACTCGGACCGGTACTCCGTCGCGCGACGTACCGGAATCCGAGACTTGGCCGTCCCCGCAAGCGTCCGGACCGGGTGGGTGCGTGCCGGTAAGGCGTACACGTCCCGTAATAAGCGCTTCTATCCGCGGCGACGCGGTGTCACGCAACCATCCCGGTTCCGGGGGCCCGGGTGCGCCACCGTAGGAAGCTCGGCTGCCCTCGATGAGCGGCATTGACCAGCAGTTTCGCGAGTGCTTCAGTGATCCCCGGTCGGCCCTTCCACGTCGAATGCCTGGGCGACGGCAAGGCTGTCCTCGTAGACGTGGTGCCGGGCCACAAGGCCCTGTTCGACCGTGAGGTGCAGAGCGAACCGAGCGCGATAGGCGCGTCCGGTGGAGCGGGCGGTCTGGCGGATCTCGCCAAGCACGACAGCGTCGTTGCCGTCGATGAGGATGCGCTCGATCTCGGTAGCCGCGCGGCCGGGAACGTGGTGCTCGGCAAGCTCGCGATAGTGGGCGGCGGCGTCGGCGCGGGTGGAGCGATGGCGGATCCACGGGGTGGCGTTACGACCGTGCTCGGCCTCTGGCCAGTCCAGTTTCCAGTCGCCTTGCTCGGCATACAGATCAGCGATGCGCTCGGGGTCGCCCTCGCCGATTCGGCGCAGCAGCTCCTCCACCACAGCGCGGGTGGTCGTGGGTGTGTCTGACGACAAGGCTGATCCCTCCGCTCCGGTACCCGCGTCTGACTGACGCGGGATCACCATTCTGACCAGCACCGACAGGTCCGTGCGATTACCTCCCAGGTAAACGCACGGAGCACCAAGATCCGCTTTAGCTGCGGGAATGACCACGGCACGAGGAGGAAGGTAGAAGATCGTGAATTGAAGCAGGGACGCGTCAGGCCGTGTAGTGCTCGCCGGTGGCCCGGGGAGCGTACGCGGCGGTGCGGAAGCTGGAGGATTTGGAGCGGGAGCATGCCGCTCGTCTGGGGGTGTTCGGGTGGAACACGGTGACGGGGAAGAGGGTCCGGCATCTTGGGAATATGCGCTTCCCCGTGTGTCCGACGCCCAAGCCGTCCAATTGCCGAAGGCGTGAAGGCGTGAAGGCGTGAAGGCGTGAGTCTGCTGTTCCACCGTGCCCAGCTCACGCACTCACCACCCTCCTCCTAAACGGAAGCACCCGTCTACATAGGTAGTTACTGTGTGGGAACCCGCCAGTCGAAGCAGCTGAAGCAGCTGAAGCAGCTGAAGCAGGCGGACGGGCGGCCTGTTCCTCTCGCGTCGCCTGGGAAACCCGATGAAAGGTGCAGACATGACAAGCGTCCACGGCGTATCCCTGGACATCCCCACCCCGGACGGCATCGCCGACGCGTATCTCGCCCACCCCGACGACGGCAATCCGCACCCTGGAGTCCTGCTGTACATGGACGCCTTCGGACTGCGCCCCTCGTTGAAAGAGATGGCCAGGCGTCTGGCCGGCCACGGATACACGGTGCTGGTGCCCAACGTCTTCTACCGCTCCGGGCGCGCTCCGGTGGTGGACCTGCCCGACTTCATCGACCCTGCCCAGCGGCCGGAGATCTTCGAACAGCTCTCCCCGCTCCTGCAGGCCCTCACCCCCGACCTGGCGATGCGGGACGCCGGCGTCTACCTCGACTGGCTGGTCGCGTCGCCCCTGGTCGCCGATGGCCCGGCCGGCACCACCGGCTATTGCATGGGCGGCGTCCTCGGGATCCGCACCGCCGCGGCCTACCCCGACCGGATCGCGGCCGCAGCCGCTTTCCACGCCGGCCGCCTGGCCACCGACGCCGAGGACAGCCCGCACCGCCTCGCCGACCGCATCACGGCGGAGCTGTACTTCGGCCATGCCGACCAGGACCGGTCGATGCCGGCCGACCAGATCCAGGGTCTGGAGCAGGCCCTGGACGCCGCGGGCGTGCGCTACCGCAGCGAGCTGTACGAGGGCGCTCACCACGGATACACCCAGGTCGACACCGCCGCGTACAACGCCGAGGCGGACGAGCGTCATTGGCGCGACCTGCTGGAACTCTTCGGACGCAGCCTCTGACAAGCTCCTTGGCCGTCCCACCATGAGCCGCACAGGCTTGCGGCCGTGGTGCCGAGCCGGGGTTGTGGGGGCCGGCCAAGGCCCGCATGAAGCATGTGGGTGCGGCGTCGCGTTTGCTAGCGATGGGAGGGCGCGGAAGCGGCTGGGGACGATTGGAGGCGCGGAAGCGGCTTCCGGGGTGAATGGTGGCGATGGCGCACACGGGGGGCCGAGCCCGGCGCACCCCCACTGCTCGGCACGCCGGCTCGGGTTCGCGATCGGCGATCTGGCGGGCTACGGCGAGCGTAAGTCGACCCGCACCGATCAACTGCGGGAGGCCGCGGAGTATCTGGAGTGGAAGCCGGTTACGTCGCTGGAACTCAAGGAGTTGGGCGAATCCAGGACGAATTGACTGCTGGCCGGCGCGATGGAGTATGAGTCCCCGAGGCCGCTGTTCCGGCAGGACTGCGAGTTTCCGCGTTCGGTGAAGGTGGTCTGGCCGAGTGTGGTCTCGCCCGCCGAGGCCCCGGAAATGGGTCAAGCAGGTTGACTCGCTTGTGTCGCCATGGGCCCTGTGTACGACGATGGCCAGTTCACCCGCGCCGAACTGACCTACCTGCTCGGCATGGCATGGCATTCCAGATTCTCCGCGGCCAAGGAGCCACCAGCAGCGAGCTGGCTGAGCGACTCGGGGTGACAAGGCAGGCCGCATCCTGCACAGCCTGGAATCCGAGATGTCCGCGGGGGCAGGCGGAACTGGCCTCAATGTTCTACGTACCGAACTCTCCCACCTCATCCGGGCGTTGAGCGGCGGCCGGCTACCGCCATTACGCTCGGTGTGGGGAGCGAGCGCCCCGAACTGCACCCGGCACATCTCAAACACGGCCTAATGGCCTGGGTCTAGTGTGATGCGCCGGAAATCGCGGTCTTAAGTCTGTGGTGTGTTGCCATGTCGCCGGGGCCGCGTGCTGTCGAAGTCATGACCTGAGTCAGAAGTTCCTTGGCTGTTCTCTTTGTCGAGAGCGCTCACTTGTCGGGTCAAGGCAACCGGCGCAGAACCGGGCTCGGCTTTCGGTGCAGCCGACACCACGACAGGTCTTGCGCCGGCTCTGCAGATGCGGGTGATGCGCCCGGCCCGGCAGCCGGCGGACCGTCACTCCTCCAGCACGCCGGTGACCAGCTGCCGCAGCGACATCGCAAGCCGTCGGCCCTCTCCCCGTCCCAGCAGATGCACGATCAGCCCGTTCTGTAGTGCGCCGAGCAGGATATGAGCCAGCAACTCGGCGTCCAGGTCGGGGCGTTCTTCGGCGAGCAGCCCGCGGATGTGGCCGTGCCAGAACCCGTAGACCATTTGCCGTCAACGAGCCATGGTTGAGTATCCGGCTTCCTCACACCCGGGCAACGGATCCACCCACCCGCTCCAAGAGTACGGTTCAACGCCTGTTGGCGAGATGGGCGTCAGGCGCTGCTTGCAGTATCAGTTGTGGTCGCCGTGGTGCGGGTGTAGCGGGCCCGCATGGCGTGACTGGCAGCGGGGCCGGCGGCGAACACGTAGGCGTGGCTGTCGTCGAGGCGGCGGCCGGTCTTGGCGTCGACGACCACGGGGTCGACTTCTTCGCCGCTGCTGGTGTCGATCAGAATCATGCTGCGCTGCTCGGAGGTGAGGCGGGAGTTTCCCCATGCCGCAAGTGTGACGATCACCGGGCGTAGGGAGCGGCCCAGGCCGGTCAGGACGTACTCGTGGCGGACGGGGTTGGTCTGGTAAGGGCGGCGCTCCAGCAGACCGTCGGCGACGAGGGTTTTCAGGCGTGCGGTGAGCATGCTGGTGGAGATGCCGAGGTTCTCCTGGAACTGGTCGAAGCGGCTGTAGCCGTCGAAGGCATCGTGGAGGATCAGCAGCGTCCACCACTCGCCGACGTGCTGCACGGTCGTAGACAGCGGGCATTCGAGATCTTCCGCCCTGATTCGGCTTGCCAAGGTTGACCACCCCCAGAGAGTTACTGCTAAAGTCGAAGTTAGTGGATTCTATTTTAGCAGTAACTGTGGGAGGTAGTGCTCCCCCCGCCTGCACCCGGGAACGGAACTCGTCATGACCACCCCCATCAGCGAATCCCTCAAGGCCCGCCGCGCCCTGGTCACCGGTGGCACCAAAGGGGTCGGCGCAGCCATCGCCCAGCGCCTCGCCCACGCAGGCGCCACCGTCCTCGTGACCGCGCGCAGCCGACCCGACGGCATCGCGCCCTCGGACATCATCACCGCCGATCTCGCCACCCCCGAGGGGGCTGCCACCGTGATCGACGAAACCACCCGCCGCCTGGGCGGGCTCGACATCCTGGTCAACAACCTGGGCGGCTCCGACGCACCCTCGGGCGGATTCGCGGCCCTCACCGAGGATGACTGGGCCACGGAGCTCAACATCAACCTCCTCGCCGCCGTCCGCCTGGACCGCGGCCTGTTGCCTGGAATGATCAAAGCCGGCAAGGGTGTCATCATCCACGTCTCCTCGATCCAGCGCCGCATGCCGCTGTGGAACGGCACCCTCGCGTACGCCGCAGCCAAGGCCGCGCTGACCACCTACAGCAAGGGCCTGGCCAACGAGGTCGCCCCACACGGCGTCCGCGTCAACACCGTCTCCCCTGGTTTCGTTCAGACCACCGCCGCCGACAACCTCGTCGCCCGGATCGCCGAGAATGCCGGCACCACCCACGAAGCGGCGCTCAAGCAACTGATGGCATCCCTGGGCGGCATCCCCCTGGGCCGTCCCAACCGACCGGAAGAAGTGGCTGAACTGGTCGCCTTCCTCGCCTCCGACCGTGCATCGGCCGTCGTAGGCGCCGAGCACGTCATCGACGGCGGCACCACTCCGACCGTATGAACTCCTCCAGCGTCAGGAACCGCCATGCACGACAACCAGCCCCAAGACATCGTCCCGGACACGCTGCCCGATGTGATCACCCGCTACCTGAACGCCCACCGCACCCATGACACCGCCATCGCAATCAGCGCCTTCCACCCAGACGCCACCGTGACCGACGAAGGCAGGACCCATCAGGGAGCCTCAGCGATCGAGACCTGGCTGACCCGTTCCGTCACTGAGTACACCTACACCGTCGAACTCACCGGCGCACAAGAAGTCGACACGCAGCACTACATCACCACACACCACTTGGAAGGCAACTTCCCGGGTGGGGTCGTGGACCTGCACTACCGGTTCACCCTCAGCCATGGCCTCATCGAGGGCCTTCTCATCGAACCCTGACCCGCGCCCTCACACATGCCCCGCCCGGCACCACAGCACTCGGTACTCGGCACTCAGTTCAGTAGGCACGACTGGTGGCACAACGCTGAACCATTCTGTTAGCAGTTCTGAGCCCGCGTCGCGTGTCACCCGTACCCGGGAACACGCCGACCGGCGAATCGTCACCCTCCACAGCAGTCCGCGGGTCAAGGAACTCGCCGAGGGGATCTTCGGCCCGTCAACGCACGCCAGGATGACGTCTTGTTCCGCTACTCGCCCGAGCTGCTGCAGCAGCTCGAGACCGTCCTGGCTCAACTGTGCTCCATCATGGGCGCCCGACTCGCGCAGCCAAGTGGGGAAGCGTGACGGGCGCACCCCCGCACTGTCGTTCCAGAACAGCCGCAAAGGCCGGGGCTCGCCGGCGCGTTCCCGCCCGAGGGCGACTTGGTGGTGCAGCCGTCGGCGGAACAGTTCCGCCAGCTCGAGGCCCACCGTCCGGTCGTAGGCCCGCAGCACCGGAGGACCGGAACTGGGCCCGTCTTCAAAGGAATCTCGCCACGGGTGACGTGACCGGCCCACGGCAGGCGAGGTGGATTGTGCTGGTCAAGGTGCTTCGGGAAGAGACGAGGGAGTGAACGCCGGGTTCTCGTGCGGACGTTGATAGGGGAGCCGCGTCATGTAGCGGTTCGAGTGGTTTACCGTCCTCGTCCGTGTGAATGCACTGGCTCTGTGTCGCTCGTATGCCAAGTGTGATGCCCGATGAGTACACAAGATATGAACACTCCAGACATGGGCATTCCGAGCACGAAGAGCACGGACGCATCGAGCGACGAGCAACTCGCGTCGGACGCTTTACACGCCTCGCACCCCTTGCCTCGGTCGCACGGCGCCCAGCCCTCACGGCGCTCCGTGGTCACGGCGACCGGCGCCTCGGCACTCGCTGCCGGGCTCACCGCCGCCTCCGTCGCGCCCGCGACCGCGTTGAGCCCTGCTACCGCACCCTCGACGGCGCCGACCGCGGTGCCGCCCGGCGTCGATCCCAAGGCGTACACCACGGTCGCCCGCGCCATCGTCGTCTACGACGAGCATGACAAACCCCTCGTCCCGGCCTACGTGAAGGCCATCGAGAACGGCTTGCCCGCCAGCCGGGCGAAGGCAACGAAGCGGGTCCTGATCGTCGGAGCCGGACCGGCCGGCCTGCTCGCCGCCAACCTCCTCAAGCGGGCGGGCCACGATGTCGTCGTGATCGAGGCCAACGGCAACCGCGTTGGCGGTCGTATCAAGACGTTCCGCAAGGGCGGCCACGAGAACGGGGAGCAGCCCTTCGCCGACCCCAAGCAGTACGCCGAAGCCGGGGCCATGCGGCTGCCCGAAAGCCACCCGCTCCTCATGGCACTGATCAAGAAGCTCGACCTCGCGCTCCAGGAGTTCTACCTGGTGGATGTGGAGGTCGACAACCCGACGAAGAAGGCCAACCGCACCTGGATCCACGTCAATGGCATCCACATGCGCAAGGCCGACTACGAGAAGAACCCCGAAAAGATCAACGACACCTTCGGTGTCACGGGCACCTACCGCACGAAGACCGCCTCTGCCATCCTCGCGCACGCCCTCGAACCCGCACACCGGCTCATCCGGGGCAAGGAGGGGACCGCCCTCGTCAACGGATGGGCCGAGGTCCTCAAGAGGTACGGCCACTGGTCCATGTACCGGTATCTCACCGAAGTCGCCGGACTCGACACGAGGACCATCAACCTCATCGGCACCATCCAAAACCTGACCTCACGGCTGCACCTCTCCTTCACGCACAGCTTCCTGTCCAGCGCGTTGATCGACCCCAAGACCAAGTTCTGGGAGCTCAAGGGCGGCACCGCGCTGCTCGCCGACGCGCTGTACGCGCCGGTGAAGGGGAAGGTGAGGCTCGACAGGCGCGCCGTACGCATCGAACACCACGGCGGCAAGGTCAGGGTGCACACCGTTTCCGAGGACTGCCAGACCGGAAAGGGGGGTGTCACGGAGGTCTTCGAGGGCGACGAGGCGATCATCACCGTTCCCTTCTCCGGACTGCGTCACGTGACCTTCGATCCTCCGCTCACCTACGGCAAGCGTCGGGCCATCACGGAACTCCACTACGACGCCGCGACCAAGGTGCTGCTGGAGTTCTCGCAGCGCTGGTGGGAGTTCACCGAGGCGCAGTGGAAGAAGGCGCTGAACTCCATCGAGGACAACCTCTACGAAAAGTACAAGGCGGGCGGGGTCAAGCACGGCAAGTACCTCGGCGCGCACAAGTCCGTGAAGCGCCTGGGGGTGACGATCCCCGACGAACTCAAGAAGTGCTTCGCCGTCTTCCGGCCCGTCGTGAGTGGTGAACCGGATGCCGCTCATGTCCGTGGCGGCGGCAGCGTGAGCGACAACGCCAACCGCTTCATGTACTTCGAGCACGCGCATCCTCTGAAGGGCAGCGACGGAGGCATCATGCTCGCCTCCTACAGCTGGTCCGACGACGCCCTCAAGTGGGACGCCTTTGCCGACGATGAGCGGTACCTGCGCGCGCTCGCCGGGGTGCAGGCCGTCTTCGGCCGCCGGTGCGAGGTCTTCTTCACCAACAAGTGCAAGACCCAGTCGTGGATGCGCGACCACTACGCCTATGGCGAGGCTTCTGTGCTCTTCCCCGGCCAGCACACGGAGCTGTTCCCCGACATCCCCACATCCGAAGGGCCGCTGCATTTCGCGGGGGACCACACGTCCATCAAGCCCGCCTGGATCGAGGGCGCCTTCGAATCCGCCGTCCGGACGGCATTGAAGGTCCACACGGGCTGACCGGGCCGATGGGACTTGCCGGTCCGGCGCCCCGCTCGTCGGGACACCGGGCCGGGGCCCCGTCCGCTCAGCGCCCCCGCGTGACGGTGGGCCGCTTCCGCGCTTGCGTTATATGTCGCCTCGGCCCTCTTCGCCCACGGCGCGGTAGAGGATGATTTTGAGGTCCTCCGGGCCGGGGACGCGCTGGAGGGCCGGCCTGCCGTACTCCGACGCCGATTGGACGACGAGCATGCCTGAGATAGTCACAGAGCACAGAGAACTCCGTGATCATCGAATGCGTCTCCGAATGCCTCTCCGAATGCCTCTCCGTCGCGCCGTGTGCTACGCCTTGTTCCACAGCGCGGCGACCGCTTCTGCTGCCGCCCGGCCCTGGGCGAAACCAGCGTGGCCCGCAGGGGTCCTGCTGGCGGGGGACAGCGGGTCGATGCCGAAGGCGGCAAGAGCGGTCTCGTCGGGGGTGATCACCTCAATGAGGCCGCCGCGCTCGGCGATCGAGGCCGCGTCGGCGTCGAGCACCGGGTCGGGCATCGGAGCTATGACGAGGGTGCGGGCGTAGCCTGCCGCGAGATCGAGGTTGGTGAGGGAACGGATGCCGCCGTCGATGTAGCGGGCGTCACCGACCGTCACCGCAGGCCAGACACCAGGGATGGCGCAACTCGCGGTTACGGCGTCCACCAAGCCGACGCCGGAGGTACGGTCGAAGACCTGGGTCTCACCGGTGGCGGCGTTCACGGCGACTACGGACAGATTGCGCTCCGGCCAACTGTGGGACGGCAGCCGGGTCTCGATGACGGTCAGCCGCTCGACCTCGGCCACGGTCTCGGCGGCCAGCGCCATCTCGCCCATCCGACGCAGGCGTTCCACCGGGTCGGTGACCTCGGCGTCCACCTTCTCAGCGAACTCGAAGACCTCGGCGAGCGCGCCTTCCCGTGGCGTCAGCTCCTCCCGCTGGAGCGCGGGGTCCACCTGAGCCTGGAACAGTTCCGACAGCTCGACGCCGCTGGTGATCTGTGCGGCCACCGCCGACCCGGCCGAGGTGCCGAACAGGACGTCCACGTCCGTGACATCGACCCCGGCGTCGGCAAGCCCGGCCAGCACGCCCGTCGCCCAGGCGATCCCGGCCACTCCGCCGCCGCCGATGACCAGCGCGCGTTCGTTCTTCATTTCCTACCCCCAGGGCTAGTGGATTCCGCTTCACCGTCACTGCGAAGTCCCAGGTGGGTAGGGAAATTCCCGATGACGGAGTTCGCCGAAAGATGGACACCCGCCCGGCCGCGGATCCGGCGCGATCAGGCTAGCCATCCATCCCAGAGACTGCCCCAATTCCCCTGACGGGTCAGGCGAGGAGAAGCCCGTCGCGCGGCGATGCCGCCGACGCGATTGACGAGGCTTGTGGCGCTCTCCAGCCGGACGAACCGCGTTGTCGTGCTCAGGATGTGCGGTGAAATGGCGATGTAGGTCGCGATGGGTCCGTGTCCGGACCATGCGAGGGAGTGGGCCGGGGCAACTGGGCTTCTGACCTGCGGACTCACCACGCGGACGGCCCGTTGTCAGTGGCACCGTGCATCATCGTTCCCATGACACAGAGCACTGCCGACGCACTGCACACGCTCGTCCGCGAGCACCTTCCCGACGAGATCGCCGAGCGGTGGATTGGCCTGCTGCGGCCGAGCCTGCGCTTGGAGAAGGGCGCGGTTACGGGAATGGAACCGGGAACGGGTACGGGTACGGGTCCAGTCGTCGGCCGGCTCGGCGGTCTGCCAAAGCTGCCGGAGAACGAGGAGTGGCCTGTATGGGAGGGGCATGGCCCGCTCTCCTTCGTCGCTTCCCTCGACTGTGCCGTGCTCCCCTCGGCCGTCCTCGACATCGCCCTGCCGGCAGACGGCACGCTGGCCTTCTTCTACTTCGACGGGCAGCTGGACGACGGCTGTGCCGTGGTCGCGCCCGATGAGCCAGACAGTTGGGCGGGTGCGCGTGTGCTGTACGTACCGACAGGTGTCCCCGTCGCCGAGCGGACGGCGCCGGAGGGGATTCGGCCGTACTCCGAGGTACCCCTGACGGCGCGCGCGGAGACGACGCCGCCGTACCCCTGGCACCCAGTGGTCCACAGGGAGTTCGCGTCGCTGCCCGACGACCACCCGGTGTGGGAAGAGGATTTCCAGGAGGCCCTGTGGGACCACTTCGAGGGCACGGAGCACCGCATCGGCGGCCACGCGAGCCCGGTGCAGGACGACGTGGAGTCCGAGGTCGCCCGCGGCGCCCTGGGCAGCCCGCCATGGGGTGACCCTCGCATCAAGGAAGAGGCCCTCCGCTGGGTGCTGCTCGCTCAGTTCGACACGGATGATGACGCCGACATGATGTGGGGCGATTGCGGTGCCCTCTACTGGCTCATACGTCCCGAAGACCTGGCCCAACGCCGCTTCGACCGCGCGATGTTCACCTGGCAGTGCGGCTGACGGGGCTCCCACCTGTGGCCGACCGGTGCATCAGAAGCCGCTCGCCAGGCAGCCGGGCGAAGTGCGACGCCGAGGATGTCCGTCATTTTTAGACCAAGGTGGTGACAGCGCTACTGGGTTCGGACCGCAGCACCCCGAGGTCAGCCGAGCTATCTCTCTTCCGGTATCCCGAGCGCACCTCTCGCACAGTGCCACTTGAACTGGTCCGCGAGAGCTCGCGCAGCCCGGGTACGTCCTCTGCACCTGGGCGTTGCATCGGGCAACAGCTCGCGTATGAGAGCAACGCCGCATGGTGCACGGATTTGGCTCGTCAGGATGAGGGATCCCAGGGCGGCGGCTGCGGCTGCGGCTGCGCTGCGGTCGGCTTCGGGTGCCGCAGAGGGCGCTGCCTGCCTCGTAGGCCAGCCACACTTCACGGGACTTGTGGACTTGTGGACTTGTCCCGAGCGAGGGGGAGACGTTCCGGTACGGGGGTTTCCCTGGTAGCGCCCGGATGCCTGAAGGTTCTGCGCTCCTGGGTATGTCTGGCGCAGCGGGTTCACTGCGCGGAACCGTTCACGTCCGGCTGTAGTGCGCGACCACCGAAGTGAACAAGATGTTGTCAATGAATCGTTGCTCTGGGGGAGTTGGCTCTGTAGCCTCGGGATCATGGAAGAGACACCTGATACATCCCCCGACGTCTTCAGCCCATCAGAACCCGGCGCCGCACGCGTCCAGCGCGAGTTCGCCGGTCTCACGCGGATCAACGAACGGCATGGCACCACCGAGACGCAGCGGCAGCGTCATGCGCACAGGACGGCGTTGGGGCCCTATGAGGCGGTCAAGCTGACCACACTCCTGGCGGCTGGTTCCGCCGTACTCGAACCGGACGAGCCCGCGATCGACAAGGCCGACATCATCGCCGCCCTCACCCTCGTCCCCAGGATGCGCGCCGACGTGGACATACTGGAGGAGTCCTTGCTGACCGTGGCCCGAGGACGCGGACTCACCTGGCAGGAGATCGCCTTCGGGCTCGGCCTCGGCAGCACTCAAGCGGCCCGCCAGCGCTATGGACGGCTCAGTGGGCGCGTGGACCGCGACTAGGCTGTTTCTTCGGATTCGTCTGGTCTTTGGTTCGGTGTGTCACGGCTTGGCCTGGCAGGCCAAGGCCGGGCTGCAGCGCCGGCTCACGGCCACCGCGATGCACTTCCACCGCCTCAACGCCTGGTGGACCGACGCCCCACGAACGCACTCGCACATCTCACCTGGCAGCCGTCCGGCCCGCTGCGTAGAACTCGGTGGGCCGGAGGCGCCAACGGTGTCGCTGCAATGCCGGGGACGGGGCGCTGTTCGGTCGGTCAGCCGAGCCAGACGAGGTCGACGACGTACAGTCGGCCGGCGGGCCGGTTGATCCAGTAGACAGTGGTGAGCTGCCCGACCGAGGCCGACCGGACGTCCTCGCCCTCAGGGTCGCGGATGTCGAAGGCCGGGAAGCTCCATGGGTCATGCGAGGCGATGTCCAGGACGTCGCGGAGCATTTCGCGGGCGTGCTCGGGCAGATCAGGGAGGGCGGCCAGCGCCATGGGGCCGAGCCGGGCCGGCCAGGCCGCGTCGCTCACGGTCGGGCTCCGAGCGCATCTTCCAGGGCGATGCCGTCTGAGTCGTCCATGCCAGAGGCGAGGAATGCGTCGACGGCTGGGACGGCGGCGAGGCGGGCCTGCCAAGCGCGCACCACGTCGTGGAGCGGGGTGAGGCTGTAACTGTGACGGGAGTCCTCCAGCGCCGTGGCCCAGTCGCGCTCGAATGCCGGCGCCCATTGCTCGGCACGGCGATCGCTTCGGATTCGCGCGAGCAGCTGGGCTGCGGCGGCCGGGGCGGGCGGCGGGGCGGGCGCGTACTCAGGCTGGGCGCTCATGGGCTCCTCCGGGGCGTCGTTGATGTCACGGTACGCCGCCGAAGGCCATGGTGGGGGCGTCTTGGCGAGAGCTGGGGCGCAAGGGCTGCCAGCGTTCGAAACGTGTGTGCCGACCGGAAAAGCGCCGACCGGAAAAGCGCCGATCGGAAAAGCGCCGATCGGTAATGTACCGACCAGCCAACTACGGGCTTCTGGCCGCGCTTCCGTGACGGCTTCGCCTTGATGAGGAGTACCGGCCGCGCGCCGCGCCATGCCCCGTCCACGGGATGAGGAGGCGGACCGGCGTAACTCGGGATCTTGCCTGGCGTTGATTCCCTTGGAGCCTCACGTATCGGACGACGCGATCTGTCTGGCCCTGAGAGACGAAACGACAGGATCCAGTGCCTCAACGCGAGGCCGGGAAGAATGCCTGAGGTCGCTTGCCGTGCACTACATCACCAAGAAGATCGCTGCCGGAATCGGAACAGTGGCCGCCGCGCTCGGCTGCGTCATCGCCGCAGGACCGCCCGCAGCGGCTGACGGCAAGTGGTGCAACCACTCCGTCTGCATCGAGACCTACGACACGGGCACCTACCTGGGCAGGGTCGAGGTATCGGTCACCAACACCAACCAGCCAAACCGCATCCACGCACGTGTGTGGACCACCAACGGCTGGAGCGCCAACACCAAGGTCGAGGACGTCGCCAAGTTCAGGACCTACCGGGACCAGGCATATCCCCAACGGCACTTCCCAGCGGGCACCCGGCTCTGTGCGGAAGGCTTCAGCGGGGGCTCCAGCGTGGGCCTGCCCTGCGTCACCCTCACCGACTGACCGCCTCGCACGGCATACTCGGACATGCGTAGTCATCACGGAAGAGCCGTCACCACCAAGTACGGCGCTCAGAAATTCGGGTCCGAATCGCACCATTGACGACGCGGCTCAGCGTGAGAGCGTGGCACGCCGCTGGACTGCTCAAGTCACGGGAGGCGTTCGTCCCCGGAATACCGTGTGGCCATGGTGCGCGCCGGTAGTCCCCAGGCCGATCGCCCGAAGAGGCCTGCGGCTTCGGGCCGACCCCTGTCCCCACTTCTCGCGGTCTGCGCGGGCTACTTCATGGTCATCCTGGACGTGACGGTTATCAACGTCGCCGTGCCGGTGGTGGGACGCGAACTGTCGGCCTCGCTCACCGGGATCCAGTGGATCACGGATGGCTACACCATGGTCTTCGCCGGCCTGCTGCTCACCGGCGGCGCGCTGGGGGACCGGCTGGGTAACCGCCGGATCTTCTGCACCGGGGTGGTGGTGTTCACCGTCGCCTCGGCCGGCTGCGGACTGGCCTGGAGCACCGGGACCCTGGTTGCCGCCCGGCTGTGGGAAGGACTCGGCGCGGCACTGATCGTGCCGGGTTCCCTCGCCCTCCTCCAACAGGCGTATCCCTCGCGCGCCGAGCGCTCCCGGGCCTTCGGCCTGTGGGGCTCCATGGCAGGCATCGCCGCCTCTGCCGGCCCCCTCCTGGGCGGCCTCCTGGTCACCACCGTGGGCTGGCGCTGGGTGTTCTTCATCAACCTGCCCGTCGGATGCGCCTGTCTGTTGCTGACGTTGCGTCACGTGCCCGCTTCGGTCCGGCGCAGCGACCGCCCCGTGGACTGGCCGGCCCAGTGCGCGTTGATCGCGACGGTGGCCCTGCTCACCGCCGTCCTCAACGAGGCCGGACGACGGGGCTGGGCGGACCCACTGATCCTCACCGGGGCCGGCCTGTGCCTGCTGGCAGCCGCCGCGTTCGTCCTGCGCGAACGCCTGGCCCGCACCCCCGTACTGCCCTTGCGGCTACTGCGCTCCCGCCCGATGAGCGGGGGAGCGGCCATCGGCCTGCTGTTCAACTTCGCCTTCTACGGCATGATCTTCACCGCCAGCCTGTACTTCCAGCACCAGCGCGGCCTGACCGCGCTGCGCACCGGGCTCGCTCTCTTCCCGGCGGTGGCCATGACGATGTTCGCCTCCGTTCTGTCCGGACGGCTGGCACGCCGCACCGGACACCGCCCGCTTGTGGTCACGGGCATGCTCCTGGGCGCGGCAGGTCTGGCCGGCTGGGCCGCTGTCGGACACGACCCGGACTACCTCCTGCTCGTGGCGCCGATGATGGCGGCGGGCTTCGGCACCTCCTTTGCTCTCACCGGATCAACCGCCACCGTGATGGCAGCCGCCCCGGACAAGTACGCCGGCACCGCCTCCGCCCTGTTCAACACCACCCGCCAGGTCGGCAGCGCCACAGGCGTCGCATTGGGAGGCTCACTGCTGGCCGCCACAGCCAGTTTCACCACCGGGCTGCAGACCAGCATGGCCATCGGCGCGGCCGCGTACCTGATGGCCGCCATCCTCGCGCTCTTCTGCATCCCACAGAAAGTACCCCGCAGCGTCGCCGGCTGAACGGCGGCGGGCCAGGGCAGGTAGGCAAGCGGTGTTCCTTTTCGGGAAATCACGTCCCAGTAGTGGATGTCCGTGAAGGCGACAGGCGCTGCGCGTAGGTCGGGGGAGGCGTACGGTCAGCCGCCCCATGGGGCGTGCCGCACCGTCGGACGGCCGTGGAGTGGGTTCGGCTGGAGCCGCACCTACCGAAGAACGTGGGCCGAGGCGGGCGTTGGAAGAATTACCGCTTGATCATCGACGGCATTCTCTTCCCACAGCGGACTGGCATCCCCTGGAGAGACCTGCCCACGCGGTTCGGGAACGGGAAGACAGTGCATGACCGCCACCGACGCTGGTCGGCGGACGGCACGCGGGTTCGGATCCTTCGGGCTGTCCAGGCTCACGGGTGTGGGGACAAGGCGTACAGCTCCCGTCGGAACAGCGGTTACCTACGGCGACGGCAGATCCGGCACACCATTCCCGAACGCAGGGACCAGCGGGCCGACCACCGGCGCCATGGCAGTCACGGTGGTCGGCCCGCCGGTTTCGACCGGCTCCCGTATACCCGCAGGAGCGAGGCCGAGCGAACGATCAACGCGCTCAAGGGATACCGGGCCGTAGCCACGAGATATGGCAAAGGAGCGTATGTCTTTCACGGCACCGTGACCCTCGCCGCGATCCGCCGCTGGATCCGTCCATGACCTGCCGGATAGCCCTGGGGTTTCGCGGTCAGACCTTGATCGCCTGCCAGACGTACTGGCTCGCCTTGTGGCTCTTGTCCATCCAGGTCAGAGCGAGACTGATCAGTTCGTTGTCGCCTTGCTGGTCCATGAGAAATCTGCCCGAGGAGTGCACGAGCACGTAAGTGTCCGAGCCGCTGTCGCGCTTGGCGACGAACAGGTGGGACTTGTCGGACGGTGCCGAGCCGGAGAACTTGAGCTGGGATTCTGTGCCGGGGTAGGCGATCAGGAGGCCCGTGCCGGATGCCTGGTTCTTGAGGGAGAAGCTCGCCCCGTCCGCGCCGACAGCCCACTGGGCGCACTTGAGGCGGTTCTCGTCGTTGGTGGTGGGAATCCAATCCGGCGATCCCCCTGAGCCGTATCCGTGCGACTCCCCCGGCACCGCGTTCAGGTACTTGCCGGTGCCGACGTTCTTGAGGAAGACGGTCCCGTTGAACGCGGGCTTCCCGTCGGTCTGCCCGAGGAAGCCCTTGATCGCGCCTTCGACGCCGCCCTTGGCGGCGCCGGTGATCGAGCTGGCCATGCTGATCTCCCGAATGATGGGGTAACAGGTCAGCCGAATAGTTGCCCGAGCCCGAGCCCGAGCCCGAGCCCGAGCCCGAGCCCGAGCCCGGTCCCAGGAGCCGGGATTGCCACCCGATCGGTGGCGCGTCTTCGGCACCCGGCTCCCGCTGCGGGCAGCCGTGGACAGCCTTCGCGGCTGACCCCTACGTCAGCCGTCCCTGCCGAGATTCAGCCCCGATACAGGCACCGCCGTACCCGTCGTGGCCAGGCCGCCGGCTGGTCCTGGGCGAAGCGCAGCCGTCAGGACAGTGACCAAGCAGTCAGACGCCAGGTGTACGCCGACTACCTTTCCGCGCTTGCCCATACGAGGAACCCTCTGCGGCTCGCCGCCCGATCCCAGGCAACACCCCTCGAAGAGCGAGCCCGCAAGGCCCTGGAGGTGTTTCGCGAAGGGAGTGCCTACGAGTTGCGTTACCAGGTCGCTCTCGTGGCGCCCACGGCCGTCGTTGACGCGTCGACTGCGGCCTTCCGCGCGCTGAGTGGTCTACGCGACCTGGTTGAGAACGGTGGCACGCACACGGAGCAGAGCTACATCGAGCTCCGGGACCACTGGGAAGACCTGTTCGCGGAACTCCGCACCGCGATGAGGCACGACCTGAAGGGGACCGGAGAGTAGCCGGCGTGCCCACTCTCCCGTCACGAGGCCTGGAGCCCAGGCCACTGAGGCCACGGCCACTGGCCTGCTGACCGGTTGGTGAGATCTGGCCACTCCCACCCCCCTGGTGCGCCGCAGCCCTGCGTCTGCGGCGCACCGCCATGTCCCGGCATCGGCTCGGTGGTCTGTCATGTGGCCGCTAGCATCGCGGGTACAGCCCCGAGGAACGGAGAGTTCATCCGTGCGTCACTTGCGTGTTGGCGTCGCCATCCTGACCATGGGCAACCGACCCGCTGAGCTGGCCGACCTGCTCGACTCGGTCGCCAAGCAGGACACGCCCGCGGCACGGGTGGTCGTCGTCGGCAACGGCTCGCCGCTGCCGTCCCCGCCCGAAGGGGTGACCGGAGTGGAGCTGGCCGAGAACCTCGGAATTGCCGGCGGCCGCAACGCCGCCCTGGCCCGGCTCAGGGAGTTCGGGGACGTCGATGTGGCGGTGGACCTGGATGACGACGGGCTGCTGATCAGCCCGGATGTCTTCACCCGGCTCGTGGACCTGTATGAGGCCGATGGGCGGCTGGGCATTGTCAGCTTCCGTATCGCCGACGAACGCGGCCGCACCCAACGCCGCCATGTCCCTCGCCTACGAGCCGGTGATCCGGGGCGCCGCGGTCTGGTGACGACGTTCCTCGGCGGCGGTCACGGCCTGTCCATGCGCATGCTGGACGAGACCGGTGACTGGCCCGAGCCGTTCTTCTACGCCCACGAGGAGACCGACCTCGCGTGGCGTGCCCTGGACGCGGGCTGGAAGGTGCTCTACGAGCCGGAGCTGGTGCTGCAGCACCCGTGGACCTCGCCGACCCGGCACGCCGTGTACCACCGCATGGTGGCCCGCAACCGCGTCTGGCTCGCCAAACGGCATCTGCCTGCCCTCCTGGTCCCCCTCTACCTGAGCGTATGGACCGTGATGACCCTCGCCCGTACCCGGCAACTGGCCGGACTGCGGGCCTGGTTCGGCGGCTTCGCCGAAGGACTGCGCACGCCGTGTCCACCCCGCCGTCCCCTGCGGTGGAGCACGGTGTGGCGGATGAGCCGCCTGGGGCGCCCGCCGGTCATTTAGGGGCGATCGTATTTGGCTAGTTGGAACGCTGTTACGCGGAAGCCACAACCTCCCCGGCCAGGACCTGGGGAGGGTTGGGGAGCAGTGACGCGAGGTTGTCCCGTACGAAGTCCGCTGCCCTTGAGACCGATTCCTCGGCACCGGCCTGGTCCTGGAAGACACTGGTCGAGACCATCACTCCGTCCCCGGCATCGACCCAGTAGTAGGCCACGAAGCCGGAGACCTGGCGCATGAGCGGCACGAAGCCCTCGTTCACACGGCGTCCCGCCTCGACCGGGTCGTTCACCCCTTCGTACCGCCGGACTGCTGCGTACATAGCCGATCTCCTGACGGGTTCCGGGTCGTCCTTTGCTGAGACGCCGTACCCCTGCGACAGCTGCCTTGCTCGTGAGGAGCCCGGCAATCACCTGAAGGGCCGCCTTTGGTGATCCGAACGGGCGGCTTCCGAACGGGCTGCTTCCGGCCCCGACACACGGCCCTGCCCTGGTCCGCCCCGGTCTGCAGCTTGCGGGCTTTGCTCAGGGGGTGTCCGGCGGATCAGGGTGGGCGGATTGCGCCGGGCTCCGGTCCAGTGCCGCCGTGCGACACGGGCGACATCGCCGCGACCGGTGGGGAACCGCGCCAGGCTCGTTCGGCGGGAACCGTTCCCCACCCGTCGTACGAGCCCGCCGCCGGCTGCCCTTGCCCTGCCCGCGCCGTCAGCCAACGCGCCGGGCCAGCACCTGCCCCGGCCAGGCGTCGGACAGGAATTGGTCGGTGGGAGTAAAACCGTTGCGCTCGTAGAACGCGACCAGTTCGCCCCCGCCGCCCGCCCAGCAGTCGACCCGCAGCAGCTCCACGCCGGCCCGCCGGGTCTCCTCCGCGGCATGGGCCAGCAGCGTCGCCCCGATGCCCAGACCGGCGTACCGTCGGTCGGAGACCAGCAGCCGGACGTACCGCTCGGGTTCCTCGGCCGGCGCGATCGGCATCTGCGGGCTGGGCCCGGAGTCCAACACCAGGGCCCCCACAGGTGTTCCGTCCAACTCCGCGATGTATGGGGCATTCTCGGTCGTGTACCGCTCGACCCGCGCCACCCCGCCAGGCTTCTGCGAATACGGTGTCGTGCCCCACTGCTCGGTGTTGCCGCGATCGTTCATCCAGGCCACCGCGGAGTCGAGCATGTCCAGAATGGCCGGTGCGTCGGCCAGGCTGCCTGGTCTGATCCGTATGTCATGTGTGGTGTCGTTCACGGCGGAAGTTTAGGCACGGTCGGGCGGATCACGGGCGAAGCCGTCACCAGATCGCAGCACTCGAGACGGTGCCGTGAAAGACGTAGGCCCAAACCTCGGGCAGGTCGCGCCACGGTATGCCGGTCCGCACCCGGAAGAGGATCCCCTTGATCACCGTACGGTGGTCATTCCATCGGCCGCCGCACCGTCCCGCCGAAGGCAGGCACGGCTCCACCGGGCCACACCGCATGCGTCAGATCACCCCGCTCCACGGATTCAGATCGTGGTGTCTTGGAGGTCTTGCAGTACAAGCGGTATGTCGGGGTAGTCAACCGTGGCAGCGGGTTGCCCGGCCTGCACGATCCAGGCTTGGCCGGTCTGAGGGTTGGCCAGGATGGACTCAATGCCTACGGCCACTTCTTCCGGTCGGGCGAGTCGGAGCCGGTGGGAACGCAGAGCTGTTCGCAGTGACGCGATGGCGGTTGTGTCCACCAGCCCGGGGCATACGGTGTTGATCCGGATGCCGTCCCTGATGAGGAATGGCGCAGCAGAGCGGACCAGTCCGATGAGGGCATGTTTGCTGGTGGCGTAGAACAGGTCGGATGAGGTCGTGAGTCCGGCGACGCCGGCGGTGACGACGATGTCCCCCGATTGCTGTTGCTGAAGTTGGGGCAGGCAGGCGTGGATGCCGTAGACGACACCGTCGAGGTTGGTCCTCATGGTGTTCCGATAGCGGTGCGAGGTGAAATCGCTCAGTCCGCACTGGCCGGCGATGCCTGCATTGAGCACGACGATGTCCAGTCGGCCGTATTCCGCGACGGCCCTTGCAGCCGCTCGGTTGTTGTCCCGCACGCCGGCAACGTCGGTACGGACGAACAGCCCTCCGCATTCCTGAGCGAGGAGGGTGCCACGAACGGCATCGACGTCGGCGATGACGACGCGAGCTCCATGAGCCGCCAGGCGTCTTGCGGTCGCCTCGCCGATTCCTCCCGCGCCACCGGTGATCAGTGCGACGCGGCCGGTCATCGGGCCGGCTCCCCGGTAGAGATGGGCGAGATCTGCACGCCATGCCTGTGCAGCCCGTTGCGGCGCAGGTAGGAGCGTCCGTAGAACCGCTGAAAGAGCAGGATCATCGCGAGGGCGACGGCCGGCAGAGCGTCGTCAAGGCCTGGCACCAGGTCGATCTGCATGGTCATCGCCATCACGACACGCAGGATGGCGTCGAGCAGGCAGGCGATTCCCCAAAACGCACTGCAGACCTACAGCAGGCAACGGAACGGCGGGTGGCGGTCCCAACTCAGTTCCCAGGCCCGCTGCTGGTGTTCGACCAGCACGACCCGCGTGGCTTCGTAGAGGAACGGTCGCCTGGAGAGCAGGGTGAACATCATCCAGACTCCGAGTGCGGCCATTCCCCAGCCGTTGCGGATGAGCAACATGCGTGGGCTGCCGGTGACGAACGACATGGCGACGGTCAGGGCCATGGTGCCGAGCATGAAGAGCTGTACCCCGCCGATCCGTCGCCGGGCGACGACGCCGTGCACTGCTTCGACCGCTGGGATGGCGGCGCCGGCCAGCAGCGCGAGGAACTGGTTCACCCCGAGCCGGCGCAGACCGTAGAACAAGGCCAGCGGGGCGAGCACGTCGATCAACAGCACGCGGCTGAACTTTCCGTAGGCCTGCTTCCGTGGGCCTGCGCGGGATGTCGTTCACCCAAACTCTCTGTCACTTCAGAACCCTCCTGGGAGTGGGAATCAGCGCGACCGGGTGGCGTGCGCGAACGTGGCGACGAGTTCGCGCGTGTACGCGTCGAAGTCCAGACCTGGTTCGCCGCGCAGCCGCTGCGCGGCGGCGTCGATGGCACCGCGGATGATCACTGCCATCGACCGGATATCGAAGTCGCGGAACTCGCCGCTGCGCTGCCCGTCGGACAGCAGCGCCTCCAGTCCCCGCACCCCCGGCTCCTGCGCGCTCTGCGACGTGTACGGCTGACCGCTCTCGTCGTGCACATGAGGTCCGATCTCGGCGAGCGCCACCACTTCCTGAGGGTGCTCGCGCAGGAAGTGCAGGTTGGCCTCCAGATAGGCGCGCAGCTTGCCGGCCGCCGTGTTCTCCCCCTGCATGCGGGCAACGATGAGCTGGGCTCCGGCCTCGTACACCTCCTTCACGATCTGGTGGATCAGGTCGTCCTTGTCGGTGAAGTGGTACGAGATCATCCGCGGGCTGCGCAGCCCGGCTCGTTCGGTGATTCGCGCGAACGAGGCTTTGGCGTAGCCCAGTTCAGCAATCGTGTCGATCGCCGCCTGCACGATCTGCGCTCGCCGCGCGGCATTGGTGAACGTCCGCTCCATGACCCCAACCTTGAACGCCACCGGCTGTGGTCGGGCGGCGGACCCCGGGAACACCTACTGCAGGAGATCCCGGCCGCGGCGGACGTCGCAGATGAGATCGACGGGGACGTCGCGGTGGATGCCACCGTCGTGCGGGCGCATCAGAACGTGTCCGGATCCCGCAGACACCCACTGCCATCGCCCGGTGTGCCAACCGTGCGTGCCGCCGCCGCTCGGCCTCGATTCAGGTCAGAGGCCGGGCAACGCCTCGGCGGCGTTGACTGGCACGCCCAAGTCCTGCGGCACGTCCCCTTCGACGAAGAGATCGCCCTTCCTGCGAGCACCGCTACGGGATGACTGGGGAGGACTCTTCCTCCGGTGCGGCCATGACCAGTCCGGAGCTGACGGCGTGTTTGTCGTCGATACCGAGGCGCTGGAGGTAGGCCCAGCGGTCGAGGTGGGTGCAGGCCCATGCGGGGTCGTACGCCGCCGTGGGCAGCTGGGGTATGCGCTTGCGGCCGGTCTCGTCGAGTTGGTAGGGAACCTTGAAGGCGTTGTCCCAGACGTCGAGGGCTGCGGCGAAACGCTCTTCCGCTTCCGCTGGGTCGATTCCCAGGTGCGAGGCGATCTCTGCCCAGGAACTGCCCCGCTCGCGCTCGTAGATCACGGCCGAGGCCACTGCGCGCTCAGCGAGTTCGACGAGCTGGAACGCTTGGCTTACCCGGCCCCCGGGACCGGTGTCAGGGTCGTGTCGGGTGGCGACCAGGCCGCCCGCGCTATCGGCGACGTCCACAGAGTGGTCGCAGAGGACCAGTCGTGCCAGCGCCTGGCGGGAGAGACGGGCACGGTCGGCGTCGTAAGGGGTTGTCTCGGTCACCCGCACAGCCTCGCAGGGTGCGACCGCATCGAATACCCGATTTCCGTCGGCACCTGGCCGCCCCGGCCCCGCAACGCATCCGGAACCCATTCCGAACCCATCCTGATCCCATCCCGATCCCATTCCGAACCCATCCGGAACCCATACGGGCCGCGACACATGGCCCCCGCAGCCTGCCGCCGTTACGTTCGCGGTACGGCCCGGTCATGGCCGGCTCAGGCTGCGGCGCACCGCCCATGACGGAGGTGCGTCGCAGTCCAGTGGGTGCACCCGGGGGAAGGGGACGTCAGGTTGCGCCCGGCAGCCGGCCGGGTTTGCGGTGGCACTTGTCGCGCCGTAGTTCCGTCATCATCGTCACCACCGTTCCCGCTGCCCACCCCGTGTTCCGCCGGCCGCCTCCGTGGGCGAATTCGCTCAACGCATTGACGGCCTAGGGGAATTGCGGAAACGCTCACTGAGAAAGCACGGAGGCGGTGCTCCGTACCGTTTCAGGAGTATCGGGCTGAGGTCAGTCCTTAGGGCCGTGAAAGGCAAGCGAAGGAGGCGCTCTAGAAAACTCAAACCGTTGGGTTCCGGGTGATTCACCCAATCAGTCGCACTCGGGGCGAAATTCATCACAGAGGTGTGCATTGTGATTCCATGAACACTACGCAGATGAAACGCTCGAAGGAAACCGTTTCGCAAATATTCGCGGTCAGTGCTGCCCTGGGCGTCGCTCTTGCGGCGGGGACAGTGACGGCCGCATCCGCCGCGGCCGCGACGCCTTCCCCTCACGTCGCCACACGCGCCACGGCTGCCAAGTCGGGCCCGGCCGGCGGCCGCGACGACGGCTGGGGCCGCTACGACGGCGCTGGCCGAGGTCGCGATGGCGCTGGCCGTGGTCGCGACGGCGATGGCCGCGGTCACGACGGCGATGATGACGACGATTGCAGCGGCCTCATCGTGCTCCTCTGCCGCTGACGAATATCCCGCAGGGGCTCGAGCCAGGCGGAGGAGGAGGGCGATGCGCCCGCGCAGTTCCTCCTCCGCCTCGCTCAGCGCCTGAAGCCGGTGCCTCAAGGGCGAGTCGCACCGAGCCCCTGCACAGCGCCCGGTAAAGGTCTTTCCCTCTGTATGCGGGTGGGCATTCAGGGGTACGCCAACTCCCACTATCCGAGGGGCCGCAATGTGCCCCCGCTCGTATCGCCGCCGGCCAGCATTTTGCCGTCAGGGTCGAAGTCCGCAACCTTCCACCAGCCGCTGGGTGAGTGTCTCGCGCCCGAGAACGGCGAGGCCGGCGAAGCGATGCGCCGGTGTCTGCCCATCCCCGCCCGGCCTTCCATACCGGGCTCCCGGTCTCCAGCGGGGCATGCAACTCGGTGCCACCGGCCGTCGCCCTGCCGTCGTCGTCGCACTCCCCAATGCAGCCTGAGTCAGCATCAGGTGTCCCGTCCCGTCCCGCCACGGATGGAGAACGCCGCACCTAACGAACCCCGCACCCAACTCGCCACCGGGATGGCACCGAACTTCAGGTCGTCCATGTTGAGGACAAGCGCGGCTCAGTGGAGCCGGCGTAAGCACCTGGGTGTCACCGTTGGTGGTCGCCGGGTGCGTATCGGCTCCAGGTTCCGCCGACTTCGGCGACCTGCCGGGCCGCGGTCTTGCCGTGGTAGCCGAGGGCCTGGCGATGACGGGGGCCGGGGCCTGGAGGACCAGATGTCGGATTGCGGAGGTCCGGCCTCGCTCAGCGCCTCGATGGACTCCCTCAAGGTCGCGAACGGCTCGGGAACCGATGGGGGAGAGGGGCGCGTCCGGTGGCGAGGTCCCGCAGCAGAGCTGGGAGCCACCAAGGCCGATGAAGCAGGTCATGGCCAAGTACCGACGACAGCCTGGCAGCAACCCGCCCCACCCGGATCACCGATCATCACCGGATCATCGCCGGATCACGGCTCCGATGTTCCTCAAGCCCCTACCCGTGCACCTCACTGATCAGCGCGAAATAGACCAGTACGAGTGCGACAGCGGAGCACGGGGCGAATGCCGCGAGGGCGATACGGTTGGCGGCGTGTTTCCTGCGCCAGGGCAGGAGCCAGCTGGCGAGCACCAGGGCGACGGGGACGAGCAGCCCGCACACGTAGGCGAGCCAGAATGTTCCGAAGCGGTCCGCCTCGGCGCTGGAGCACGAGTCACAGGCCATCGGCGACAACATGGCCACGAGGAGGGCGAAGAACTCCGCGGCCATGGTGACGAGGGTCGAGACGAACGGCGCGATCCACGCTCTTGGGTCGGGGGCGTCGTCCCCGTTGCCCGGTGTGCCGCGGGGCGGCAGGGAGGTGGCCGGCGTTCCGCCGAGCGGCATGTGAGAGGCCGGCGTTCCGCCGAGCGGCATGTGGTCGGACATATACGCCACTCAACCTCAGCGCCGGTCCCCGCACATGAGCGCTCGTACTCAGGTCCGTACGCCGCCCAGCTCACCTGTGCCGCACCCAGGATGAACGCCTGCCGCCGCTCGAACGCACCCAGATGTAAAGGGTATATGGCTCCACGGTGGTCACCGAATCCCTGCGGAGACCCGGCTGCGTCGTGGCATAGCTGAGCGCGGCATCCAATTCCAAGAAAAACACGCCCGGGACGCCCCAGACACCCCGGACGCCCCGGACGAGGTCTGCGCGCTCACCATGGGACGGTTGTGCCGTCCCATGAGAAGAACGCGCCGGTGGGGCCGTCGTCCGGTAGGAGGGCCAAGTGAACAGCGCCCCGTGCAGCCTCCGCCGGGTCCCCGCCGGCAGTGGCTGCCCGGGGGTTGAGGTCGGTTGCCCGAAGGCCGGGTGCGAGCGCGTTGACCTTGAAGCCCTCCCCGGACAGCGTCTGCGCGTAGAGGACCGTCAACGCGTTGAGAGCAGCTTTCGACGACCGGTAGGCGGCCGCGCCGCCGCTCCCAGGAGTGAACTGGGGGTTGGGGTTGGCGCTCCAGGTCAGCGAGGCGGTACCGCTGGAGACGTTGACGATGCGGGGGTGCGGCGATCGGCGCAGGGCGGGCAGGAAGGCGTTCGTGACCGCGACGACCCCGAACACGTTCGTCTCGTATGTGCGCCTGAAGTCCTCCGCGTCGCTCTCCGTCGGCGGACTGAGCGCACCGGAGATGCCGGCGTTGTTGACCAGCACGTCCAGGCGGTCCACCTGGGCTGCGGCCTTGGTGATGCTCTCGGCGTCCGTCACGTCGAGGACCAGCAGGCGGGCGTCGCCGCCGATCTCCTCGGCGGCCCGCTGCCCGCGCCCGGCGTCCCGGGAACCGACATGGACGGTGAAGCCCTCTGCGGCGAGCAGACGGGCAATGTGTCTGCCGATGCCTTTGTTGGCACCGGTGACCAGTGCTGTGCGATCGTTCATGGCATCCACGGTTCCCCAGACGTGACCGTGCCGCCAGGGACAACCTGTACCAGGCGGCCGGAGGAGGGGGCGAGAAGGGAACATGGCACGGCAGGAGCTGGCGCGCTTCCTGCGCGACCGGCGCGAGGGGCTGCGTCCGCACGAGGTCGGCATCCCGGCAGCCATCACCACCCCCCGCCGCACACCGGGCTTGCGGCGCGAAGAGGTGGCGGAACTCGCCCACATGTCGGTCGATTACTACACACGGCTGGAGCAGGCCCGCGGCCCCCGGCCGTCGCCCCGGATCCTGGACGCGCTCGCCCAGGCACTGCGGCTCACGCCGGCCGAACGCAGCCACCTGTTCCGCCTGGCCGGGACGTCAGCGCTGCCCGCGGCGGACGTCGTGCGGCGGGTTCGCCCGCACGTCGCCGGGCTGCTGCGGCGGCTGCCGGAGACCGGCGCGATCGTCACCGACGCGGCCTACGGCATCGTCGCGTGGAACCCCCTCGCGCAGGCCCTCCTGGGTGGCGACCTGGGACGCGGGACGACCAATCTGGCCCGCCGCCGCTTCCTCGGCCAGGAACGTACGTACCAGAGCTCCAGCGCCGAGGAGTTCGGACACATCGTGGTGGCACGGTTGCGCCGGGCCGCGGACCGCTACCCGCACGATGCGGAGCTCGCCGCCCTGCTGGCCGAACTGCGTGCCGACAGCGCGGAGTTCCGTCAGATCTGGGAATCCCGCCCGGTCCACGCGCCCGGTCACCGCACCAAGACCGTCGACCACCCGGAGGCGGGCAGGCTGCGGCTGAACTGCGACGTACTGCTTGTGCCCGAGGACGACCAGGAAGTCGTCCTGATCACCGCGGACCCCGGCTCGCCCTCCGCTCGGACCCTGGGCGCCCTCGCTGGAGGGTTGGGTCCTTGTAGTACTCGCCGAAAAGGCAACGCTAAGGGCTGAGCCGCAGGTCAGCGGGCGGGTTCCAGCGCGGTTGTGGGCTCGTCGTGTTCGCGCAGCATGCGCATGGCGGTGGCGGGGGTGGTGGCGGGGGACGGGTGCCGGCCCTTCTTCTTGTCTGCGTCTGCGTCTGTGCCTGCGCCTGCGCTTCTTGTCCGTGCTTCTTGTCCCTGGTGAAGATCAGCCGGGCGGCGATGTCGCGCAGGCTCATCTGCTGGTCGCCGCCGTAGCCGAGCGGAACGTCCATCAAGGCATCGAGCCATCAAGCGGAACCACAGGTCGCGCTGGGTGGGCTTTCCGGGCTGGTGGACGACCCGGGGCACCGTGGCATCGGGGCGGCGGACAGATGGCTCTCCGAACATGTTTCTAACGAACTTGCTCGCTACGAACATGTTCGTTACCTTGGATCGCGTGACAGCACGACCCAGAACCCCCGTCAGCCGGCGCGAGCGCCCGGCGAAGCCCGCCCTGACCCGCGAAGGCATCGTCGCGACCGCGGTTGCCGTGATGCGGGCCGAGGGCCTCGAAAAGGTGACCATGCGCCGCCTGGCGCAGGAGCTCGACACCGGCCCGGCCTCGCTGTACGTGTACGTGCGCAATACCGCGGAGCTGCACGCGGCCGTCCTTGACAAACTGCTCGGCGAGGTCGACCTTGCCCCGGTCAGGGCCAGGGGCGACTGGCGCGCCCGGCTCGTGCGGGTCCTGTCCTCCTACACCGCGGTGCTGTTCGAGCACCCGGCGCTGGCCCGCTCGGCCCTGGTGGCGCGCCCGTGCGGCCGTCACTACCTGGCGCTGATCGAGGCGCTGCTGGCGCTGCTGGCCGAGGGCGACATTCCCGATGGCCGGGCGGCGTGGGGGGTGGACGTGCTGCTGCAGTTCGCCACCGCGACCGCGGCCGAGCAGGCCACCCGGCACGCAGCCCCCAACGCCCGGGATGAGATGGATGCGCTCATGGCCGCGGTGCACGACGTGTCCCCGCGTACGCATCCGCGCCTCGCGGCGCTCGGTGACGAGCTGTTCTCCGGCACCGGCGAGGCCCGCCTGGCCTGGGGCTTCCACGTGCTGATCAACGGAATCCTACAGACCGGCCGTCCGGACGCCCCCGAAGACCACTGACCGGAACCTCTACACCTGGCCGGAACCTCTACGCCTGACCGGAACCTCGTCGTCCCGCACCACGCCAGGAGGGCCATCATGACCACCCATCACCCCATCGCGATCATCGGCGGCGGACTCGGCGGCCTCACCCTGGCCCGCGTCCTGCACATGCACGGCATCGAGGCAGCCGTCTTCGACCTGGAGGCATCCCCGGCAGCCCGCACCCAGGGCGGCATGCTCGACATCCACGACGACTCCGGCCAGGAGGCGCTGCGCGCGGCCGGCCTGTACGGCGACTTCCGCGCCCTCATCCACCCGGGCGGCGAGGCCATGCGCATCGTCGCCCCCGACGGCACCGTCCGCATGGCGGCGGAGGACAACGGCGACGGCACCCGCCCCGAGGTCGACCGAGGCCAGCTCCGCGACCTGCTGCTGAACTCCCTCCCCGCGGTCACCGTGCGCTGGGGGAAGAAGGCCACCCGGGCCCGCGCGCTTGGCGGCGGTCGCCACGAGGTGACCTTGTCCGACGGCACCACCGTCACTACAGACCTGCTCGTTGGCGCGGATGGTGCCTGGTCGAGGATCCGCCCGCTGCTCTCCGACGTCAGGCCCGCCTACACCGGCATCTCGTTCGTGGAGACCGACCTGCTGGACGCCGACACCCGCCACCCGGCGAGTGCGGCGCTCGTCGGCAGCGGCTTCTTCATCAGCCTCGGCGAGTCCAGGGGCTTCCTCGCCCATCGCGAGATGGACGGCAGCCTGCACGTCTACACCGCGCTGAAGATCGGTGAGGAGTGGCTCGACACCGTCGACTTCACCGATCCTGAGGCGGCGAGGAAGGCCGTCCTCGCGCACTTTGAGAGCTGGGACGAGGGCCTGCGGGCGCTGGTCGCCGATGCGGACGGGGTGATGGTGCCGCGCCGGATCCACGCCCTGCCCGTCGGCCACCGCTGGGAGCGCGTGCCCGGCGTGACGCTGCTGGGCGACGCCGCGCACTTGATGTCGCCCTTCGCCGGCGAGGGCGCCAATTTGGCGATGCTCGACGGCGCCGAGCTCGGGCGGGCGATCGCCGCCCATCCAGGCGACACCGAGGCCGCCCTGGCCGCATACGAGAAGGCCCTCTTCCCACGCAGTGAGGCATCCGCCGCCGAGTCCGCTGCCAACCTGAACCTGATGTTCGGCAACGACCCCCTCCAGCATCTGCTCGACCAGTTCGCTTCCCACCACGCCTAGGCACCCCGCGCCGAACCACCGCACATCCGGCCGATGACCGCGCCATCGGTGTCCATCACGGTTTGCGAACTCGTCGACATCACGCTTCAGCGACACCGGGCGCTGTCGCCACTGCCCGACACGCGGTGTCGGAACTGCCGGTGGTGCCGACGACGAGGTGGCTGCGGTTCCAAGGTTCGTACTCGCGGTTGACGATGCCCTCCCAGCCCGGCAGACACAGGTCGGGGATGTCAACGGTCCGTGTGGCCGCGCGCCGGCGACCGCGCGTCGCGGGCTAAAAGGCCGGGGGACCAGCGGATTCGGCGATGCCGGTGAGTCCTTGGCGGGGGTTCTTCCGCCTGTGCGTATCCGCCGGCGTAGCCGACCGGGCCGAGAGGCTGCGTGGCCAGTCCGGAACGGACGATCTCCTGCTCGATGGGTTGTCGATATCAGGGACCGATGTGGATATGGGAAGCCCACAGGGCAGGGAAGTTGCCGAACTTCTGGCGGAGGTGTCGACAGGCATGGTGCAGTGCGGCAGCCGGCTTGCCGTGCTCGTCGAGGAGGTGGCCGTAGAAGCTGTCGGCGAGCTCCGCCCCGACGTCGTCCCGGATCGCCCACAGAGTGGCGACGACATGTTGATACCCGGCGAGTTGGAAGGCCGATCCGAGGTGCACGGCCTCGTCGGCAAGCCCGTCGGCGGAGCGTGCGGTCTCGCAGGCGGACAGGTAGGCCAGCTCGGCATTGTCGAGGCGCAGACCGGCGATCTCACCGATGTTGAACGGACGGGCCTGGTGGTCGTGGAGCAGGAGCCGACCGGCTGCCGGGTCGACCGGGTCGCTCAGGCCGTGGCACGCGAAATGCGCCCAGGTGTGCTCGGGCATTTCGGCGCGAACCCGTTCGCGGGTCGCCTGCTGACCGGAGAGCGTGGCGATCTGGCCGAACCGGCCGGCGAGTGCGACAGCCTCCTGACCGGCGAACGGGAGTGGGGGTGCGCCGGGGGTGTCGGACATCGCCACGGCGAGGATGCGGCGTTGACGGTGTGCCGGCGCCCGGCCGCGTGCGACGCGAAGCGCACGGATGGTCGGTGTGTAGGAGGAGATCACCCGGTCCAGTGCACAGTGCTCGCCACGTTGGGCAGCGTGGAGCGGGAGCAGGCTCAACAGTCCCGTTGGCACCCACCACATGCGCGGCCAGGGCCGGCCCGGCGCTGGTGACCCTGCGATGTCCAGTTCACGGAGCACCGGCTCCGTAATCGCGTCCCAGAGCCAGGCCAGCACGGACCCGATCTCGCTCTGCGCTCGCAGTTGAGCGTCGCGGTCCCGTCTGCGCCACGCGGTCCCCGACCGGGTCAGCGCGCTGAACATGCTGCCGACCGCGTGCCGGAGCGCGTCGGGGGTGGCGTGCGGGAGTTCGACGACGCGGACTCCGGCGGCGCTGATGATCAGTGCGTCCGACCGGTATTCACTGATGTTGGGCACGACCACAGGGCCAGGGCCGGCCTGCGCGATCAGGTCGGCCCACTGCGCGGGGCGCAGGTACTGATCGAAGCCGGGCCTGCCACGGATCTCCGCCACGATCTCGTCGAACTGGTCGAGCAGGCGCCGCCGTTGCAGGCCGAAGTCCTTCCCCGCTGGTTCCGCGGGGTCCAGCGCGTACAGCCGCGGCACCGGGCCCGTGCCGAGCAGGGGCTCATCGTCGAGTTGGCGGCGCAGCTTTTCGAACCGGTCGGCCAGGTCCCCGTCGTGCGCCCGCAACTCGGCCAGGTTCTCCCGCAGGTCGAACGTGTGGGACAGCAGGACTCCTCGGCCGCGTTCCAGCATCACCGCCGCGGCCTGCGGATCTCCGGCGTTCAGAGCACTCGCGGCGGCCCGGTGAGTCAGGCGTGCCCATCGGGACAACCAGTACTGCCTGGTGTCCGGATGCCGGTCGGCCGAGGCCAACCGGGTCATCAGGTCGACGCAGGCGGCGCTCAGCTCCGCTGCCTGCTCCCATGCACCGTGGCGTCCGGCCCAGGACGCGCACTCGTCGACGATCTCGAGCCGTGCCGACGGCGAACCCACCTCGACGCGCAGGGCCCGCCTCGCCAGGTCGATCGCCTCGGCCAGGTCGGCGCCGTCCTTCGCACGGTCATGTCTGGCGTGCAGTGCCTTCATCAGGACATAGAGGCGCTCGATCTTGTCCGGGTCGTCATCCGATGCCCGCTGCGCCGCCACGCGCGCGAGATCGACGGCTCGCACGAGGTCGTCAGCCGCGCGGACCACCTCGTACCGCTCGAGCAGCGCATGCGCGAGACTGGCCAGCGCCCGTGCGCGGCGCCCTGGCACATCGCTGGGCGCGGAGTCCAGCGCCTCCTGAGCAGCCTGGATCGCGCGGTCGATATCCGCCACGTTCCGGCTGCCGGTGAAGCGCCGGGCGAGCACGACCGCCAGGTTCGACAACGCGATGCTGCGGCTCGGGTCACCGGGCCGCAGCATCGCGACGACTCTGCCGACGGCCTCGACCGCCAGGTCCAGGTCCGCACTGTCCCGACTGCGCAGGTGGCGAAGCGCGTAGATATTGCCGAGATGGCTCGTCGCCTCCGCTCGGCGCCTGACGTCAGTGGCGGGAAGCAGGTCGAGGGCCTTCGTGGCGAGAGTGATCGCGTCGTCCAGGTCGGCGAGGTCTCCGGTCTGCTCGTAGCGGGTGGTCAACGCGCCGGCGAGGACAGCGGTGAGAGTCGCTCGGGTCTTTCCCTCGTCGGGACGCTCCATCAGGGACTGGCGCCGGTCGTCGGGGCTGAGGAGGGGCGTGAGTTTCGCCCGGCCGGCGTCATCCCCGCGCACCGCGGCCAAGGCGTCCGTGTGGCCGATTTCGAGGGCTTCGTCCAAGGCCGCTATGTCACCGGTGCGGTCGAAGACTGCGACAAGTGCGATGCCCAGGTGGACCCGTGTCGAGTCACCGCCGAAGAGGTCCCCGATCCCGGCGGCGATGGCGACTGCCTGCCGCAACGTCTCGACGGACGTCTCAAGGTCGGCGGCGCTGCCGGAGCGCTCGTACCGCGCGAACAGCAGTCTCCCGAGATTCGCCAGGAACATCTCCCCCCGCGGGTCGCCGGCGGGCATGCTCTCCACCACTCGGCGATTACCGGCGATCTCCGCCTCCAGGGCGGCCTCGTCGCCGGTGTGCTCCGAGTGCTCGTTCAGTTCCGTGATGAGGGCGGCCCGGTACAGGTACCGCTCCGAGTCGTCGGGCTCCGTCTCCGCCACCGCCCGTTGCGCGAGGCTGATCGCTTCTTGCAGGTCGTCCAGCCGCCCGGCGCGTTTGAAGCGGGATCGCAGAGCCGTGCTCAGGTTGAACAGGATCCGTGCCGGGCGAGGCTGGCCGGCTGGCATGGTGTCCACAGCGAGTCGGCCGACGACGACCGCTTCGTCCAGATCGGCTGGGTCGCCGTGCCTGGTGAACCGTGCCTGGAGGGCCTCGCCGAAACGGGACAGCAAGCGGGTGCGCTCCATGAGGTCGTCGGAAGCCAGGCGTATCGCCCCTCGGCACAGTTCGATCACCCGCTCGACGTCCGCGACGTCCTGAGCGTGATTGAACTGGTGCCACAGCGCATCGCTGATCGCCAGGGCGAGTCGGAACTTGCCCGGACTGCTGTCCGGCACAAGGCCGATGGACCGTTGTGCGGTGGTGATCGCCTTGGCCAGCGCTCTGGCGTCCCCGGCCCGGTCCAACGGAATCCACGAGACCTTGAGCAGGTCGGTCACCAGGACGGGGTAGCCCGGAGCATGGGCGGGCGCCGCGGTCACCGCCCGGCTGAGAGCGTCGATGGCCTCACCGAGGTCCTGCTGCTCATCGGTGCGTTGGAACCTGGCGAAAAGCGCCCTGCCCAGCCATGACAGGGCGGCGTGCCCCTCCGTCTCCTGCGCGGCCCGGCGCATCATCCGGATCGCCTCGTCCAGGTCGGCCGGCGTTCCTGACTGCTCGGCGCGGGTCATGAGCAGGCTTACCAGGATCTGCTCGGACTCCCGATCGGGGCGGCGACGGGAAGCCGCCGCCACCACCTGGTACCTCAACGCGGTGATCGCGTCCGACAGCAAACCGGGATCGCGGGTGCGCATCCACTGGCGGACAAGGCCGATCGCGTGGTCGTCGTCGATGCTCATCCGTGCTGCGCCTCCGGCTCGTCGGGTGCCACAGGAGCCACCTCGGGTCCCGCGTACTTCGCAGACTGCAGGAAATCCACCATGTCGCCGGTCGCCCCGAACCTGACGAGAAGTGCGGCACTGAGATCCGTCAGGTAGGCGCGGCGCTGCGGATGGCCCGCCGGAACGGTGTCAGCTACGAGCCTGAACTGGGTAATCGCCTCGTCCAGGTCGGCAAGACGTCGGTGCCACTCGAACCGGGACCGCAGGGCGCCGCCGAGGGTCAGGCGGATCTGCCGGAGATTCGGATTCCCCTCGCGCATCAGCTGGATCGCTCGCTGTGCGTGCGTGATCGCCTGGTCCAGGTCCGCCGGCTCACCGAACCGTCCGAACCGGGACTGCAGCGCGCGGCTCAGGTTCGCCAGCACCGCGGCGTGCTCAGGGCTGCCGGCAGGCGCCGCCGACACCGCCCTTCGGCAGGCGTCGACCGCCTCGTCCAGCGACGCGAGCTCCCCGGTGTCGGCGAAGCGAGCCTGCAGTGCGCTGCTCAGGTTGTTGAGATACATGGCGCGGCGCAGGCCGGGAGATGATTCCCCGTCGACCGCGAGGCGGAAGCAGGCAATCGCCTCATCGAGATCCGAGTGGGCCCCGGCACCGCCGAAGCGATCCATGAGCGAGGTACCCAGGTGGGACAGCATTCCCGCATGGTCCGGCTGCCCCGGCCGAGTCATCTCCACCGTCTGCCGTCCGATCTCGACGGCCTCGTCAAGGTCTGCGGAGTCTCCGGTCCGTTCGAACCGGGATCGCAACGAGGAACCCAAGTCGCAAAGGATCCGGTGACGTTGAGGATCGCCCTCGGGCTGTGCCTGCCAAGCGCCTCGGAGCATGCTGATCGCCTTGTCCAGGTACCTGGTCTCCTCGGTCCGGTCGAATCGCTCGATGAGGGCGGTCGCAGCCAGCAGGTACATGCGACCGGGCGGACGGCCAGGCACGGACTGCTGGAGCGTCTTGAGCTGCATGAGCTCGTACAGGAGCTCAGGGTCAGCGGTCGCGCCGTATCGGCGCATCAGGTCGTGCGCACGCGATAATTCGGAGTCCGTCGGTTCTCCAGTCACGCTACTGGGCCGGCGTTTCGGCGGTCGAGGAGACGGGACCGGGCCCGGGCCCGGGTGGGGCCACGTCCGGCTCCCCCTCTTCATCCCCTTGCGGAGCGTACCCGCGATGTCCGATCTCCTCATCGAACAAGGCGTTCTCATCAGGCGTCAGTCGTGACTTCTGGGTCATGCGGTCCCCTCCGGCGAGACTGCAGGCGAGGAGTCGAGAATCTCAGGGAGATCGCGCCACCTCAAGGGCAACGTCGCGGACGTCGAGGCCTACGACCGGGCCGTCACCGAGGCCGAAGGCCGCTTCCGCTGCCCAGCAACGACCGCGACGGTGACCACCTCGCCCTGGTCCACGACCGGCAGGTGCTGCGCGGGATCCTCTACGTGCTGCACGCGGACACCCAGTGGGAGTACCTCCCCGCAGGAACTCGGCTTCGGCTCCGGCATGACGTGCAGACGTCGGCTGCGAGATGGGAACAAGGCTGGTTCAGTCTGGGATGGCGGCGTCGACCAGGGCGGCGGCTACGGCGCGGGCCGCCGTTTCGGCGCTGGGATCGCGGTCCAGCCAGGCGCTGATCCCGGCGCCGTCGTAGAGCAGTACCAGCTGGTGGGCGAGTGGCTTCGCATCCTTGGCGCCTGCCTGCTGGGCGAGGTCGAAGAACAGCTCATGCAGCCAGGTGCGATAGTCCTGTGCGGCCTGCTCGACGACGCCGCCGGGTGGGGCGTCGGCACTCGCGCTGATGAACGCGCAGCCACGGAATCCCGGCTCGGTGAACGACAGACCCTGCACCTCGAACGCGCCGACCAGGCGCTCCTTCGGAGTGTCGTAACGGGTCTCGAGTTCGTGTGCCATGCGCTCGGCGGTCGCGGCGTGCCGTGCCTGCAGGTAGGCGCGGACCAGGCCGTCCTTGCTGCCGAATGCGCTGTACAGCGTTGCTTTCGCGACTCCGGCGTGCTCGATGACGCGGTCGATCCCGACCGACTGGACACCCTCGGCGTAGAACAGCTCATTGGCGGCGGCCAGCAGCCGCGCCCGCGCTGCCGCGCTGCGTGCCTTCGGTGACAGCACCTTCTCAGACATACCCGCATAGTAGCAGACAGGTCTGTCTGTCTTTGATTTGGTCGCGCCTTCCCATTGACATATCCAGACAGGTCTGTCTAGGTTGGAAGTGTTACCAGACAGACCGGTCTGGATGACAGTTGTGGAAGGTGCATCCCATGTCTGTGGAGCACGAAAACCTCGACCTGCACCCCATTACTGCCCTGGTCACCGGGGCTACGTCCGGCATCGGCCGGGCGGTCGCCAAGCGGCTCGCTGCCGATGGAATGTCTGTCGTCGTGGCCGGCCGCAACGCTCAGCGCGGCGCCGAGACCGTCAACGAGATCACCACCGCCGGCGGCCACGCCCGGTTCGTCGAGGCGGACCTTGAGGACCCGGCCGGCATCGACCGGCTCGCCGGCGAGGTCGGCGAGATCGACGTCCTGGTCAACAACGCCGGGCAAGCCGTCTGGGCACCGACCGAGGAGATGAAGGTCTCCGAGTACGACGCGATGTTCGCCAGCAATGTCCGCGCGCCCTTCTTCCTCGTCGCCGCGTTCGCCCCGGCGATGGCGGCGAAGGGATCGGGCAGCGTGATCAACATCGGCAGCATGGCCGGCAGCCTCGGCCTGGCCACCGGCGCCGCGTACGGCGCGACCAAGGCCGCACTGGCGTCACTGACGCGGGGCTGGACCGCCGAGTACAGCGGCCGCGGCGTCCGCTTCAACACCGTCGCCCCCGGCCCGGTCTACACCCGGCCCGAGGCCCGCGACCTGTTCGACGCGCTCGCCGAGACCACCGCGATGAAGCGCGCCGCCGAGCCCGCCGAGATCGCCGAGGTCGTCGCCTTCCTTGTCTCGCCGAAGGCCGGCTACGTCACCGGCGCGACCATCGCCGTCGACGGCGGCCGCACCGCCATCTGAACCTGTCTGCCCTGAGAGGCAGACGCTCATGAGCAACACCGTGTACGGCCTGAGCGTCGACGCCGCTGCCGACGCTGACGCCGAAGCCGAGAAACTCGCCCACTTATGGGCCGAGGCACTGGGGCAGGACGTCGCCCAAGGCGCGAGCCCCCAACTCGCCACACTCGCCCCGGACGGAGCCACCCCGCGGCTGAGCTACCACCAGGTCCCCGAGCCGAAGCCGGTGAAGAACCAGCCAAGCAGTACGCACCCGAGTCCGAGCGAACGCGTCCGCGACCAGGTCGCCCGGCAGCACAGAAGCCCAGGAGTTGAAATGAACAAGCCCGTTATTCTGATCACCGGAGCGCTCAGTGGCATCGGCCACGCCACCGCCGTCGCCTTCGCCAAGAAGGGCGCGAAGGTGGTCGTTGCCGGTCGACGCGATGACGCAGGCAAGACGCTCGCCGAGGAGCTTCGCTCTTACGGTTCCGAGGCCGAGTTCATCAACGCGGACGTCCGCAAGGAGGATGACATCCGCGCTCTGGTCGACGAGACCGTCGCACAGTTCGGCCGTCTCGATGTCGCGGTGAACAATGCCGGCACCGAAGGCAAGGTCGGCCCGATCACGGACCAGACCGCGGAAACCTACGCCGCGACGTTCGACACGAATGTTCTCGGCGTGATCCTGAGCATGAAACACGAAGTGCGCGTCATGCAAGGACAGGGCAGCGGAACAATCATCAATATCTCCTCGACCTACGGGCACGAGGGTGCGGCGGGAGCCTCCCTCTATGTCGGCAGCAAACATGCCGTCGAAGGCATCACCAAGTCCGTGGCGCTCGAGCTCGCCAAGTCTGGAATCCGCGTGAACGGCGTGGCGCCAGGTCCTACAGACACCGGCATGCTGACCCGTTTTACCGGCGTACCGGAGAACAAGGCGGCTCTGGTGGCGGATGTTCCGTTGGGCCGCCTCGGCCTCCCGAAGGAGCTTGCCGACGCGATCGTTTTCATGGCATCGGACGAAGCTTCATTCATCACCGGACACATCCTCAACGTCGATGGCGGTCACACCGCCAACTGACCTGCCCAGACGCGGAGGTCGCTCCGCAATCAGCAAGGTGAGGCGCGCTGCGCCCCCGCAGCGGTGGCGGCGGAGAACGCGCCATCCAAGAGAGCTGATGAGCCTCGCGGCAGCCCGGTTCCCTATTGGACAGACATGTCTGCCGAATATCCGAGTCGGCGAGAATCAGCCGCGTGCGCTTGGCGGCGCGGTGGGTGCAGAAAACCATGTCAATCGACATGATGATGGGCGGCGAGGGGATGCAGCAGCTACCGCGAGGAGGACCACATGACTACTCCCGAACAGAACAAAGCACTGGTGCTGGAAGCGTTCGACACGCTGTTCAACAAGCGTGACTACGCCGCCGCCGAACATTTCTGGTCCGAGCGCTACATCCAGCACAGCGCGCACATCGCACCAGGACGCGCGGGTCTGTTCGACCTGATCCGCGCGCTGCCGGACACCCTGCGCTACGAGCACCAGCTCGTCCTCGCCGAAGGCGATCACGTCATGCTCTACGGCCGCTTCAGCGGCAATGGCAGCCCCGCCGCCTCGGTGGCGGCCGACGTGGTGCGCATGGAAAACGGCAAGCTCGCCGAACACTGGGACGTCCTGCAGGATGAGGCGACCCACGCCGAGACCGCCAGCGGCCTGCCGATGTTCGGTGACCACTTCCCGCCCGACCGCTGACCGGCTCGGCCGCATGAGGTTTCCGCTCACGACGGCGATCGACCGCGGATCGTCGCGAGCCGACTCGCCTCGCTCAGGCAGGTCCTCTCCCTCCGAAGGCATGCCCAACCAGGCCCGCATTCCGACGGCGGGCAGGCGTACGAGCAACGCTTGGTGACTCTCGTGGTATCCGTGCTCGGTGCCGCAACGGCGCCGGCGGTGTGGGCGCCGCCACAGATCGTCGGCCTCTACAGGCGGGACACTCCCAGCACTCACCAGGCTTTCGAGCTGACGGCGCCGACATGGATTCGGCGCACAGCACGGGTGGAGGGAAAGAGCCAGTGCGCTTACGGCTCCGACGCGCCGCTGGACGGCAGCACGTACGCCTCCCTCTGGCATGCGCTCTGCCGCAACGGTCAGGACAGTTGATCGAGCAGTTCCTGACGGTGCGTGGTGGCCCACGCACCGAGATGGATGGGCTCTCGGCCGAGCAGGTCCTGGACCGTGCTGGTGGTGACCGCGGAGTAGTCCATCCGGCCCTCGTAGGTCTGTCGTGCCCAGATCAGCGTGCTGGCAGCGTACGCGGCGTCCATGTTGGCGGGCGCGGTGTTCAGCCCCGCGTCGATCATGCGCTGCAGATCGTCCGGGGTCAGGACCAGCGCGGGGATCTCCCGACCGAGGGCGGCGGAGAGGACCTCGGCCACCTCGGCGCCATTGAGGAGATCGGCGGACAGGTAGTAGTCCTTACCCGCATGCGTCTTGGGGCCTTCGGCCAGGACCTTGGCCACGACCGCCGCGATGTCGTCGTTGGCGATCCAGCCGACCTGCTTGTCGCCCATCGGCCACACCATCTGGCCGTCGCGCAGCCGGTTGATGCCCAGCAGGTTCTCCATGAACACATGTGGATGCACATTCGCCCAGGCCAGCTTGGAGCCTGCGATATAGCGCTCCACCAGTTCGTGCCACGCGAAGTGCGGGTCGGTCGACCGCCCGTCGCTGAACACGCCCAGGTGCACCAGGAAGCCGACACCGGCGTCCTCGGCGGCGTCCACCAACGTCTTCGTCTGGTGGTTCATCGCCGAGGTGTATCCGGTCATCAGGAATACCCGGTCGATGCCCTCCAGCGCGCCGGGGAAGGTGTCGGGCTCATCGAGATCGATGCGGACCGCTTCCTTCCCCTCCTCGTTCCACTGCTCGACGGCCGCCTTGCTGCGTGAAGCACGCACCGGAACCGCTTGGCCGGCGGTCGCCTCCAGAGTCCTCACGACCGCCGCTCCGGTGCGGCCGGTGGCCCCGAGGACCAGCGCCCGCGGGACGTCTGCGTTCCGCATCTGTCTCCCTGGCCTCGTACGACGGCGATCACCGAGGTGGCTGTGACGTGGTCCCGTGAGGGCTTCGGTGGTGTGCGCGGTGGAAAACTGCATCGAAGCCGGCCGTACGCCTATTACGGTCGACGGTGGCGCAGGAGGGACCAGCGCCCGGGTGAGCCCTGGAGCGCCGTCAGGGCGCGGGGCGCCTCAGCCGGCGACCGAGGAGGACGGCTCCTGCGCCCGCGATCAACGAGGCGGCGGCGATGCCGGTGAGGGCGGTCTCGGCCCTGGATCCGGTGTCGGCCAGCCCAGGCCGGACGGAATCGGCCGCCGTGGCGGCTTGGAGAACGAGGTCGGTGACCGCTTCGGGGTGGGCGATCATGGCCACATGGGAGGAGTCGATCTCCACCGTGTGCGAACCCGCGCGCTTCGCCTCGAAGCGTTCCTGGTCGGGGTTGATGGTCTGGTCCTGCTTCGCGACGAGGAACCACGACGGTATGTGTTTCCAGGCAGCCACCGTGGCCTTCTCCGAGAACGCGGTCGTTGCCACGGGCCGTTGGGTCACCGCCATGACCCGCGTGGTGCTCTCCGGCAGGTCGGCGGCGAAGACCTGATGGAGCTTGTCGGGCTTGAGGTAGAGGTCGGTCCCGCTGACGCCGCCGCCGACCCGGTAGGGAACGGACTTCGTGGCGGTGCCGAGTTCGCTGGGGAACCTGGCGGCCAGGGACATGCCGCTCTCGCCCACGTCGGGCATCAGTGCCGATACGTACACCAGGGACTTCACCCGGGGGTTGCCCGCGGCGGCCGAGCTGATCAGGGCGCCGCCGTACGAGTGACCCACCAGCACGATCGGACCCTTGATGCTGTCCAGCACGGAGGCGATGTAGGTGGAGTCGTTGTACAGCCCGCGTAGCGGGTTGGCGGGGGCGATGACGGTGTAGCCACGGCGTTCGAGCCGCTCGACGACCCCGTTCCAGCTAGAGGCGTCCGCGAACGCCCCGTGCACCAGCACGATGGTGGGTTTGGTCGCGGTCGTGGTCGTGCCACCGTCCGCGGCGGCAGGGGCTGCCACGGTCGTGCACAGGGCCATGGCGCACCCGGCCACGATGACGTGGTTGCGACGTATTCGGCGCGGTGAGCCGGGGACCGCAAAAGCTGCCATTTGGTTCTCGCCTTCCGTGAGGCCTACGGCATCTGAGTGTTCACCCATCCGCACCGCCAGGCGCGGCCACGCACTCCAACCAGGTCACAAAAGTGGGCTGTGGGAGTGAATGCCGCGGTCAACGGGTTTCCAAGGCCTACGTCGTGAGCTGTGTGTATTCCGACGACCGTCCAGGGCCGTGCGCAGAGCACTGGCTCGACTGGCTTTCCGACGCAGAAACCGTGCCACTGCGCGTACTTCCGTTCGCCTCGGGGGCAAGTCACTCACGGGATCCGGTCTCCATCAGCCCTGAGCCATCGGTCATCGCGATCCGTGCGGCATATTGAACATCTACCACGGCCCGTTCCTCAATCTGCACGATAGCCAGGCGCTGAAACTCAACCACCGCTACGAGCGTCACCGGGCAACTACCTGGCCCTTCTTGGGCCGGCGGCCGCCCTCGACTGCTACAAACGCTTCCGCAACCTCACCATGTAGGGCACGCTCCTACGAGCCTTGCTCTGCGAGTGTGACCTTCCGGCCGGTCCGTGCCGCCTCTCGGATCTTTTCCAGCATGCCGTGCCGCCGGACCGCGTGCCGGAAGGTGGGAACGCCGTCCGCGTCCGGTGCACGGCTCCCGGTGATCTGGTCGCGCAGAAGCGCGTACTCGTGGGCGACGTTGTAGGCGGGCTCGGCGGATCGCTCGGTCCATTGCGTCAGCGACCGCTGGTAGCGGGCGGGAACCGGAAGTTCGGTCAAGATGCCGTCGTTGCCTCCGGCGCCGTACAACCGCAGCTGCCCGCACCACCACTGAGCCTGGTCGGCCTTGACGACGAGATCACCTTCGGTGCCGTTGATCTCCCAGTGAAACTCGGTGGCGCGGGAAGTGCCGCCACGGAAGTGCATAGCGGCCACGGCGCCCGATTCGAGCAGACCGGTGACGGCGATCTGGTCCTCGGCACTCTTGGCCGCGACCGCCCCGCTCGTCACGTGGGTGACCTGGGGACGCAGGTTCTCAATAAGGTCAGCGGCACCGCATACTTCTCGCCTGCCGCACGCGCCGACTCGTCGCTGCTGGCGCTGAGCGCCCGCAACTCGTATCCGTCGAGCCCGGCCAGCGCCGGCACATGGGCGGTGGCCGCCCACCCGCCCCTCGCGCTCAGGCCTACGACACCGACACGAATCGGTCCCTGACGAGGGGAAACGGACGTCATATATACACCCCACGCGTTCGCGGCCGCCTGCTCTCCCGCCAACGATCAACAGTCATGTAGGACACGGCCTTTAGGGCCTTGGCGCAGGACCGCCGATTGGCGCTCTAATTCGCCATTGGGCGTGGGCATATCGGCTTCAGCTGATCTCCCCGAACTATGATGTTCGCGGCATCCGGGATGAACTCGGACCATCCGACCAGTCATACTTGAGAATGTCGGGAGTGGCGGCCATGGGCAAGTTGCAGGGAAAGGTGGCGGTCATCACCGGCGGCACCGCGGGGATCGGACTGGCCACGGCAAAGCTCTTCGTCAGAGAGGGCGCTTATGTCTTCATCACGGGCCGCCGCCAGAAAGAACTCGACGATGCCGTGAAGGCAATCGGCAGCAACGTATCCGGCGTTCAGGGTGACGTCGCCGAACTGGCGGACCTTGACCGCCTCTACGAGACCGTCAAGACAAAGGGGCGAATCGATATTGTTTGCGCCAACGCCGGTCTAGGTGAGTTCGCTTCGCTGGAAGACGTCACGGAAGAGCATTTCGACAAAATTTTCAACATCAATGTGAAGGGTGCGCTCTTCACGGTGCAAAAGGCCCTACCGCTATTGAACGATGGCGCTTCTGTCATTCTCATGGGCTCCGTTGCGAGCGTCAAGGGAACCTCCGCGTTCTCGGTCTACGGTGCGAGCAAGGCTGCCATCCGAAATTTCGTCCGAGGGTGGACAGTGGAACTGAAGGATCGCCGTATCCGTTGCAATGTCCTCAGTCCTGGCCCGATCGAAACGCCGCTTGTGGCGATGCAACCTCAAGACGCCATCGCGAAGATCGCGTCCACCATTCCGATGGGCCGTATGGGGGAGCCTGATGAAGTTGCCAAGGCGGCGCTATTTCTGGCCTCGGATGACTCCAGCTTCGTCACGGGAATCGAACTGTTCGTCGATGGCGGCAGAGCGCAAATCTAATACCGCAACGACGCATCTGATCTGTCGTTCAGTTCGCGGGGCCGTCGTGGCCACATGCCGGCGTAGAGCTTCAGATTCAGACCCACACCCCAAGACGGGGATACAGATGAGTGCCTGTCGAGTCGCGCAGGTGACTGCCATCGGCGGGCCGTTCGAGATCATTGATCGTGAAGTGCCACAGCCGGCCCCGACCAGGTACGGGTTGCATGGGAGGTACGGGTTGCACGGGTTGTCGTGCGCGTCGGCGGAATCTGCCACAGCCACAGTGTTTTCGTGACCGCCAAGTTCCCGCCCAGCTCAGAGTCCCAGGGGTGATTCTGGGAGGTGGGATTTCCTTTCTCTCCAAGGAGCCTGACCGATGGACGTGTCCTGCCAGTTCGCCACATCTCTGCACTCTCCCGAACACATCGCCGTCGCTGAGCAGTTGGGCTACCACCGCGCCTGGCTCCACGACACCCCCGCCCAAAGCCCCGACGTCTGGGCGATGCTCGCGCTGGCCGCCGAACGCACCCACCGCATCGGCCTCGCCCCCGGTGTCCTCGTCCCGACGCTCCGCCATCCGATGGTCAACGCCTCCGGCGCCGCCACCCTCGCCGCCCTCGCACCCGACCGAGTGGCCCTCGCCTTCGGCACCGGCTTCAACGGCACGCGCGCCCTCGGCGCACCCCCGGCCACCTGGTCCTACCTCAGCAGGTACGTCCGGACGGTACGCAGTCTGCTGCACGGTGACACCGTGGAATGGGACGGCGCTCCCATGCGCATGATGCATCCCGGCACGAACGCACCGCAGCGACCCATCGACATCCCTGTGCTGGTATCAGCTATCGGCCCCAAAGGTCTCGCTGTTTCCCACGAGATCGCTGACGGCCTGTTCACCGTCAACGGCGAAACTGCCCACGCCCACGAATTCACCTGGGCCGCCCTAGCCATCCACGGCACCGTCCTGAGCGAAGACGAACCACTCGATTCCCCCCGCGTCCGCGCCGCCGCCGGCCCCGGCAACGCACTGGCCTACCACGCCGCCTACGAATTCGGCGGCGACCCCACCACCCTCCCCGGCGGACAAGCCTGGCTCGATGCGATCACCGCCCATCCCCGCACCGAACGCCACCTCGCCGTACACGATCAGCACCTCACCGACCTCAACGCAGCGGACAACGCCGCCTGGAACGCCGGAAGCTGGCAGGCAATCACCTCCACCACCGTCACCGGCACCCCCGACCGCATCCGAGACCAGCTCAGCGCCTACGCACGAGACGGCATCACCGAAATCGTCTACCAGCCCACCGGTCCCGACATCCCCGGCGAACTCGAACGCTTCATCTCCATCGCCCGCGACGTATAGCTGAATTGCCGGTCATCGTGGGGACGGGGGGTGATCGCTTACGGTGATTTTGCGGGCCGCCGCGCACGCTAGAAGACGGCATCTCGCGGATGCTCTCTCGACCTGCGTATGTGGAACCGTAGGAAACCCTCGTCGTTCCAGTTCAGTGGGCATACGTGTCGTCAAGTTCAGTGCTTGGAACGGCAATTGATCGGTGGAACGAGGCTAGCTGTCAGGGGCCGGTCACGGGTGTGGGGTGCCGACGGAGTGCTGGGGCTTCCAGCCCCAGGTGGTGAGCATGCCGGGGGAGAGGGCGGCGGAATCAGGGGAGGACAGGGCGTGCCGGGCCCGTTCGAGCTGTGGCTCGTCGACCTGGCCCGTCGCCAGGATGGCGCCCCGGGTGCGCTCCCAGGTGTCGGCCCAGAAGCGATTGAGCGGACTGTCGGGGAGCAGCGGCGGTACGTGGATTTCGGCGGCCACCGAGTGCAGGCTCTCCTCCAGAAGGAAGTACGGGTACTCCGGTACCCAGGAGATGTCCGTGCCGATGGTCTGCCGTAGCGCCTGCCACATCGCGCGCATGACCACGGTGTACGGGGTGGCCGGCGCGGAGGCGGTGGTCAGATCGACGGCGTCGCTGAGCACCAGCACTCCACCTGGGACGAGCAGGGAAGCCAGGCCGGCGATCATGCGCCGCCAGGAGCGCAGATGCATCAGGACGAAGCGGGCGTGGACGAGGTGGAAGCGGCCGGGGTCGAAGTCCGGTGCGGTGATGTCGGCGGTCTGGACCACCAGCCCTGGTGGGTGGTCGGCCGGCAGGAGCCGGGTGTCCCGGTCAACGGCGAGGACGGAGGTGACACCCGCCGACTCCAGCAGCCACCGCGCTACGGTGCCGGTCCCGGCTCCGACGTCCAGGCAGTGCCAGCCGGGGCCGGCGCCCAGTGCCGTCAGCCGTGCCGCGGTCACCTCGTCGTAGGCGAGCGCACCCAGATCGATGCGGGCGGCCTCGCCGGTCTCCTCCGGGCGGAAGGCGTCCTCGCCGTAGCGCCCGGTATGCCCATGCCGCACCACTCCAGTATGACCGCGAGGGTCAGAGCTTGCCTGCCGTGGTGACTGGCGCTGGCGTGCGACCCGCCATCCGGATGGTCGGCCCGTTGGCGATGCGACCGATACTCAGGGCCCGTACGCGGCGGGAGGTCGCGCCTCGGGGGCCCCGGTCCGTACCCCGCCACCGGACCCCATGGATCAGTCTCGCCTGCCGGTTGCCGGCCTACCCACCCCGGCAACCGCAACCGGCAACCGGCAACACCCGTTCCAGCAGCGCCCATTGTTCATGCGACAGGTCCCCACGTGCCATGAACTTGATCATCCCGGGCTGACCTCACCCAGGCCAGCCAGTTCCCAGACCCGTGCTGGGGATTCCAGGCAACCTTTGGCCTGCTCAGTGGGCATACAACAGTCAAGGGGAGGGCAACAGCGCTGTTGCCTTGCCGGTGCGGCGTCGGCGTGGCCACCACGGCGGCGGTCCCGAGCCCACGATCCTCGGCTACCGCGCCGCAACGCCCGAGGGCCTGCTCCCGCTCGGCCGGGTCGTCGACCTCCCTCACACCCGGATCGTCGACCTCTCTCACACCCGGATCGTCATCGGCGGCTGTCTAGGCCCGGCGCGGACCGCGCAGCCCAGGCAGACTCCTGCGCTGGCGGTCCTCATGATCGTCGGGCGGCGATCACGTTGTCCTGGTCGACGTCAGGAGCTCGTGAGGATGACGAGCTGCTGGGTCGCCCGGGTCATCGCGACATAGCGGTCGACCGCTCCTTCGACCCCCTTACCGAACTCCTCCGGGTCGACGAGGACGACCAGGTCGAACTCGAGCCCCTTAGAGAGCTCCGGGGTCAGCGACCGGACGCGGGGCGTCGCTCGGAACGTGGGATCGCCGATGACGCAGGCGATCCCGTCGGCATGCGCAGCGAGCCAGGTGCCGAGGATCGCGTCCAGATCCGCAACAGATCCGTGGACGACGGGGATGCCGCTGCTGCGGATGGAGGTCGGCACATTGGCGTTCGGGAGCTCGGCTCGGATGACCAGCTCGGCCTCCGCCATGACCTCTTCCGGCGTGCGGTAGTTGATGCTCAGGGAGGCCACGTTGATCCGGTCGAGCCCGATCCGCTCGAGCCGTTCCTGCCAGGACTCCGTGAACCCGTGCCTGGCCTGGGCACGGTCCCCGACAATCGTGAAGCTCCGGGACGGGCAGCGGAGCAGCAGCATCTGCCACTCCGCGTCGGTCAGTTCTTGCGCCTCGTCCACGATGATGTGCGCGAACGGGCCGGCGAGCAGGTCCGGTTCGGTACTGGGCAGTGCGGTCTCGTCGACCAGGCTGACCCCGGCGTCCTCACCGCGCAGCATCGTCACCAGGCCTTCGCCGTCGTCACCGTCGGCGCCGGAGTCGGCCGCGGCGTCGATCAGGTTGTCGACGACCTGCGCCATGCGCTCGCGCTGGGCGGCGAGGATGGCCTCGTCCCGACGCTTGCGCCGTGCCGCCTCCGGGTCGCCGAGCCGCTGCCGTGCCGCGTCCAGGAGCGGCAGGTCGGAGACCGTCCAGGCCTGGGCGTCCTCGCGCTGCAGCTTCCGAATCTCGTCGATGCTGAGCCAAGGAGCGCACTTGCGCAGGTAGGCGGGTACCGACCACAGGTCGCCGACGAGGTCGGTCGGTTCGAGCATCGGCCACGCGCGGTTGAGGGTCCCGACCAGCTCCCTGTTCTGCTGCAGCGACCTGCGGAACAGGTCGGGCGAGACGTCGTCATCGCCGTCGGCGTCGCCGTCGTGCTTGTCCAGCAGGATCGTGACCAGTTCCGCCCAGATCTGGTCGCGCGCTTCGTTGTGCGGAGTACCTGGTTCCGGTGCGTCGAACGCCGCGGCCCAATCGTCGGCGCTCAGCCAGATGTCGGACCAGTGGGTCGAGACGGTCATCCCCTTGGTGGGCGGCTCTTCGTAGATGCCGACGGCAGGCTCTATCGCCTTCACCATGTTCGCGGACGACTTCAGACGGGCCACGTCCGGGTCGCTCTCGAGCGCTGCTCCGGCTCCCTCGGCGACGAGGTCCCGCACGGTGCAGGTCTGCACGCCCTCCTCTCCGAGGCTGGGGAGGACGTCGGCGACGTAGGCCAGGTAGGGCTGGTGCGGACCGACGAACAGTACGCCGCCCCGACGGTGACCGAGACGAGGATCGGAGTAGAGGAGGTGGGCCGTGCGGTGCAGGGCGACGACGGTCTTGCCCGTACCCGGGCCGCCGTCGACGACCAGAGCGCCGCGGGATCCCGCTCGGATGATGGCGTCCTGGTCGGCCTGGATGGTGCCAAGCACGTCGCGCATCCGGTCCGACCGATTGCTGCCCAGGCTGGCGATGAAGGCGGATTGGTCGTCGAGCGCGGCATGCCCTTCGAGCCCGTCGGCGGTGAACACCTCGTCCCAGTAGTCGCTGATCCGGCCGCGGGTCCAGCGGTACCTGCGGCGGCTGGCCAGGCTCATCGGGTTGGCGTGGGTCGCCGCGAAGAACGGTTCAGCCGCGGGGGAGCGCCAGTCGAGCAGCAGCCGACGGCCCGAGCTGTCGGTGAGGCCGAGTCGTCCGATGTACACGGGCTTGGCGGCGTCCGCGCTGACGATGCGCCCGAGGCACAGGTCCAGGCCGAAGCGACGCAAGGCGCGCAGGCGACCGGTCAGCCGGTGGATCTCCGTGTCCCGGTCCATCGCCGCCCGGCCGATGCCGCCGGGAGCCCTGCGCTCGGCCTCGAGGCGGTCGGACAGCTCGGCGATCGCTTGCTCGAGGCTCTCTGCGATGGCCGCGAAGTGTTGCTCGTCGCCGTCGATCAGCGCCGGATCGGCCTTGTGGGAGAGGCGGTCGGGAAGGTCGAACGCGGTGGTGGTCAGGGGGTTCATGTCATCAGCTCCGATCCGTGGTCGCTGCCGCGACGTTCGACGGCGCGCACACCCGCATCTCGGTGTCGAGTGCCCGCACCCGCAGTGCGCGTCCCACCACCGACTCGACTTCACTGCACGATCCATAAACCGACAACAGCGCACACACTTCGCGAATCTCTCATTTCTGCAGGTTCTGGCCTCGGCCCGCGATTGTGCCCCACGACCAGGGCCTTGCCGCAAGCCCCCCAGTGCGCTATAAGTTGAAAGTGGCAAGGAGTGGGTACTCCTCCCTGCCTTCCCGGCGCGACACCGGCTCAGGTCCGCGTCGGCGGTGGTGCCGGGCAGCGGGTGGGCCGCGGCGACCACCAGGCGGTTGTCGGCATCGATGTCGATGATGACCTGTACGTTTACGAGAGCCGGTAGTGACGTGAGGAGGCGCCGCCCTTCCGGTCGGGGACCGGGATCAACGGGCCGTCCTCGCTCCACAACCGTTCCAGCGCGTCGGCTGGGTGCAAGGCCGGTTCCAGGGCCAGAAGCGGCCGGTCCGCCAGCGGCAGGCGCCAGGGCCTGACACCATCACCGGGGCCGTTCCCGCCACGCTCGCGCACGACCCCCCAACTCACCGCGAGCTGACCCGACTTGGATGCAGGTCGATCTGATCCTGAGCCACCTGGGCGTCGGTGAAACCGGCCCCGAACCGGCACTCCCCTCGCCGACGTGCTGGGACGCGCAGATCCACAGGCATCCGCATGACCTGACCGAGTGGTGCACAGGCGGCACTTGATCCGCCACCTCTCCACAAGATCATTCACGCAACTGCGGTCAGAGCCCTGAAATTCCCCAGCCCTGTGCACCCTGCGCCGGACCCTGTTCGCCAGACGTGCTCTCGTTCCCCATCCCGTGGGGTGGGGAACGTCGGTGAGGCGAATGCGCCCGGCCGAGGGCGCGGGAGCGGGCCAGCCGCTCAGCCGTGCGGGCGGAGGTGGATCTCCAGTCCGTTCGTCCCGGGTGCCTCCACGCCCGGCAGCAGCCGCATGTCGCGGTCGTAGTCGCCGCCGACGAGCGACCGGAACGGGACCGGCTCGTCCGTGAAGAGCCCGTCGAGCCGTTGCCCGTACTCCCGCTGCGCCGCCGCGAACCGCTCCGTGGGCAGCTCGTTGGCGCCGTACACCGCGAACGGTTCGAGCGGCGCCATGCCGGTGAACCAGAACAGGCCGTGCTGCACCGGATGGAGGACGTCCGCGAGCCGCCCGTGGATGCCCCGGTCGGAGAACCCCGACTCCTGGGCGCCGATCGTCGCCGACACCAGCGCACGCCGCCCCGCCAGGGCGCCCTCACTGTAGGGCGGGCCGACTGCCGGGCCGTGAGCGAACCCGAAGGTGAACACCCGGTCGAACCAGCCCTTGAGTATCGCGGGCACGGAGAACCACCACAGCGGGAACTGCAGGATCACCGCGTCCGACCAGCGCACCTTCTCCTGCTCGGCCGCGATGTCGGGCGAAAGCCGGCCCGCCAGCGTGGCCCGCTCGTGGGCGGCCAGCACGTGCAGCCGCTGGTCCGCGGGGTGGTCGGGGACGTCGTCGGCGTCCAGCGCCGCCTTCCACTTCATCGCGTAGAGGTCGGACACCCGTACCTCGTGCCCTGCCGCGCGCAAGTGCTCGACCGCGAAGGCGGTCAGAGAGGAGTTGAGCGAATGGGGTTCGGGGTGGGCGCTGACGACGAGGATCTTCTTTTGCCGCTGCTGCTGCGGCGTGGCATCGGTCATGCCGTCACGTTCTCGCAGGCCCGGACGGGTAGCCAGCACCCCGTTCGGCCGGTGGACCCCCGGTCCTGGTACTGCGAGGACCACCCATACTTGAGCGCATGGACGGCGTGGACCAGATCAAGCAGACAGACGGCATAGCCAACCCCACCGAGAACGGCGACGGAATCGATCGCACCAGGAACGCCGACCGGATCGACGGGGTCGACGGGATCGGCGACACCCGGCGGGCACTCGGCGGCTTTCTGCGCGCCCGCCGTGGGCGCGTCGCGCCGGAGCACGTCGGGATCGCCGGCGGCGGCCGTCGGCGCGTGCGCGGGCTGCGCCGCGAGGAGTTGGCCCAGCTGGCTGGGATCAGCGTGGACTACTACGTACGCCTCGAACAGGGCCGGGCCACCCAGCCGTCCCCCGAGGTGCTCGATGCACTCGCCAGGGCGCTCGGCCTGGACGCGGCAGAGCGCAGGCACCTGGCCACCCTGGCCGGCGCCCGGCGCGAACCCGCGCCCAAGGCCCGGGTCAGCTCCGTGCTCCAGCGGGCCCTGGACGCCATGGCCGACCTCCCGGCCTTCGCTACGAACCACCGCCTCGACGTGGTGGCCTGGAACGGTCTGGGCGCCGAACTGATCGGCGGCCTGGGCGACCCGGGCCGCCGCGGCCGGAACAACGCCAGGTACCTCTTCCTCGACCCCGCCTCCCGGCTCGTCCACCCCGAGTGGGAGGACAGGGCAGCCGAGTCCGTAGGCCAGCTGCGGGTCTCCGCAGGGCGTTACCCCGACGACGCGGAACTGGCCGCACTCATCACCGAACTATCCGCGCACAGCGCCGAGTTCCGGCGAATCTGGGCCACCGGCGAGATCGTCATGTGCGCGGCGGGGCGCAAGCGGCTGCGGCACCCGGAGGCCGGTCTGCTCACCCTGGACTTCGAGACCCTGCACGTGCCGGCCGCGCCCAGCGAGACGGGCCTGGTGGTGCACGTGTTCAGTGCTGAGCAGGACAGCCAGGACGCCGTTGCCCTCGCCAGGCTGGCCGTACGGCTGTAACGGAGGCGTCCGGCCTGCCGAAGTCGGGCAGGGAGTCCCCAGGTGCGGCGGGCGGTGCGGATGTCGTTCAGTGGCTTGGTGCCGTTCGGGTTGGTCCTCGGCCTGGGCAACAGCTTCGGCCTCTCCGGTTCGGTGGTGGGGGAGTGCTCTCGGACGCGCTGCTGGAGGCAGTCGTAGCCGAGGGTGAGGACCTCGCCGGGGCGGCGGCCGGTGTCGGTCGACAGCCCGGTGGCAACCGGGTCTCGGTACTGTTCATCGCCTCCAGCTCGTCGCGGTGGGCGCACAGTTGGCGCAGCACCTCCTCGGGCAGGTCGCGGCAGGCCTCGGTGTCCTCCGGCTCGTCGGGCATTTCGTTCGGCGGGAGCGGTGAAGTCGGGTGGCATCCCGTCCAGCAACTGGCCTGACTCGGTGAGTACCAGGGTGCGTGGCCCTGGTGTCTCCTGTGCGACTTCGCGCGGTCTGCCGGTTTCGGCAGCGCGGAGTTTTCGACGGCATCATGCTCTTGGGGCCGCTGTCGTAGACCTCATCCCCGGTGCCCCAGCCCCTGTGATGTCAGGCGCCCAGGAGCCGTCCGGTCATCGTGCGGGCCAGTTCCGGCCTGGTCACGAAGCCGGTGAGGGTGTCCTTGCTGAGTCCTGCTGCCTGGCAGCGGTCCGGGGCGCACGTCCACGAGCGCGGAACGGACAACTCCCGGTAACCGGGCGAACCGTCCCGCGATCCGGCCCACGGCCTCCTCGAACGCCTCCAGCCATCGGGCGGGATCTATGCGGTGACCTGCGGCCACCATTGCCTCGTCTGCCTCGTCTGCCTCGTCAGTCCATACGACTCACGATGATCAACGGTGGCCGCACTCGTCTGCCCACCGGACCCGGCCACCAAAATCACGAGCTACGAACGTTCTGTGAGCAACTCCGCCAGGCGGTCGGCGAATTCGGTGAGCCAGTCCCGTCGTGCTCCGCCGCGGGAGATACGGAAGCCGTGGCGGCGGCCCCAGAACGCAGCCTGGATGGCATGGAATTGGGCCCAACGCTGGACGCGCTCGCGGTCGAGTTCTGCGGAGTCGGCGAAGACGTCCAGTACGCGGTGGACAGCCTTGCGCAGGTCGTCCGCTTCGAGGAGCGTCAGCGCACGTGACTTGAGCAGTGTGCCGCCGTCGTAGGCGGGGTCTCCTGCGTACCCCTTGGGGTCGACAGCCAACCACGGCTCGCGGCCGGCGCGCAGGATGTTCCGGGCATGGAGGTCGCCATGGATGAGGGTGTCCGGCTGGAGGCGGCCCAGTTCCCGGACGGTCGCCAGGGCGGCATCCAGCACATGGCGCGACAGCGTATGTGCCAGTTCCTCGGCGTCCTCGCGTATCTGCTCCTCCCAGGCGTCGGCCTGCTCTCGTAGCCGGGGCAGGCCGGGCGGTGCGGGGATGGCCAGGCGGCGATTGAGCCGCCCGGCGACTGCCACCACCTCGTCGCCGTCCTCAACCTCCGCCAGAGTCGATGTCTGAGCCCGCTCCAGCAGCATCGCGAACCGCTCGTCATCGCGCTCATGCAGCAGGACGGCGCCACACCCGGCCCACGCCGCCAATGCGTCCGGCTCATGGACGTTGCCGGGATGTGGAAACGACACCTTCAGCACAGCGGTTTCCTCTGCCCGCCGCCGCACCGGGACGATGAGGCCAACGCCCCCGTGCATGACCTCGCCATCCGGCACGCACCCCCAGCGTCCCCGCAACTCCGCCACGATCCCGGGCAGTTCGACGAGCCACGCCGCTCCGGCCTCCCCCTCGCGCTCGATGGTGCTCCGTGTGAACTCCTCTGGCATCGCGGTCATCCCGGCACCATACGCACCGGCCGCCGCAACCACCCAGCCCAAGCCGACAGCCACCGCCGCCTGGCAGACCTCCCACCATGAAGATCACGATCTGCGGCTGGAGTCTAGTGATCTGAGTCGGAGATTCATCGATGGTTGTAGTTGGTTGTATTTGGTTGTACGTGACTTGTGTGACTCGTCCTGGACCCAGGATTCCGCAGTTGTCGGTAACTGATGCCCAGCGGACTGTGCTTGAGGGGTGGGTGCGTCGGCGCTCGACGGCTCCGGCGTCGGCTGTGCGGTCGCGGATTGCGCTCGAGTGCGCGTATTGAGCACGCGAGGAAGGTGGACGTGGAGGTGCTCGGCGCGCTCGTACGACAGTCAGCCGCGGCCGGTCTGGGGGCCGAGGCCGGCGGCTGTGGGTGTGCGGAGATCATGTCGCCGCGACGGTTGACCCTGACGCAGGGGCAACCTCTCAGCATGGTCGGCATGACCACGAGAACCAGTGCGATCGAGGTCGCCGGACTGCGCAAGGCGTACGGCGACCATGAGGTAGTCGGCGGAGTCGACCAGAGACCTCACCAACGGACGATCACCGACATGCCGACTGGCGACGAAGGGGAGCGGATCGAGAGAGGCGACGACGGGGAGCGGATAGAGAGAGGCGACAGGACGATGCGGCACTTCACGGTCCACCACGACGGCGTCACGATCCCGGTATCCCGCGGTGGCCGGGGACGGCCGCTGGTCCTGTGCCCCGGCCTGAACTCGACGCAGGCCGACCTGCGCGACCTGACCGAGCTGCTGCGGCGCGACCACGACGTGGTGACCTTCGACCTCAGGGGCCATGGCCTGGCCTCGGCCGCCGACCGGTACTCCTTCGAGGCGTTCCTCGGCGATTTCGTTGCCGTGCTGGCGGAGCTGCGCCGCCTCGACCTGCCCGAGGCGCCCGTACTCGTGGGCTACTCGCTGGGCGCGGACCTGGTCGTGCACTACGCCTCCGAGTGCCCTGACGCCGTCGCCGGGCTTGTCCTCATCGACGGGGCGAACCCGTTGCCCGAACCGTTCATCACCGACGCTGACCTGGCGGAATTCCGCACGATGGCGGAGGACCTGGCGACCCAGCAAGAGGCCGAGCGGGCCAGGGGCACTGCGCGTCAGGTGTCGCTCACCGCACAGGACATCCACGACCTGAACCTCGAGATCGATGTGGTCCGGTCCGGAATCCTCGACCGGTACCGGAAGATCGACCGCCCCATCAGCATGATCATGTCGACCTCGATCGCCGGCGACAGCGACGAAGGGCGTGCACCGCGGCACAACCAGCTCTGGCACGCCGGCATCGAGCGACTCGTCCGCGAGCGGCCGCACATCTCCACGTCCTGGCTCGACGCCGATCACCGGCTGGTCTTCACCCACGCCCCGGACATCGCGGAGATCATCCGGAGCGCACATCACCCAGCCGGCAGGCCGATTTCTTGAACAACTCCCAGGAGACTGGTCCGATGCTGACCATCGGCGAGCTGGCGTCGTACGCCGGAGTCACGGTGCGCGCGGTGCGGCACTATCACGCCAAGGGGCTGCTGCCGGAGCCGGAGCGGGACCACTCCGGCTATCGGAGGTACGGCGCCGGCGCCGTGGTCGAGCTGATCAAGATCCGGACCCTCGCCGAGGCCGGGGTCCCGCTGACGCGCGTGCGGGAGCTACTACAGGCCGACGAGGAGAAGTTCGCCGCGGCGGTCGCAGACATCGACAAGCAGCTGCGGGCGGAGATCCGGGCGCGGCAGCGGCACCGCGAGCGGATCGCGCGCCTCGCCGCCGGGGACAACCTGGCCCTGCCCCAGGAGGTGGTCGAGTTCCTCGACCGACTGCGGGCGCTCGGGGTCGACGAGCGGATCGTCCAGGTCGAACGCGACGGCTGGATCCCGCTGGCCGCGCACTCACCCGAGCGAGTCCCGGAATGGATGGCACGCAAGCGAGAGCAGATCGCCGACCCGCAGCTCATCGACTTCTATCTCACCCTGGGCCAGGCACTCGACCGCACCGACGACGACCCAATGCTGGGCGAGCTGGCCGACAAACTGGCCGCCTACATCACGCAGATGGCCGACGAGCAGGGCGAGGACTACGTAGACGATGCCGACATCGAGCCACCGTTCGTCAAGCTGATGGACACCTTGGCGTTCGACTCCGCGCCGCCGGCCCGTCGACTGATCGAGCTGCTGAAGAAGCGAGGCTGGACGGGCTGGACCAAGCTTGAGCGCGTGGATCCCACACGGGGTGCGGCCGGAACACGGCAGGAAGACACTGTGGTGCAGCGTTCCCGGCGTGAGCGGTGACGGCGGGCGGAGGCATCCTCACCACGACGCGCCGGGACCACACGTACCGTGACGCACGCGAGGCCTTCTCTTGATTCAGTTGCCTGGTCGCTGCTGATCCTGGAAGGCCCACTCCGTCTCGCCCCCGCGCTACGCCGTGGACGCGGACACGGAGAGACGGCTCACCCAGGTCCCTCTACGCGACCCAAAAAAGATTTGGACGGCGATGTCGAGAACCCGTGACTGGCTCCGTCCCCGTAGTGAACGCGGCCAGAATGGGTCGCACCAGTACCGAGGAGAACCACGATGGCCAAGTACTTGCTGCTCAAGCACTACCGCGGCGCCCCGGCTGCGAACAACGACGTGCCCATGGACCAGTGGACGCCGGAGGAGATCTCGGCCCACGTGCAGTACATGAACGACTTCGCGGCCCGGCTCGAGGGGACCGGCGAGTTCGTCGACGGTCAGGCGCTCGCCCCCGAGGGGACCTGGGTCCGGTACGACGGTGAGGGGCGCCCGCCGGTCACCGATGGCCCGTTCGCCGAGACCAAGGACCTCATCGCCGGCTGGATGGTGATCGACGTCGACAGCTACGAGCGCGCCGTCGAGCTGGCCGGGGAGCTGTCGGCCGCCCCCGGGGCGGGCGGGAAGCCGATCCACGAGTGGCTCGAGCTGCGCCCGTTCATGGGCTCGCAGCACACCATCATGGAATGACCTCGTCGATGAACGAGGCCCTGATCCGGAGCCTGACGCCGAGCGTGCTCGCTGTCCTCGTCCGCCGCGGAGCCGACTTCGCGGCGGCCGAGGACGCCGTACAGGACGCGCTGGTCGAGGCGGTTCGCGTCTGGCCGGCCGACCCTCCGCGGGACCCGAAGGGCTGGCTGGTCACCGTGGCCTGGCGCAAGTTCCTCGACGCCACCCGGTCGGACGCCGCCCGGCGGCGGCGTGAGGACCTCGTCGACGACGAACCGGCACCCGGACCCGCGCCCGCGGTGGACGACACGCTCCAGCTCTACTTCCTGTGCGCCCACCCGTCGCTGACGCCGTCGTCCGCGGTCGCGCTCACGCTGCGCGCCGTCGGCGGGCTCACCACCCGCCAGATCGCCCAGGCCTACCTGGTACCCGAGGCGACCATGGCGCAGCGCATCAGCCGGGCCAAGCGCACCGTCGCCGGCGTTGGGGTCTCCCCTGCTCTGGGGGCACCTCCCGGCCGAAGGCTGGGGGAGAAGCCGAGAGCTCGGGGAAGGTTCGACCAGCACGGCGACGTCGCCACCGTGCTGCGCGTCCTCTACCTGGTCTTCAACGAGGGCTACTCCGGCGACGTCGACCTCGCCGCCGAGGCCATCCGGCTCACCCGGCAGCTCGCGGCAGCGATCGACCATCCCGAGGTGGCGGGGCTGCTCGCCCTCATGCTGCTCCACCACGCCCGGCGCGCCGCCCGGACCGCGCCCGACGGCAGCCTGGTGCCGCTCGCCGAGCAGGACCGCGGCCAGTGGGACACTGCGTCGATCGCTGAGGGCGTCGAGATCCTGCAGGCGGCCCTCGCTCGCGACCGGCTGGGCGAGTTCCAGGCCCAGGCCGCCATCGCGGCACTCCACGCTGACGCGCCCACCGCTGAGGAGACCGACTGGGTGCAGATCGTCGAGTGGTACGACGAGCTCGCGCGCCTGACCGACAGCCCGGTCGTCCGGCTCAACCGCGCGGTGGCCGTGGGCGAGGCCGACGGACCGCGCGCCGGCCTGGCGGCGCTCGCGGCACTGGACGACTCACTACCCCGCCACGCCGCGGTGGCGGCGTACCTCCACGAGCGCGACGGCGACCTGGCGGCGGCGGCACGGCTGTACGCCGAAGCGGCCCGAAAGGCACCCAACCTCGCCGAGCGCGACCACCTGACCCGCCAGGCCGCCCGGCTCAACGCCCGCGGGTGTAGCTGACGGGTCGCGCTCGGATTTTCCCGCAGCGTTTGGCGCGGCCCCGTGGCCAGAGCGGTCGCCTCACAGTGAGGAGGCGGGCCGAGAGCAGCTGCACGACGCGTTGCCGGCGGGGAGGCCCAGCGGCGACGACCGGCCTCGTTCCAGTCCCGCAGCCCGCGCCGGCAGGTCATGCTTGAGCCGAAGCCCAGCTCCTGCGGCAGGTGCTCCCACCGGATACCCGGTATGCAGCACGTACAAGATCCCGCACAGCACATCACGGTCAGACAACGGCTTGCGGCCCGGATAGCGGAAGCGCCGCTCACGCTGCGGCGGCAGTGGCGGCAGCAGCGGCAGTGGCAGCAGCGGCTCAAGGCGATCCCACAGCTCATCCGACACGATCCACGGCGGCATCCCCCCACCGGATCGAACGCTCAACTCCCGCGCCGGACACGGTGACCAGGACCGCTCCACCTCATTGCGTAAGCCCTTGTAACCGCGCCACAGCGTGACGCTTGGATCCAGAGGTTCGGACGGGCGGCGCCGGCACGAATGCGGCAAAGAATCCGGGGAAGGCCGGTACGAATCCCGCGAGGAACATCGGGGAATCTTGGGGGAGTTGTAGCGTGAGCCACGGCGATGAGCGACTGTTGCGGCGTCTGTGGCAGAGCGTCGACGGGGGTAGGGATGGAGCTGTCCGGTCTGACGCTTGCGGGCCGTTACCAGTTGCAGGAACTGCTCGGCCGCGGCGGCATGGGCGAGGTCTGGCTGGGGCGCGACTCTTCGGTGCTGCGACGCGATGTGGCCGTCAAGGTGATGCCGTCTCTTGTCGGTTCGGCGGCGGTGCGGCGTTTTCAGCGGGAGGCGTCCACTCTTGCCGGGCTCCAGCATCCCGGGATCACCGTGGTGCACGACGCCGGAGAGCACGACGAGTTCCTGTTCATCGTCATGGAACTGCTGCGTGGTCGCGATCTGGCCCGGATGCTGGCCGACCACCCGGGAACCTTGCCGGTCGGGCGGGTGCTGAACCTCGTCCGGCAGGCCGCCGGGGCTCTGGAGGCCGCGCACCGGTCCGGGGTTGTCCATCGTGATCTCAAACCGGGGAACCTCTTCGTGCAGCCGGGCGATCACCTGAAGATCTGCGACTTCGGGATCGCCCGCTCGGCGAACGCCTCGGTGGCGCTGACCACGGCCGGGGGCATTCTCGGCACGCCGCTGTACATGTCACCCGAGCAATGGCGCGGGAGAGACATCGACGCCCGCACCGACATGTACTCACTGGGCTGCGTCCTGTACGAGCTTCTTGCGGGGCACCCTCCGTTCTCCGCCGAGGGGTCTGTGTTCGCCGTGATGCACCAGCACCTGGAAGAGGTCCCGGCACCGCTGCGCGAGCTACGGCCCGATCTGCCGGAGCAGCTCACGGACCTGGTCTCGGCGCTGCTGGCCAAGGACCCCGCGGAGCGTCCGGACGCGCCGGCCGTGGCCGACCAACTGTCCGGGATGACCGATCATGCCCCCGGTGGTGAGCCGCCGGCCGTGTTCGGTCCCGCGTCCGCCGAGCCGACCGCCCGGCAACGCCCTGGCAGACAGGCCGTCCACGGTGAGCAGTACCGCACCCTGTCCGGCCACCGGAGCGAGGTCTACTTTCTGGAGTTCAGCCCCGACGGCCGCACACTCGCCACCGGGGGATGGGACACATTCGTACGGCTCTGGGACGTGGACAGCGGGGAACCACGCAACCCCCTTCCCATGGGCAGCAACCTCCGAGCGGCCGTCGCCTTCAGCCACGACGGCAGCACGCTCGCCACGGGGTGCGGCAAGTTCATGCGACTGTGGGACGCGCACACGGGCGACCAGCGCCTGACGCTGAAGTATCCGGGATGGGCCACGTCGGTCGCCTGCGTCGCATTCAGCCCCGACGACAGCACCCTTGCGACCGGCGGCAGTGACGGCGCGATCCGCCTGTGGGACGCGCACACCGGTGCACCCGGCCATGTGATGAAGTGGTCCGGAGGCTGGGTGACATCGGTGGCGTTCAGCCCGGACGGACGCAATATCGTCGGCGGCGGCGACGCCAAGACCACGCGCCTCTGGCACGTTCCAACGGGCCGGCTCCGCTGGAAGGTCTCCGGCCGGACCCCTTACACCAGCCTTGAGTTCAGCCCGGACGGTAGCGTTCTGGCGTCGGCCTGTGGCGACACCACCGTGCGTCTGAAAGACGCCCGCACCGGCGAGGACTTGCGGGTGTTGGAGGGGCAGCCAGAAGGCTCGACGGCTGTGGCCTTCACCCCCGACGGCCGTACGCTGGCCAGCGGCGCCCCTGACGGTGTGATCTGCCTGTGGGACACAGTCACGGGCGACCAACTCCTCGCTCTGAACGGGCACGCCGGCCCGGTGTACTGCATGGCCTTCAGCCCCGACGGCCGAACCCTGGCCAGCGGTGGGCGGGACCGGGTGATCCGCCTATGGAACGTGCGCATCCCGTAGAGGGTGCCGTTCGCGGAGCGGATGAGGATGCCTGCGAGGTGCAGTCCGGCCCGAACATACTCGACAGTGATCACCAGGTTGCGGTCACGGGGTCGTAGCGGGGAAGCGCCACTGAGGGGACGACGACCATTTGACGGCTGGCGCTCGCTGACAACCACCTACCCTGGACTCGCCTATCAGCTCGGGCAAATGACGGCTGCGACAATGACGGGTGCCGCTCGCGCGCCAGCACGGCCGGGGTGTCAATCGTCTTCCCGGTCCCTCTGTCTTCCGGCCTCCGCTCCTGGTGCGGCCGCGACTTGCCGGTACCGGCCACTGTCACGATGGTTCCGGGCGGATGCACGGGCCCGGACACGCGTCCAACGAACACCTCTTCGTCCATGGACACATGCTCATGGAGCCACCTGCCGGGCGCCGCAAGCCACGCCAGGGGACTGCCCCAACGGACCTGTCATTCACCCGCCGACGTGGACGGCTGGTCCAGCGGCCGGGTGGTTCAGCCGGCGTTCGCGAGCAGCTCCTCCGAGAGCGTCCACAGGCGCCGGGCGTTGTCCGGGGCCACGGCGTAGCGGGCCACGCCGTGCAGGGTGCCGGTGCGGCGGTCGACGGTCTCGGTCTCATTGCAGTCGACGAAGTACCGGCCGCCGACGCCGTCCAGCAGGGGTGAGGTGGCGAGGAGTACGGAGGTGGCGGCGCCCTGCTCGACCGTCTTGATGAACTCGGCCGGGACCTTGCCGCTGCCGCGGCCGCCGGTGTGGCGTTGGAGGTTGGTGTAGATGGCGCCGGGCATCAGGGCGTTGGCGGTGATGTTGTCGTCGGCCCAGCGGCGGGTGGCCTCCACCGCGAACAGGACGTTGGCGGTCTTGGACTGGCCGTAGGCGAGCCACGGGTCGTAGCGGCGGAAGGCGAAGTGGACGTCGTCCCACACGACCGGGGACTGCTGGTGACCGGTGGAGCTGACGACGACGATGCGGGCGGCGCCGTCGGCGGCGAGCGCGTCGTGCAGGCCCGTGGCGAGCGCGAAATGGCCCAGGTGGTTGGTGGCGAACTGCCACTCCCAGCCCTGTTCGGTGAACTGCTCGGGGCAGGCCATGACGCCGGCGTTGTTCACCAGGACATGCAGCGGGCCCTGCCAGGCCGTGGTGAACGCGGTGACGGACGCCGGATCGGCGAGGTCCAGGTGGGCGACATGCACGTCCTGGTTGCCGGTCGCTTCGGCGATGTCCTTGGCGACGCGCTCGCCGGCCGCCACGTCGCGGACGGCCAGGGTGATGGCCGCCCCCGTACCGGCCAGGACGCGGGCCGTCTCCGCGCCGAGACCGGAGGCGGCGCCGGTGACCAGCGCGCGGCGGCCGGTGAGGTCGATGCCCTGCGCGACCTGCGCGGCCGTGCTGGAGAAACCGTAATGCGTGGTGATGAGGGACATGCGTGAACTCCTCGTGCTTTGCTGCGAGTTGAGGCCGGGGCGGGGGTCTGCTCAGGGGGTGAGCATGCGGTCCTGTTCCACCGGGGGTGTGCCGCCGTGCCAGTCCAGGGCCTTGCCGAAGCGGATCAACTCGCCGTACAGGGCGGGGTCGACGTGCTCGGCAAACACGACGTCGAGCACGGCCCGGGCCGCCTCGGACGGCGACTGGGCCTGGCTGTAGTCGCTGAACCACGGCCGGGAGGTCGCGGTGTCGACCATGCCGGGGCAGACGGAGGCGATCAGGGTGTAGGTCGCGAGGTAGCGCTCGCGGCGTGCGGCGGCGACCGCGCGCACGGCGGCAACCTGAGCCACCTTCGAGGGCACGTTCAGCCAGCGCGGCCAACCCGCCTCTTCTGCAGTGTTGTTGTGCAGGGCGGTGCGCCAGGACTCGACGGCGTACTCGACCTGGTCGAGACTCGCGCCGTCGAACAGGTGGCGCACCCGGGAGTCGAGGTGGCCGAGGGTACCCAGACTGCTGGCCACCACGAGCAGCCGGCCGCCGGGGCGCAGGACCGGGTCGAAGGAGCGCAGGACCGCGTGGGTGGCGGTGTTGGACACGTCGATGAACTCGTCGGCGCGCGCGACCTGCGACTCATCCGGCATCAGGCGGGCGACGGCGTTGGAGATCACCACGTCGACTCCGCCGTACTGGGCCTGCAGTTCGTCGGCGAGCCGGCCGATCGCATCGGTGTCGGTGACGTCCAGGACCCGGCCCCGCACCTGGGCGCGGGTGCCGGGCAGCTGCGCCACCTCGCGGGCGGCATCGGTGACGCGCCGCTCGCTGCGTCCGGTGAGCAGGACCAGGTCGTCCGTTCCCATGCGGGCCGCGAGGCCTTCGACGAGGGCTCGGCCGAGGCCCTGGTTGGCGCCTGTGACGAGGGCGATGCGGGGAGCGTTCATGCCTGCAACGGTAGGAACGCCCCGTCCATGAGTCCAACGAAACTTGCGCACGAGTAGTATGCGCAAACGTCATGGACTTCACGGATGTGTCGCTGACCGCGCTGCGGGTGTTCCGCGCGGTGGCCGAGCACGGGACCTTCACCGCGGCCGCGGCGTCGCTGGGGTACACGCAGTCAGCGGTGTCCCGGCAGATCGCCTCGATCGAGCGGGTCGCGGGCGCCGAGTTGCTGGAGCGACGGCGCGACGGCGTACGGCTGACCGCGGCCGGGCGGGTCGTCATGCGCCGCGCGACGGTCGTGCTCGACGAGATCGACGCGACCGCCCGCGAACTGTCCGGCCTGCCCGAGCAGGGTGGAACCGTGCGCCTGGGCTGGGTCCCCAGCGCCGGCGCGACCCTGGTGCCGCACGCCCTCGCCGCGCTGCGGCGCAGCGATCCCGGCCTGCACGTGGTCAGCCGCGAAGGGGGCACCCCGGCGCTGGTGCGCGCCCTGCGGGCGGGCAGCATCGATCTCGCCCTGCTGGCGTCGGCGCCGCCGTTTCGTGCACCCGACACCGAGTCGCCCCCGCTGGCGCTGCAGACGCTCACGGAGCGTGCCCTCTGCTTGGCTCTGCCCGCGGCGCACCCGCTGGCCCGGGGAGAGTTTGTCGACGTGGCCGACCTGCGCGGACAGCGGTGGATCGCCGGTTCGTCGTCCGGCGCGGACCGGCTCATGGGGGTGTGGCCGGGTCTGGACGAGCGGCCCGAGATCGTGCACACGGCCCGGGACTGGCTGGCGAAACTGCATCTCGTGGCCGCGGGCTGCGGCCTGACCACCGTGTCCTCCGCGCTCGCCCCCGCCGCGCCGCCCGGCGTGCGCATTCTGCCGGTGCGCGGCGGACCCCAGGAGCTGCGGCGCCTGCTCCTGGCCCGGCTTCCCCAGCCGCCGACCGAACCCGTCGTCCGCCTCGCGGCCGCGTTGCGGGCCGCGGCCCTCGGCACCGACACCGTCCCGAATCCGTGACGCACGGCCGCCGGTCGTGTGGTGGCCAGGCCCTCCGGGGTGCCTTGGGCGATCAGCTCGCGGAGGGACTCCACCAGGCGGCGAAGACGCGGAAGACCGGCCTGGGACACCGGCACAGCGATCAGCCGTAGCGTCGATTCCGCTCCTGGCCCCCGCTCGCAAAAGTCCCCTCGGAACCCGCACGTTGTGCGAGGCCCTTCCGAGAGACAGACTGCCGCACTCGTCGCTGATCCGCTGCATCCACGTGATTGTTCGCACGGTCCTGGCCGTACGGGCCCGCTACGCCGAGCTGTGGCGGGAAGTCAGGTGGTGAGGTTCAGGTGCATCACCTGAAGCTCGCGTGTCGCGGCCGGAAGATCGTACTCGGGAGCGGTTGTGGCGTCTTCCCAGTGGCAATACATCTGGCCCGATCGAGTCCAAGCCAGAAGGTCGACAATCTGCGTGAACGTCGACGGAGCGAACAGCGGGAGCAGATCCTCGTCGTCGCCCTCAAGGTATCTCGTGGCACGCAGTTTCCGCCCTGTCAGCAAGCGCAGCCAGGCCGCCGACACGTAGGCCGACTGGGACACAATGTGCCGCTCCGGGTCCTGGTCCTCGGAGTAGCACAGACCCACTTCGGTCAGCTGCTCATGGACCGCATCGACGTCGGTCAGCTCGCCGGCAGCAGCTTTGCGGACTCCCCGCACGGCATCCGCGGTCGAGAGCACGGGCTCATCGCTCAATTCTTCGTCCTCCTGCTCAACGCGGTCGAGCAGGGGAGCGATCAGGCCGTAAAGGCAGGCCACCTGCTCATGCAGGTCCAGCCTTCCAGCGAACTCATCGATAGTTCCCAGCAATTCGGAGTACGTCGTATCCGTCATACAAGCCTGGATAGCACGAGGCACTGACATCCCCTCCAGGGCCTCCCCGCCAGTCAGGCTCCCCATACTTGCAGGGCAGGCAGAGCCGCGCAGGATCGTGGCCTGCTCAGCTTCCTCGGCATCGCTCCAGAAAGATCGTCCTGGATTCCGGAACGCCACCGTGCACCAGGAACACGCGTCAGTGATGGCGTACCTTCCCCCCGCTGCCGCTGCCGCTGCCGCTGCCGCTGCCGCTGCCGCTGCCGCTGCCGCTGCCGCTGCCGCTGCCGCTGCCGCGGCTTGGCTGGATGGGCTGCAGATTCGCCCTCAACGCCCATCCGATGCGGTTTTCTCGCATTGGGTGCGAGTGGTGGAGGGCGGCGGCCAGTAAGAAGGGCACCGTCGCCACCGCACGGCGGCGGCCACTCCCGCCAACTTTCGGGCACCCCGTACTCCCTGAGTCGGATGCAGGTGTGTCTTTAGGTCTGACAAGCGGGCGATGGAGCGGTGTCAGACTGAAGAGATACTTAGAGATACATACAGCCTTGCATCGTGGGCAGCGGGGACATCGTCCAGCACCCAAGCAGCGTGCACAAAGAGGGGGGCCAGCGTGGCCAAATCGCTGACTGATCGGCTCATCTGCGCCATATACGAAGAGAGGACTGAGCGGGTGGAGAAGCTCCTGCGCAGAGGGGCCGCCCCGTCCGCGGCGAGTGCCAACGGCGAGACCCCGGTGTACCTGGCCGCGGTGTCGGGAGCGGCAGACATCGTGCGCCTGCTCCTGGAAGCAGGCGCCTCAGCCGACGCGGAGAGCCGGGGAGAGCCCGGGACCCAAGGGCTGCCGCTGTGTGCTGCGGCCTGCTGGGGCCACAGCGCGGCGGTGCGTGAACTGCTCTCCCACGGCGCGGATCCCAATCTCAGGGAGGACGACGGCGCCGGCTACACCGCTCTGTTGTGGGCGGCCACCGGTGGTCACCACGAGACCGTCCGGCTCCTGTTGGAGGCGAACGCCGATCCCGATGCCGGCAACCGCCACCGCACTCCGCTGATGGCCGCGGCCGAGTTCGGAGCGACAGGCATTGTGCGGAGCTTGCTGCGCCACGGCGCCGACGCCCGCCGCACCGATGGGCAGGGCCGCACGGCGCTGGACCTGGCCCGCGCGTGGTGCGGCAAGGACATCGAGACTGAGCTGCGCAAGCAGGTGGAAGCCGGGCCGGACGACACTTGCGAGGTCTCCCGCAGCACCCGGCCCGAAGGCACCGAGCTGATCGTGCTCAGCGTCAGCTCGCCAGATTCAGGTGGAGCGTATCGGGAGAAGGAGACAGGCCACGCCGCCATCGTGGACCTGCTGACTGACAAGCAACTCGCGTGAGGGACGGGCATATGGGCACGGTGCTCGGCACGATCGAGCGGATCTGGCGGTACCCCATCAAGTCCACCGGCGGTGAGCTGATGGACGAGGCCGCCGTGGATGCCCGGGGCCTCGTCGGCGACCGGCTCTACGCCGTGCGGGACCCCGAGGGCAAGTTCGGTTCGGGCAAGAACACGCGCCGGTTCCGGCGCATGCCGGGACTGTTGCAGCTGCAGTCCCGATACCCGGGGGAGCAGCCACGGAGATGCCCGAGCTGCTGGACCCGGACGGCGACCTGGTCCCGGACCCCACCTCCTACGTGCGGCACTACCTGGACCGGAACGACATCGAAGTGGCCCGCGAGGGTGCGATCTCGCACTTCGACCAGCTCCCCCTCAGCGTCCTGACCACCGCCACCCTCGACTGGGTCCGCGCGACCGTTCCCGGCGTGCCGGTCGACGAGCGCCGGTTTCGGCCGAACCTGCTGGTGCGGACACCGCCGGACACGCCTGCGTTCGTGGAGGACAAGTGGTTCGGCAGCACCGCCCGGATCGGCGGCGTCCTGTGCATACGGTTCGAGCGTTCCAGCGAGCGATGCGTGATGACCAACGAGGCCCAGCAGGACCTGCCGCACTCCCCGCTTATCCTGCGAGCCATCGCGCAGAAGCACGACATGCGGCTGGACGCCCTGGCCACGGTCGCACAGCCGGGACGTGTACGACTCGGGGAAACCGTCGAAATGACCTGAACCACCATCCCTGATCACGTAATTCCCCGCGATGAGCGTCACTCAATTACCCAGGGCGCCCGCCCCTTCGCTCAGCGACCCCTCTGCTCGTCCACCTCGTGCCCGTCGGGAACTGATACAGCTGGTTGGTCGTCTCCCTGGGCATGCCTTCTGCTCTCGTTCTCGGAATCGACCCGCACACCGTGCCCGGTATGGACGGGGACGCCATGTGCGCCGCCCTCGACCAGGAGCTGGCGCGCTTCGGCGACCATGCCATCGATGCCTCCATGGCGCTGCTCGTGTTGGATGAGTCGGCCGAGTCCACGCTGGTCGCCGCAGTGTCCGAGCGCGACTGGGACGTTGTCGTCATCGGGGGCGGGATCCGCAAGGCGGAGCCTCTTCTGCAGTTCTTCGAGCAGGTCGTGAACTTGGTGCGACGTCATGCGCCACAGGCCGCGATCGCATTCAACACCAGCGGGGGCGACAGCGTCGAAGCGGCCAAGCGGTGGGTGTGAGGGCGGGGTAGGAGGTCGTTTCGTTTGGTGAGAGGGATTTCGTACGTGCGGTTGGCAGTGCCAGGGCGGCCTTCAGTTGACTTGGGGAACGTGCCGTCAATCGCGTTCATGGCCCACCGGATGGGGCTGGAGGCGAGCGCCCAGGTGGCAGTGATGGCGGCCGTCGCCGGGGGCTGTCCGCGGCCCTGCGCGACGCATCGCCGACGCATGCCGTGCCGGGCAATGCTGCCGGTTCAGGTGTGCCTGGTCGTAGAAGCCCACCGCCGTGGCGACCTCGGCCGGCGGAGCTGAGCCCTCCGGCTCACGCGGGACACGTCCTGTCCCTGCTCAAGGCTTGTCCGGTCGGGGCGGGGGAGTTGAACAGCAGGCGGGCGGCCGGTGACGGGCCACGGCGGCGCGCCCTGGTCCATGTCACGGGCGGCGCGCCGCAGCTCGGGGGTGATGCCGCTGCTCCAGTTCGTCCGCCACCGATCGCCGCCACCTCGCAAGCTCAGGGTGGGCGTCTCGGCATCTGAGGTGAGACGTGCGCCTTGGCGGTCGCCTTGGCCACCAGGAGCACGGCGAGCAGCCCGATGCCGATGAGGACATATCCCGAGGTGGTAAGGGAGCCCAGGGTGCCGAGCACCGCGACGCCGAGCGCAGAGCCGGACTGCCGGATCCCGTTGAGCGCGCCCTGGCTTGTGCCGGCGTAGTCGAGTGGAGCGGCGACGGCCATCGCGGCCGCGGCGCCCGGTATGGAGAGGGTGCCGGTGGTGGCCAGGGCCAGCTCGGCCGCGACCACCAACGGAAGGGATGGATGGTGGCCGACGCAGCAGGCCAGCAGAATGCCGGAGGCCACGGAGGCGGACATCCCTGTCAGCAGGATCGGACGCCGACCGAACCTGGCTACCAGGCGACCGGTGAAGAACGGCATGACGCAGACCGGGAAGGCAATCGGCAGCGAGGCCAGACCGGCTCGGAACGGCGTCAGCGCGTACGTGTGCTGCAGCCACACCGCGAACATGTACATGGCGCCGAAGTAGGCGAAGCACGACACTGCCGCCGCCACCATGGCCGCGCGGACCTTGGGCAGGGCGAGCAGTGCGGGCGGCGGCACCGGGGAGGCGACCCGGCGCTCCACCAGCGCGAGCACGGTGAAGCAGAGCAGCGCTGCGACGATCGGCACGACGGCCGACGGCGCGCCCCAGCCGTCGATACCCGCCTCGACCAGACCGAAGGTGAGCACACTGAGGCCGAGGGTGGACAGCACCAGACCCGGGCGATCCAGACGGCGCGTGGCCCGTAGGGGCGGGACCGGCAAGCGCCGGGCGAGGAGCAGGGCCGCCAGCGCGATAGGCGGATTGACCAGGAAGACCAGGCGCCAGCCACCGAGTTCGACGAGTGCGCCGCCGAGCACTGGACCGGCGGCGGCTCCCAGGCCTCTTAGCGCGGTCCACGCGCCGATGGCCCGCGTGCGACGCGCTGGGTCGGGGTTGAGGTGCATGAGCAGTGCCAGAGAAGCCGGTACGAGTCCGGCGCCCGCGGCGCCGAGCAGGGCGCGTCCGCCGATCAGGCTCCGACGTCGGGTGCGGCGGCGCACAGTACGGACAGCGCGGCGAACACGTCGAGCGCCGACACGCGACGACGACCGGCGCGGACCGGCCGCAGTGTCCTGGTCGAACATCAACCCCTGCGTCACCTTCCGGCTGGAGATGGACAAGCGGCTCGACCTTGGCCTGCCGGTCACCGCACCCCGCCCCCGTACGCCGGCGAGTGACGACGGCCAACCCGTGATGGAGTCGGCCATGTCCGTTGAACCGTAAGGCCGTTGGACCAGCGCGGACGGCACCAACCTCTCGTACGACGACAGCCTGGCCGCCGCACTCGCACTCGCACTCGTCCGCAGCCTGGAAAGACCCGGTAACAGCTTCTCCCGCTCCTTCGCGGTCGAGCCCGACGAGTTCACAACGGGCGATCGGCGCCGTCTGAAGAAGCGGTGGTGGCTGAGCGCAGACGCGACTGGAACGGCATCTGGCAGGCGGCCCGCGCGGACTCCGCGCCCGCCTCGGCCACCGATCCGAGGCTGGCGGCCTACCTGCAGGCCGCGCGCTGCGCTGCCGGAACCCACCCTTACCGTGGCCTGGACGACGACTTCGACCCGCCGCCGTTGTTCGGGCAGACCGGCTTCTACGAGGCCCAGGACCGGACGCGGACACGGCCCCGACCGATGCTTTTGCCACACCTACGGGTATGGCGATTGGCGACAGCGAGCAGCTGATGATCCCCGGCCGGCTGTACTCGATCGTGGCCGCGCTGGAAACCGGGCGACTTCATGGACGGCGATCCTGGAGCCGTCCGGCTCGTGGTCGACGCCGGCTACGACGCCCGGAGGTTCGCCCGCTGACGGGCCTGGCTGATGGCGATTCGCATGTCGATATCGGGCAGTCCCGCGACTGGGTGTTGGCCTGGGCCGATGCGGCGGCGGGAGCAGTGTCCTGTCGGTGTACCGCCGGTAGCCCCTTGGTGTGTCTGGGTGCGTGTAGGGGGCGTCGCGTTGAGGGTGGCATGCGCGGGGGAGTGCGCGCCTGGCGTGGTGAGGTTGTGTATATGTCCGTGTTTTGTAACACCAAAATGGTTTTCTACCGGTAAGGCGTGAGGTGCCGTCACTGTGTGGGGACCCGGTTAAACCGGCCGGGTATCCGGTTTCTCGGCACCCCGATGTGGGTGCTTTCTGGAGGGGTTTCGTGTTCCGTCACGCCTCGCGTATCGCCGCTGCCGTCCTTGGCTCCGCGGCTCTCGCCTCCACCGCCGCATTCCCGGCCGCCGCGGCTGACCGTCATGGCCATCATGTGCCGGCTCCGCATCACCACGTCCGCTCCGCGGTTGTGCTCGGGCCGATCCAGTACGACAGCCCCGGCCGCGACGACCGTTCCAACCGGAGCCTGAACGCCGAGTGGGTGACCGTGAAGAACACCGGCCGCTGGCCGGTGACCATCAAGGGCTGGACTCTCTCCGACAAGTCCGGCCACAGCTACCGCTTCGGCAACGTCCGCCTGGCCGGCCACAGTCAGGTCCGCGTCCACACCGGCACCGGACGCGACACCTACCGTGACCTCTACCAGGACCGTCGCGTCTACGTCTGGGACAACAACGGCGACACCGCCACCCTGCGCAACGACCACCGTCGTATCGTCGACTCCGAGAGCTGGGGCCGCCACGGCGGCCACCACGGCCACAACCACTAGGCTGACTTGCCTGGCCGGTCGGTAGGACCTGGCCGCTCCAACCGGCTGGAAACGGTGCGCCGCAGGGATCTGCGGCGCACCGCTGTGTTGCGGCCACTTTCAGCCGCGAACCCGGGGAAGGTGCTGGTCGCTGCTGCTGTCATCGGGGCGTGGTGGCGCCTGGGGGTGTTCTGGGGCAAGCACCGTCTCCGGCGCCGGGGCGCCCGGGGCCGGAGCACGTGTCTCCGCCGGAGTGCTCGTTGACGGCGATGGGTGGCGATGGGTGAGGTCGTCGGCGACTTGGCGGGCGTCGCGTCCTTCGGTGCGGTGGCGGGGGATGAAGCAGACGAGTTTGGCGTCCTTGAAGAGGGGCCCCGGTCCCGACCGTTCCCCGGCCGTCGGCGCCGTGCTTCTTGGATGGGGGAGCGCGGGCCTGTGCCCCGATGTGCTCCGACACGGTGGGGTGATTCCGGGGGGCATCTGTGGCGCGGGACGACCGGACGCTGGGATGCTCAACCGGTGGTGTCGAGCTACCAGTTGATCGTCGAACAGGTCCTGGCAAGGACGCGTCCTACCGGATCCTGGCAACTGCGGAAGAGCGATACCTGGTGTATGGCGATACCCCCGCATCACGTCAGCAGGCGGCAGGGCTGGAAGCTGCATCTGTCGTCGACCGCCTTGTCCGCGCCGCAGATGCTGGAGAACGCGGCCCGGGTTCTGGTCTCGCACGGCTGCGCGTTCAAGTTCGCGGTTACCCCGCAGGCGGCCGCCGAGATGAATGCCCTGAGGGCGGTGCGGGCTCTGTCCGGCAAATTCATCACGGCCTATCCGGCCGACGACGGGCAAATGGCTGCGGTTGCCGCGGAGTTGTATGCGGCAACCGAAGGTTTACCAGGGCCTGCCATCCTCTCGGATCGCCGGTACCGGCCGGGCAGTGTGGTCCACTACCGCTTCGGCTGCTTCGCGCGGCCGCGCGAGCTGAACGACGAGGGTTTCTACGAAGGCCGGCTGGAGGCACCCGACGGCACGTTCGTGACGGACGAGCGCAAACCCTGGTTCTCACCGCCTTCCTGGGCGATCGACCCGCTGCCCGCGCCCGCTGCGCATCGTTCCACGCGGCAGCGTGGCGCCCCTGTCCTTCTTGCGGACCGGTACCGAGTCCGGGAGGCGATCAGGCACTCCAACCGCGGCGGTGTCTACCGGGCCCGCGATGAGCGGACCAGTGAGGACGTTTTGGTCAAGGAGGCCCGTCCGCATGTGGGCGCCGGGCTGGACGGCCGGGACGCCCGGGACTGGTTACGTCATGAGGCCGAGGTCCTGGCGCTGCTCGCACCGCGGGGTATCGCTCCGGCGGTGCGGGAGGTGTTCGAGAGCGGCGGGCATGTCTTCCTCGTCGAGGAGCTGATCGCAGGCGGCAGTCTGCAGCAGTGGACCGCGGACAGGCTGGAGCGCAAGCACGACGCCGACGGCCGAATCCCGGTGGCCGCCGCCTGGGAGCTCGCCCACGAGCTCACCCGCCTCGTCACCGAGGTGCACGCAGAATCCCTGGTTCTGCGCGACTTCAAGCCGGGCAACGCGGTGATGACGCCGCAGGGCCGGCCCATGCTCGTAGACCTGGAGTGTGCGGTACGCACCGGAAGCCGCGTTCCTGTCGCCGGCACCCGTGGATTCACCGCACCCGAGTACCTCGCTTCGGGCGCAACCGAGAGGGACGGGCCGGCGCCGGCTCCCGGGTTCGAGGCGGACTGCTTCAGCCTGGGCGCGACCCTGCTTCATGTCACCTCCGGGATCAGCCCGGTCCTCGCAGCGGACGGCGAGCCCGTACGGTCTGCCGGGGAACGGATCGCGGCGATCGTCGCGGCCGCCTCGCCCACACTCCCCGCGCTGCGCGCGCTGGCACCGCTCATCACCGGGCTCACCGCAGATGCCCCGGAGCGGTGGACGGCGGCGCAGGCCGCCGGCTTCCTGGCCGCCGAGCCCGCCCCGGCCCGCCGGCGCGCGACCTCTCCGCCGGCCGTGGCCGGGCCCAACCGACTGCTGGAGGACGGGCTGGCCCACCTCACGCAGACGATGGACCCGAACGCCGAGTATCTGTGGCCCGCCCCGCGCTCGCTCCCGGACAGTGATCCCTGCAATGTGCAGCTCGGCGCCGCCGGAGTTCTCGCCGTGCTGGACCGGGCCGTACGCTGCGGCCACCGCCGCGCGGAGCCGGCGCTGCGGACGGCCGCTCGGTGGCTCGACCACAGGCTGACCCGTCCGGAACGGGTCCTGCCCGGCCTGTACTTCGGGCGCTCCGGCACCGCCTGGGCCCTGTACGAGGCGGCACGAACACTGGGGGATGAACCACTGGCGGACCGCGCGGCGGCATACGCCCTGGCCATCCCCCTGACCGGTGACAATCCGGATGTCTGCCACGGCCTGGCCGGCGCCGGTTCGGCCCAACTCCACATGTGGCACGCCACTGGCGACGGCCGGTTCGCCGAGCGCGCCGCCCAGTGCGCGGACGGCATGCTGCGGCTGCTGAAAACCAGCGGCGGGGTGGACTGGCCGGTGGGCCCCGAGGCCCGGGACGAGCTTGCCGGCTCGTCCCTATACGGCTTCGGCCACGGCGTAGCGGGGAACGCGGCATTTCCGCTGTCAGCGGGCCGTGACCTGGACCGGCCCGACCTCGTCGACATCGCGGTCGGCGGCGGACACGTACTGAAAGCTGTCGCCGACCGGCACGAAGGCGCCGCGTACTGGCCCAAGGGACCCGGCCGCGCCGAGCGGCAAGGACTGAATTTCTGGTGCAACGGCACATCCGGCATCGGCACGTTCCTGGTCCGACTGTGGCAGACCACCGGCGACGACCAGTGGCTCGGCCTTGCCGAAGGAGCGGCATTGGCCGTCTACGAGGACCGCTGGCGTATGGCCCCGGGCTCCTGTCATGGCGTTGCCGGAAACGCTGAGTTGCTGCTCGACCTGCACGCGGCGACCGGCGACGACCGCTACCGCGCCTGGGCGAAAGACCTCGCCGCCTGCATCGCGGTACGAGCCGCCCGCCGGCACGGCAGGTTGCTCGTCCCGGACGACACGCGCCGCGAGATCTGCGCCGCATACGGCGTCGGCATGGCCGGCGTCCTGGACTTCCTACTCCGCCTCGGCCACGGCGGACCCCGTTCGTGGCTGGTCGACCGGCCGGTCCACAGGCATCACCCGAGCCCCGGAAAGGGGAGATGAACCATGGAGAACACGGTCCTGGAACTCCAGGAGCTGCCGGAGACCGACGAGCAGCACCTCGAACCCATGATGTGCTGCGACACCGGTCACCACAGCTTCGAGTGGTCCGACCTGTGTGTGGCCACACAGGACTGACACACCATCCGGATTCTGTGCGGGCAGTCTGACAGCCCGCACAGAACTTGATGGACACAGCGGACTCGGCTGCGGCGGGCCGGTGAGGGATGACGGCGACGGCAGACGTACCTGCTCAGGCGGTACCAGGGTCCGTTCCTGATTGCGATCACGGGTTGGCTCTGAGGCTGCGGAGCCAGATGACGGCGCCGCGTAGGTGGAGGCCGGCGAGGTAGCGGTCGGGTGTCTTGTCGGAGCGCCTGGCCAGTGCCCGCCAGTCTTTGATCTTGTTGATGCACCGCTAGGCGGTGTTCCGCCCTTTGTGCAGCGCGGCAGTTGTGGACGGCGGGCCGTCCGCCCCGGCGGCCCTTCCTTGCGGTTGGCGGCCTGATCGCTCTTCTCGGGGATGACGGCCCGCGTGTGGCGTCTGTGATACCGGGCAGCGCCGCCTTCGTGACCGTCGCTCATGCCGACGATGCCGCCACATCAACAGGATCGGGGGCGCTCTCCCGGGTGGTCTCGTCGCCGGTCTTCCTCGCGGCCCATGCGGCACGCACACGGTCCACCATGGCGGCACACGCCGCGCAGTATCGGGCCCTCGGCCGGCGGCAGCCTCGGTCACCCCTGCGGCAGGCGCCTCAGCCATTCGCGCGGGCGTCGGCTCGAACAGGTCGACGACCCCTTCGCCGGGGCGGGCACGTCCCCTTGCGGGAGACGATCCGCCCGAGTCTGCTGGATCAGGTGCGCCGGTCGGAGAGCGACGCTAAAGGCGCCCCGGAGCGCTGGCGGATCCCTACGAGCGGTCGCGCGAGTTCGACGTCAACAAGGTCGGCCGCGACGAGCTCCACCACATCGCCGGCGTCATCGCCAAGCAGTACCACCAGGAGTCGGTGCTCGCCTTCCGCTGTCTGCCGCGGACGTCGCCGGAGACCGACGCGGTCGAAATCCAGGTTCCTGGCGTCAGCCGAACCCACCTGCGCGACGCGCTGCTCGCTAACCCCAAGGCCCGCGACGAGCTCGGCGGCGGCTCGGTCACCCTCGACGGTCGGCTCATCCTCATCGCCCCGCTTGCCGACCTGCCACTGGCCCAGAAGTTCACGCGCGCACTTGGCGTCGACTGGAACAAAGCCCAGGTGCGCTACGGCGACAAAGAGTTCGTGAGTTGAAGCAGCAGTGCGCGGGTGTCGACGGCCCCACCGCGTGAGGGCGCGGCATCCGTGAGGGGCGCGGCCCTCAGTGTGAAGAGACGGGGGAGCCTGGCGCACGCATACGTCAGCCGACGAGGGCCTCGGCGTCTGGTGTGCCCAGAGCCGAGGCCTTTCTTCGTTCCATCCCCGTGTGTGGACCTGCCATGCGGCAGGTCGCACCTGTTTTGCACGTCCGTCAGTCGACGGACAGGCCGTACGCAGGGCCGATCCGGCGGATCTCCTCCAGCGGGTATGGGGTATGCCTGCTCTCGCGCTGGAGCTTGCGGTTGAAGTCCGAGATCACGGCGGCGATTGGCGCGTGCCGGGCGATGATCGCTGCGGCCTCCTCTGGGATGCCTGTGGGGCGCTTGCCCTCCGCGAAGGCGCGCACCAGCGCGTAGCGGCCCTCCCGGTCCCCCCTCTGGTATCCGTACAGAGCGGTGACCAGCCAGTTCACCAGATACGTGGCGGTGTAACAGCGGTCGTAGGTCTGATGCCGGTCGAAGAAGTCGGCCTCGTCCTGCGACAGTGCGAAGCGGGAGGAGATGGCGAGGCCGTAGTCCGCGAAGTAGAGGCGCTGGCCGTCGGTGAGGATGTTCTCGAAGTGCGCGTCGAAGTGTGTGAGCCCGCGGTTGTTCATGAATGAGGTGCCAGCTGCCAGTTCCCTCTCCACCATGGCGCAGGCCCGGTTGGCGGTCTGGTCCCCTGCTTCGACCTGAGTGCCCAGCCACTGGTGCAGGTTCTGCGGGACGTACTCCAGGAACAACGCGACGCTCGCCGAGGACTGTTGGAGAGCCTGGATCCGGCGGCGTACCTGCGATCCGCCGCCCCAGTACGCTACAGCCCGTTCGACGTCGGCCAGTTCCTCGGGCAGGGGCGTCGAGTCGGGCAGCACCCTCCAGTGGTACATCAAGGGGAAGCCGTCGTATTCCCCCGCGAGTACCCAGTTCGTCGTCATGGTGTGCACGGCGAGTTCTCTCCAGGCTCCGAAGCCCGGCCCGCCGATGGTGCCGATGCCGTACTGGCAGAAGACGGGCAGCTCGAACAGGTTCGCCGTGGACCGGACGTGCTCAGGCTGCCTCTCCAGGTCAGTGAGGGGCACCCGCTTCACGAAGACCGGGGTTCCGGCGATCTCCATCAGGGCTGACTTCCCGCCGATGCCGGATCCGATCGGCACGGCCGTGTCCACGAGCTCGTGCAGGGCACGATCACTGCACAAGGCGAGGGATGTGGAGACGGCGCCATGGGCGGTGAGCCGTGCACCGTGTGACATGTCAGGAACTTCCACTGCTGCCTCCACATCCACATCCAACTCAACATCCACCTCGACCTCGACCTCGATCCTGCTATGGCTGCGGGGCTCCGCCGGGCCGCGGCTCCGCTCGACACACGGCTCTGTGGTGTGGCCTCCTGAGCGGGTTAACGGGTGCCCAGGAATCGTGTGTGATGACAGGCGCGATTGCCCCGTTGACCGCAGGTGATTCGCTCATGGCGCCGGGGCATCGCCGGCAGGGGGCCGGAGCCGCTTGAACATCTGCTCCATGACAGGGACGGGCAGCGCCGGGTGCTGGGCGGCAGCTTGTGCGGTGTCGGTGTCGCGCAACAACCGGACCAATACTCGCGCGGGCAGCCGGGGGTGCGCGGCCGCCGCGTAGCGTACGCGCTCGTGCGGGTCATCGAGCAGCCGCACTGCCGACGCTGCCGTCAGCCGCGAGTCGGTTGCGGCCCGGTGCCGTACTTCTTCGTTGATGTCCCGACTGAACCGCTCGACCAGGTCAGCTGTCGACTCCGGGTCGTCCAGGGCCAATTGGCGCATTCGCGGGTTGGGGTCGGTGGCGTAGCCGAGCAGGTCGCGGCGGGGGAAGTTCGGGTGGCCGTGGGGGCGGTCGGGTGTGCTGAGGCTGCCGGTCCACCACTGCCATACGTCAAGGAGCATGTTGGCGGGGGCGTCGTCGCAGGATTCGGCGAGGAAGAGCTGTACGACATGGTCTTCGTCCCGGGCGAGGAGTTCGATGACGTCCTGCGGGAGATGCCTGGCCCGAGCGACACTCCTGCGCACGAGAGGGTGGGAGGAGACGGCCAGACGGCGCAGGGCGCCGTGATTGTCGTGCAGCGCCATGACCCAGCCGAGCGGGTGGTGGCGGACGCGCGGATCGAAGTCGATGTCGATGCCCGCTCGCTGCTCCTCGGTGAGATCAGGACGCGTGGAGACCTCGAAGCGGACGTTCTCGTCGGGGTCCTGGGCGAGGAGGTGGACCAGGTCCGGTTCCAGACGCGGGTTGCCTGCGAGGGCACGGCGCTGGGCTGGATCGCCGTCGTGGGCCAGGTGTTCGGCAAGGCCTCTTTCCAGGCGACAGGTCTGCACCGCGCGCTCTTTGAGTCCCTCGGCGTCGAAGACCGACCGGGGCATCGGGTGGTCCTGGTGGTACTGGAGCAGTGCCTCGATGCGGACCTCGCTGCAGGGGTCGCCGAGGAGCGCGAGGCGAGCCGGCTTGTCCAGATGAGGCCAAGCACTGCGGCAGGCCGCGGTCCGTACGGACGGATCAACGTCGGCGACCAGGGCGGCGAGTATCCGTGCGGGCAGTCCGGGCAGGCGAGCGGTCTCTTCGCGGACCCGTGCGGACGCGTCCGCGGCGAGCTGCTCGTACGCGGCGGAGGTGAGCTCGGCGTGTCGGTCCGCCGCGAGCATGGTCAGGATCCACCGAGTGCGGGCGCCCGGCTCGCCCAGGATCAGGCGAGTCCACTGCTCAGCCGTGATGTTCGGCTGGACTTCGGCCAGCAGCTGCCGCACCTTCCATTCCGGGTGGGCTATCGCCGCCTCGACGACCTCAGTTGGCAGGCGGCGCCACATCAGGAAATGCGACAGGCCAAGGAGGCCGGCGCGCAGGCCATCAGGTGTGGCCGGGTTGAGCGCCAGACCGTGCGCCCACTTCTCGCGCAGCCGTTTCGAAGGTCGCGGTCCCTGAAGCAGCGATGCCCAGGCGGCTCTGTTCTCCGACGGAGTCTCCTGGGCCGCTGCCTGTGCGGCCTCCTCTTGCCGCTCCTTGATGCGGTCCACCGTGATGAGCCAGACCTCATACTCCTCGGTGGTCGCCCCCAGCAGGGTGTTGCCATCCGCCGAGAGCGTGACGAACTCCGGCTGTCCGGGCCGCTCGCCCAGCACTCCGGCGAGGTCCCACTGGCCGGTGAGTCTCACCCGGGTCCAGCGTCTGGGCGAGCAGCCCGTCCAGTTGCCTGCGACGTCGATGAGGAACACGCCGTCCTCGCCCAGGATCCCGCTCGCGGCCGCGAGCCGGTGCCATTGTGCGTTGACCTCGGCGACCAGGTCCGGCAGATCTGCCCGTACGGCCACGGTCGGCTTGCTTTCGAACGCAATGACCGGGCGCCATGCGGCCCGGGGCGGCAGTACCTCCTCGGTCTGCCAACCCCCCACCATTTCCAGCCCGGCACGCTGCAGCAGCTCTTTGAGCTCGTCTCTCCCACCCGTCATGGAAGCCCATCCTGCCGGAGCCGGTTCCGTGTCCTCCCAGCGGCTGGTGGGGTGCGACCGGCAGCTATACACCGCCCCTGCTCGCCTGTGCCGGCGCACTCGCCATCGCCTGCCTCCTGTCTCACAACTCTGCCCCTCCAGAAGCCCGACCTCCCCGACCCAGTCGACTCCTCGAAGCGCCAGTCCACCGAATTGGCCGTCTGGTGTTCAGTGCGATGCCCGGATCGTCCGGAAGGGAGCCAGCGGCCTGCCACCTTGCCGTGGAGTGCTCCACGAGTCGGCGTGTGGCGGAGCAACGCCCAAGCCGGCTCTTTCTGTTACCTCCTCTAAGCTGAGCCAGGCACCTTGGCAGCGATCTTGTGGAGGCTGAGACTGTGCCCATGGAAATATCCCTGCGCGATCTTCAGGACAGTGATCTGTCGGTTTTCTGGAACCAGCTGACGGACCCCCAGCTGCAGCAGATGGCGGCTGTGACCAGGAAGTACCACTACGACCGAGACCACTTTGACCAGCACTGGGCAAAGGTACGCTCGGATCCAGGCGTGATCTTGCGAACCATTCTCGCCGACGGTGTCGTAGCAGGGCACGCCGCTGTGTTCGGACCGCCGTCCGAGCGCGAGGTCACATATGTCGTCGGGCGGACTCACTGGGGTCAAGGCATTGCCACCGCGGCGCTCGCCGGGCTGATCGAGCTGGCAGGCACCCGACCGCTGCACGCCGACGCCGCTGCTGACAATGCCGGCTCGATCCGTGTGCTGGAGAAGTGCGGCTTTGTCGTCACGGGGCGCAGCCGGTGCTTCGCGCGGGCTCGTGACAAGGAGATCGAAATGGTGCACTTGACGTTGAGCTGAGCACGGCCCGCCAGCGCATCCGCGGCCTTGTCGTCCGCAGCACTCCGCACCACGAACCTTGAATCCCGTCGCAACCTGTCACCGCACAGGTCAACAGGCCTTTTCTGCAAGATCTGATGAGACGGGACACTGGAGTGCTCACCCTGACGGAAATCGCCGAGGATCCGCTTGTCCTGACGCGCCGCCTGAACACGAATGACGGTTCGGAGATCGTCTTCCGCCCTCTCGCTCACGCCGAAGCGGAGGGCCTGACAGGATTCCTTGAGGGGCTGTCCCCCCGAATCGAGGCGACTCAGTGCGTTCGACGGGTACGACCTCACGGCTGCCCGGGAGCTGTGTGACGCGAACGCGCGCTACGACAAGCGCAGGCTGGTGCTCGAGGAATTGCCGTCCAGCAGGATCGTCGGCCTCCTCGCATTCAGTCTCGGATTACGCCCCGCGGACATCGCGCGATATCGGGAATCCGGCATCCATCCACCTCGCCAAGGCGACCGACTGTTATCCGGTAGACCATTCCGGTAGACCACCTCGACAGTCGCATGAAGGGCGGTCGCTGCCCAGCAGCGTGACCGGATACGGCTGCATGGCCTCACGGCACGCTGTTTGAAGGTTCCCATTCAGAATATTCCATTCCGGTGTGGTGGCCAGGGCTTTGCGGCCTGGCTCCTTCGCGGGCCACGGCATCGTGTCTCGCGATCTTGTCCCTCTCTCGTGGCCTACGGTGTGTGCCGGCCGAGCGGGATCTCTGCCAGGTGCTCCTGCTCCCATGCGAGGGGTTTCTCCGCGCTGTCTGCGGTGAGTTGACGCGCCTACAAGTGGCTCTCGGTACGAGACAGGCACCGAGGTCCAGGACGTTCAGGGCTGGACGGCGTCCCTGCTGCGCTGATCGACGGTGCCGGGAGGGGAGAGCTGGCGGAGCGCGAGGAGGCCTCCGATGCCGGGGATGACTGCCGTGGCCTTGGTGGTGGCCGTAGCCGGCTTGAGGCGCCAGGTCGTGGCCACGACGAAAAGGTAGGCGCAGCCGTGGGTGGGGCCCATCAAGGAGGAGATGGGTTTGAGGTGCGCAGTGGCGAGGTTGGCCAGCATGATGACCAGTGAGATGAGTTCGACGTGCGCCGCGATGCGCAATGGGCGAAGGTGCACGGTCATGCTCCTGTGGTGGACCCGGGGCGGATGATCATCAGGACGGTGACCGTTGCCCACAGCAGGTTGAAGACGCCGGTGAGCATGGCGAGGCGGCCGGCGGATCGCGCGCCGGGGCTGGGGCCGGGCGTCTGCGCGGCGGCAAGAGCGCTGTCCTGGGCGGGAAGGATCAGCAGCGCCAGGATGGCGGCGGCCGCGGCGGTCAGCAGTATCGAGGTGATCAGCCATCCGCTGCCGAGGACTCCGAGGCTGCTGGCCGTGGCGAACCCGAAGACGGGAACCGCGATGCCAACGGTGGCGTAGACGCGGCAGATGCGGTGCAGCATCCGCAGGGTCATGAGCGCCTCGCGGTCACTCGGGTTGCTGTCGGTGCGACGCAGCGCCCTGGGGAACATGCTCGCGGCGACGGTGACCGGACCGATGGCCAGGACGGCGGCCAGAACGTGCAGGGAAAGGAGAAGTTTCGTCACGGTCAGTGTTCCGTGGCCGCTCGGAGGGCACGGCGGTGGCCGGTGACCTTGGATGCTGGGAGGCGTCCGGCCTTGGAGGTGCCGGTCAAGGTGTTGCCGGTGACCGTCACGGCAAAGGCCAGGTTCAGGCGCAGGGGCTTGGTGACACTCTGCTTCCAGGCGAGCCGGTCGCCGTCGAGGGCGAAATCGCTGAGTGGGACTTCCTCTCCCGTCCCTCGGGCGACCCCGGTCAGGACATCGTCCTGGCGTAGGAGTTCGACGACCGCCTTGATCTTGCCGATGGGAGTGGAGATGGTCAGGTCCCAAGTGCCTTCAACGGACATGCTGTTGTTGATTCCTCACGGTGCGATGCGAGCAGAAGTGATGCGAGCAGAGGTGCGGGGGGGTGAGGCGTGTGGTCAGAGGCCGGCGGGCGCCGGGCTCTGATTGCGCCAGACGGTGCCGCGGCGTTCATGAGCGAACAGCTCTTCGACGGCGTGAGCGATCTGGGGGCCTACCTCGCGCTCCAGCAGGTACAGGCCCAGGTCGAGTCCGGAGGTGACACCGGCGCCGGTGACGAGGTCGCCGTCATCGACGACGCGGGCGCTCACCGCGTGGACGCCGGTGGCATCGAGCATGTCCAGGCCCATGTGGTGGGTGGTGGCGTGGCGGCCTTCCAGCAGGCCGGCCATGGCCAGCACGAGCGAGCCGCCGCACACGGTGCTGACCGTCACCTCCGGGTTGTCCATCGCGGCCTTCAACAGCGTGGGCAGCTCGGTGGTCAGGGTGCGGCCCAGCAGCACGGGGATGAATTCGTCCTGCTGCCACTGCCCGACGCCCGCGTCATGGTCAGGGACCTCGCCGGGCTCCCCGACACGGCCCGAGGCGCCAGGAACCAGAATCAGGCCCGCACGCCCGGCGTCGAGGGCGCCCGTGGCGCGCAGCACCAGGCCCCCGGTGCCGCTGACCACCTCGCGCGGCCCTTCGGCAGAAACCAGTTCCACGCTCACCGCGCCGCCGGAGGCGGTGCCGCTGGCGTACAGCACCTCGTAGGGGGCGATGACATCGAGCGGATCGAAGCCATCGAACAGGACAATCTGGGCGTGCATGAAGGTTCCTTCGAGTACGACAGGTCCGGTCTGCGCCGGGCTCACTCCTGACGCTAATCGCGTACCGCTTCGTGCCCCAGTGGCATTAGTGCCACCTTTCAACGGAATAACGCCATGGCTGAGAATGAGGCCTCTGAGCTGGCCAAGGAAGAGTCATCAGGGTGCGGATACCAAGTTTCGGCACTTGGCGAGCAGGTATCTTCTGGCCATGCACACTGTCGCCGTACTCGCACTGGACCGGGTGATCCCGTTCGACCTTTCCACCCCGATCGAGGTCTTCACCCGCACCCGCCTCCCGGACGGCCGCCCTGGCTACCAGATCCGCGTGTGCGTGGAGAAGCCGGAAATCGACGCGGGTGCCTTCACCCTGCGCGCGCCCTGGGGGCTGGAGGGGCTCAAGGCTGCGGACACGATCATCGTGCCCGGTACCGACGCCCCTACGGCCCCGCTTACCCCCGCCGTCCGCGACGCGCTGCGCACTGCGGCCGAGGACGGCACGCGCATCGCCTCCATCTGCTCGGGCACCTTTCCCCTGGCCGCCACCGGGCTCCTCGACGGCCTACGTGCCACCACCCACTGGATCGCGGCCGACCTCCTGGCCGCCACCCACCCGGACATCAAGGTCGATCCGGACGTCCTGTACGTCGACAACGGCCAGATCCTCACCTCCGCCGGCGCTGCCGCCGGCCTGGACCTGTGCCTGCACATGATCCGCCGCGACTACGGCTCGGCCGTCGCCGCCGACACGGCCCGGCTGTCCGTCATGCCCCTGGAACGCGAGGGCGGACAAGCGCAGTTCATCGTCCATGATTACGCGCCCACCCCCCAGGGCTCCGCCCTCGAACCCTTGCTCAACTGGCTGCAGGACAACCTGGGCTCCGACCTCACCCTCGCTGACATCGCTGCCCACGCCGGAACCAGCACCCGGACCCTGATCCGCCGCTTCCGCGAACAGACCGGCACCACCCCGCTCCAGTGGCTCCACCGCGCCCGCATCCGCCAAGCCCAGCACCTCCTGGAGACCACACACCACTCCGTCGAACGCATCGGCACCCAGGTCGGCTTCGGCTCACCCACCACCTTCCGTGACCGCTTCAAGCGCACCACCGGCGTCAGCCCTCACACCTACCGGCGCACGTTCAGCTGATTGCCGGACGGCCTGTCCCTTGCATCCGAGTACGGATTGTCAAAACATCGCCGGTCACGAGCGGCACGCCCAACCCCGAGCAGCAACAACGGGGGGCGAAGGCACGACGTCGACCAGCTGAGAAACCTCTACGATCACGCCGGAGAACACCGCTGCACAGATCGGGACCGGGATCAGCACGACTGCGGGCGGGCAACGATAAGACGGGAGTTGTCCTGTCGCACCAGCGTAATTGGCGGGTGCCAGGATGCTGAACTGCGTTGTTGCCATGCCGGTTGGGAACCTCAGGATCCCTGTTCTCAATCGACACGGCATTCGCGGAAGAGGCGGAAGTTCTGTCCCTACCGGGCCCGGTCGACGGGGGCGTCGCCAAGGCGAATGCTGAGCTGGGCGCCCAGTTCCCGGAACCCCAGAGCTACAGCCACCCGCTGTGATGGATAGGGCCGTGCTCTCCACTGCAGCAGCAACCCGGCGTCGAGGGCATCGACCACTGCTGCGGACGCCACTGTCCGGGCCAGGCGCCGGCCCCGACAGCGCGGGGCAACCAGCACACTCAGGTGGGCCACCGAGCGCGGCCACGACCGGTACCCGGCCGCGGCCACCACCTCGTCGCCCTGGCGGAGCAAGAATGCGGGAGAGGAGATGTCCTCCAGGCCGCTCTCGCCCGCCTCCTCCTCCCCGGCCAGGGCCAGCAGCGCGGCAAGGCCGCCGTCACCGATCGGCAACTGCTCCACCCCTGCACCTTCATGCGCAGGAAGAAAGCCATCCCGCCCGAGAGAGAAAAGCGAAGCCGGCCCGAGGACATCGAGAACAGGTAGCACCGCACGGAGACGAGAGACGTCGACGAGCTCTTCGTGGGACATCGTCCGCGCGACGTCGTACACCATCCCGGCGGCCCGCACGCTCGGCGCAGTGACGATGGCAGCGTCACCGATCCGTGTGCCCCCGGAGCGCGCTGCCAGCGCACCGGCAGCGGTAAGGGATCCTGAACCCGCCGTTGCTCCTCGTCACGCACCCAGCGGGAGAACTCCACGCGCGAGCTGCTCGGCGCCATCCGCCACGACGGCAGTGCTCAGCAGCCCCTTGCGCTCTTCGGGGTGCAGCTCCAACACATCGGCCACCAGCCCTGCGTCAACTCCAGACCACCTCACCCGCCGTTACATGCCTTGCGGCCCCTCAAACGGGTTCCGGGACTTGTACTGCCTGCGCCGCTCCTCCAACACTCTGTCAACAGCACTGCGCACCCGGCTCTCCTTCCTGAGCCGCTCTTCCTCCCGCCGGATCGCCTCGCGCCGTGACGCCTCGCGAGACTGTCGCACCCTCGGTGTTTGTGCTCCCCGCCACTTGTCCGCCGACCACCACAGCTTCCGCCGGTCCCCCGTCTCGACGACGATCACCCCCCGTAACCCGCCGATCAGATTGGTCACCGCCTGCGGCGCGGCCGGCGCGAAGGCAAGCCGCCGGGCTTCGACGGTAAGACCTACAAGCAGCGCAACACCATCGAACGGTGCATCAACCGCCTCAGGCAGTGGCGCGGCCTGGCTATGCGACCGACAAACCCGCCACCGCCTACCGGGCCGCACTCCACCTCGCCGCCATCCTCATCTGGACCCGACGCCGGCCAAAGAGACAGACCTAGGCACTGCCCGTTGGGCTGATGCCCAGGCCGAACACGAACGGCTGTCTTCCATCGGTCACATTTCTCTGCCGCGATCCGTCAGGGCAGTGACAGCGACATGAAAGTCCGAAGGAGACGGCGATGGAAACACGTTCAATCACGGCGGAGGTCCCGATGGTCCCGCGGATGGCCGAGGACCCTGCGGAGCTCGTACCTGAACTGGCAGCGGTGTCAGCGGCGTTGTTCAAGGTCACCGGCAACGGTTCGGTACCGCGCTCCACGATCAGCCTGGTCCAGCTGCGTGCGGGCCAGATCGTCGGCAGCACCTATCTGACCGTTCTGCATACGGGCTTCCTGCGCAAGGCCGGGGAGTCGGAGGAGCGCATCACGTCGGTGGCCTCCTGGCAGGACTCTCCGTACTTCACCGGTGCCGAGCGTGCCGCGCTGGCACTCGTGGAAGCCGTGCTGCAGCCGTCCGCGCATGGCGAGAGGGTCTCTGACGAGCTGTACGCCCAGGCAGCAAAGCACTATGAGGCCAAGGCGCTTGCGACCCTGATGTTCGCGATCGGCCAGGTCAACTTCTTCATCGCCGTGGCGCTCATAGCCAAGCCGGTGCCCGGCCGGTCGTTCACCGACCCGTGGAAGTGAGACCACCTGGGTAAGGGTCGACGTTCGGATCCCGGGCGGGATCCGAACGGGCCAACCCTCAGACGCATCGAGCGCCAACCGGCGCGTCATGCGCCCCCTTGGACAGGCCCTAATCGCAATACCACTTACTTAGCTGGCCTTTGGCGGTCGGTGATGAGGGCATCACCGCAGACCAGAGGCTTGGAGCACGCCGTAAGTAGGTGGTATTGGGGCTAGGGGGTGTCTGCTGGGGCGACGCCGGCCCGTCGGCGAATTGCCATGGCCTGGGTGTGGTCAAGGCCGTCGGTCAGCGTGCGGGTCGGCAGCGGCGTACGTAGTAGGCGTAGGTCAGTGCCAGCACCAGAGGGCCCCACAACATGCCTGGGGCGATGCAGACCTTCGCCAGTATCTCCCACCAGATGTTGGAGAACCCAAGTCCCTCGAAGCCGGGGACGTGAAGCCAGTGCAGCAGCGTGGGCGCCCAGAAGGCAGTCGCGCCCAGGCCGCCGAGCGTGGCGGGGACGATAGCTACGAAGGGCGGAATGCGCCTTCCCCCGATAACCGGCAGCCAGCGGGGCGCCACCTCGCCCCAGCCTCGTACCAGGCCGAAGGAGAGCAGCGCCAATGCCTCCGAGACGATGCTGAGTCCGAACACGTAGGGGACGGCCCACCACACCCACTCCGGTGCGTTTGGATCGATCATCCCCATGTCGAAGTCGAAGGCGTAGGGCAGGCGCCACAGGCACTGTGGCAGCAGCAGAAGCGGGATTGCGTGCGCGGTCATGTCCGCCCATCTCGGGACGGGACGCTTCGTGCCTTGCGGAAACGTCACACAGCGCTCGGGGTTGATCGTCGTCATGCCCGTCAGTCTTCGCGATCTCTGGTGAATGATCGTCGACCTACGGTTGTAGCTTCCCTCCCCTGCAAGGATGAACGCACGTCAGCATGGGGAATGACTTCTGGAGACAGTGATTCGGCTCCGTGACCGGCAAGCCGCAGCAAGTTCCTCCCCCGGAACGATTCGCTGGTGCGCCCGTCCCCGACCCGTCGTACACCCCCTAGCCCCAATACCATTTACTTAGCTGGCCTTTGGCGGTCGGTGATGAGGGCATCACCGCAGACCAGAGGCTTGGAGCACGCCGTAAGTAAGTGGTATTGGCCCTAATCGTCGTCCGTCGCGCCGTCTCCGTCGGCCGCTGTGGCCTGCTCACCGTCGGGATCGATCAGGTCGTTGGTCTCGAAGGCCTCGGGGGGTACCTTGTCAAAATCGCGCATGATGACGTCCACTCTCGCGTGCTGGGCGAGTGCCGGGGCAAAGCCCGCCTGCCGTCAACGAGTGCCATGAGCCGATGGAGACGACACCGCCTGGTTCTGCCGGCGGAATGGGAACTGGAGGGGGCTTCAGAGCGTGCGAACCCGGTCCGCCTGCGGGCCCTTCTGTCCCTGGGTGACCTCGAACTCGACCTTCTGGCCTTCGTCCAGGGTCTTGTACCCGTCCGACTCGATGGCGCTGTAGTGGACGAAGATTTCCTGGCCGCCCTCGACTGCGATCCACCCGTAGCCCTTCTCCGCGTTGAAGGATTTCACTGTGCCCTGAGCCATGACGTCTCCTGCCGGCCTGTGCTTGAGCGCTCTGATCTGACGATCGGAGGCATACCCGTCGGCGCCTCGACGGAACGAGGGCTCACCCGGACGGCGGGTACTGGCGTCCTCGGACATGAGGGCCGGCTTGTAGCCGAGCCTGGCTGGTTGTCGATACTGGGCCGTTCCGATCCCTTCCAAGGGGCAGGACCCGACAACCTCACACCCAGATCCGCCGCCTCAACCGCTCCGTGACTTTGATTGGCGAGTGTCCTGGAAGACGCAGGTCGGGCGTTCGTGTCACATCCTGCGGAGCTGTGTCGTCATAGGTGTGTAAGCACCGACAACGACAGAGGAGATCACCATGAGTGCCCGTTTGGACGTCTTCAGCAGCCCGACCGCAGTCAAGGTCTTCAAGCACATCATCGCGGCGGGCAAGGTGCTCGAGGACTCGACGCTGCCTGCCGCGACTCAGGAGCTGGTGAAGCTCCGCGCCAGTCAGATCAACGGGTGCGGTTTCTGCACCGACATGCACAGCAAGGATGCCGCCGCGGCCGGTGAGAGCTCGGTACGTCTCAACCTGGTCGCGGCGTGGCGGGAGGCCACGGTCTTCACCGAGGCCGAGCGTGCCGCGCTGGAGCTGGCGGAGCAGGGCACCCGCATCGCGGATGCGGCCGGTGGGGTCACCGACGAGGCCTGGGCGAACGCCGCCAAGCACTACGACGAGGAGCAGTTGGCCGCCCTGGTGTGCGGAATCGCCCTCATCAACGCCTTCAATCGGGCGAACGTCATCATCCAGCAGCCCGCCGGCGACTACCAGCCAGGCCAGTTCGCATAACTCGCAGTGCCTGGCCGGGCTGCTGGTGCCCCAGCGGCCGCGGCGTCACACGCCCCGGGCGCCCCTCACCGGGGCCCGGGGCGTTGCTGTGCTCCCCGGCGGTCCGACTGGTCCAGCGAGTCGGCCTGCCCGGCGCAGTTCAACCGCTGCCCCTGATTCAAGCTGCTCGTTTACTGCCCGAGGTGATGATGAGAAAGGCGATGATGATTCCCACCCCGGCGAACCCTGCTGCGATGGAGAGCGCAAGCTGGACCCCCCCGTGAGGGCAGCCGTGTTCCCGGAGGGTTCGGCCTGAGCTGGGTCTGTGCCGGCGCCAACCCGTGCGAAGGCGATGGCCGGGAGCACTGCGATACCGATCGCGCGGCCCAACTGCTGGGTGGTGCTGAGCAGACCGGACGCGAGTCCCGACTCTCCCTCGCCGCTGAGGGCGTGCGTGACTGTGCTGACAACACTGACCAAGGTCGTCCCCAGCCCGATCCAGGCAATCATGGCCGGCCAGAGGAGATCGGAGAAATAGCTGCTGTTGACGTCGATCTGCGCGAGCCACAGCAATGCTCCGCCGATCGAGGTGAATCCCGCCATCACAACGGGCTTGGCCCCGAAACGGTCCACCAGGTGAGAGGCCAGTCCGCCCGCGGCCAGGACCACCGTGGCCGACATCGGCACATAGGCCAGGCCGGCCTCGAACGGGCTATAGCCGAGGACCCGCTGCATATACAGCGTGAGGTAGAAGAACATGGCGAGCATGGCGCCGGCCGGAAGGATCCCGCAGACGATACCGCCGCAGGCATTGCGCCGACGAAACACTTGCAGGCGCAGCAACGGCGTTCGGTCGCGCACCTCAACGACGATGAAGAGGACAAGCAGCGCCGCCGCCGACATCAGCGCCGCTCCGGCGCCCTGCTCGGTTCGGGCAGGGGAGCTATGAGTCTCACGCTGTAAGAAATCGCGTGCACGGGGACGTTCGGGCGCCTCTAAGTACCCGACTTTACCCTCAAGTTGGACCCGTTTGAGTTGGTGGGTCTCCCTGGACGACAGCCTGCTGTGGGCTCTGAGCGGCAGGGGCGACCTCGTCACCGGACACCGCCGCTATGCGCTCGTCGGCCGGTCCCTGCGCGTGACATTCAACGCCACAGCCGGTGTGCGAACGCCGGCCTGGGTCCTCGCGCTGCATCGTGGATGCGCACACGTTAATGCCGCGTACAGATCCGCGACGCGAGCGTCAGGGCAGTTGGCGGACAGCAGATATAACGCAGGAATGAAAGAAGAACCCGGCCTGTCGCCCAGCCCGTCGCTGACCGTCTTCGGCCTGCTCCTTGCCGCAGGCGTGATCGCTCTGGCCGCATGGTTGGTGTGCTTGGTCTGGGGCCCGTTCACCTATCGCGCGGCCCTGGCCGGCACTCCGGGCACCCTCACCGCGGCCCACTGCCACGTCACCAGCAGCGGCAAGTACAGCAGACGCGATTGCACCGGCACGTTCGTCGCCCTGAAGGGCACATTCACTGATGCCTCGGCGCACGCCTACGAGGTCGCGCGCATCGGCGACAGCCCCATACGGCTGCAGCGCCGGTCCGACGGCGGTTACACCCAGCCCCTTTCGTCGCGCGCCGCGATGATTCTCGCGGTCGTCCTCGTCATCGTGAGCGGCGCGGCGGCGCTGTTGCTCTTCCTGTGCCTGATGCCCCTGCGCGTCGCCTTCGGGAAGGGCGTACGGCTGGGCGCGAATCCGCAACCCTGGGGTGCACTGCTGTGGCTGCTCAGCAGACTGTCTGTGGGTGCGGCGGTCGCGGCAGCCGCCTCCCTGGCGATGATGGTTGTGCTTCCGTTCGCCGAGCGGCTCCTCTGACGTCCGCACGCAGAGGGGCGGACAGGGAAGGGCAGCCGAGGTCTTCTCAGCACCCTCCGCGAGACCCAGCTGCTTATCTGCGGCAGAGGGCCGGGGCGGCGGACCACTGAACACCCGCCAAGTGAAGTGCTCAGCGCTCGTGTTGGCGGGTCCAAGTGCATCAGTTGGCGGGCCGTGCGGGTAGGTGGCGAGCGGTGTCGGCCAGTCTGCGGAATTCGGTGGCGACGCTCTCCCCTGCGGGCTCGGGAACGTCATGACCGCCTTCCGGCAGGAGGACCAGGCGCGAGCCGGGGATCCGGGAGGCGATGACCTTTCCCGCTCTGGGTTGGATGAGAGGGCCGACCTTCCCGTGGAGCACAAGGGTGGGCTGGGTTGTGGCAACGATCTGCTCGCCGTGCCACTGTGCGCCGATCTGACGGCCCTGTGCCTGCTGGTCCTGACGCCGCCGTCGACGTTGCGCGCGGCGCCTTCTTGATGTGGTCACGCATGCTGGAACCGGGTGATGTCAGCTCCGGAGCCGATACAACTCACGTTCTGCAAAAGCCCGGAAGCTGCGTGGTGGGCGGCCAGTGAGGCGCTGGACGGTGTCGGTGGTGCGGTCCTCGGCGCCTTCGGCGATGGCGTGGTCCATGCCGGCGAGCATCGCGGCGAACTCGGCGGGCATGTCGGCGGCCAGGCGGTGACGCATCTGCTCGTAGGTCAGCCGACGGTGGGTGATGGTCCGACCGGCGACCTGAGTGAGGATGGCCGCGACGTCGCCGTAGCTCAACGCTTGCGGTCCGGTGATGATCAGGTCGGTGTTCGGGGCCTGCGCCTCGGTGAGTGAGTGCACGGCGACGGCGGCGATGTCGTCGGCATCGATGAACCCGACACGGCCCTCGCCGGCTGCCGTGCGGATGGTGCCGTCCGCTCTGATGGTCCGGGCATGGGCGTGGTTGCCGGTGAAGTTCTGCATGAACCACGAGGGCCGCAGGACCGCCCACTGGGAGAACAGGCCGGGCAGGATCTGGTGAACCTGTCCCACGGCAGGGCCGCCGGCGGGGATCGCCGACGAGCTGAGCAGGACCGCGCGGTGGACTCCTGCGGTGCGGGCCTGTTGGAGGAAGGGCAGCATGACGGCTGCCGGGCCCGCAGAGCCGAGCGGCGGGATGAGATAGACCCGGTCCACACCCTTGAGGGCGCCTTCGAACGACGTGGGGTCGTTCCAGTCGAACCGCACGGGATACGACCCGTCCACGGGGGTGGCATGTCGGCTGGCGGCCTTGACGCGCCGGCCTCCGGCGGCCAGTTGGGCGGCGACGCGGCTGCCGGTGGTGCCGGTGGCCCCGATGACCAGGGTGAACTTCTGGGAGCCGTTCATCGGTTGGCCCCGGCGAAGTTGGTGGCGGGGTTCTGGACGGCGAGCGGATTCCAGTAGTCGCGGTAGCGGGTGATGAGGCCGTTCTTGACGGTGACAACGGCGATGTACGACATGTCGAAGGGGCTTTGGGCGTGCACCAGACGGCCCACACCGCGCATCTCAACCACGATGGTCTCCGGGGCGATGGTCTGGTGAATCTCGACGTAGGGGAAGTCGTGAAGGTCTATGTGGTCGGGATAGGCGCGCATGTACTCGGCTACGGCTGCCTTGCCCTCCAGCCGCTTCGGCCAGCCTTGCGGCGCGAAGGGGAACTCGAGGATCCCGTTCTCGTCCCACAGGTCCACCCAGGCAGGGATGTCCTTGTCCAGCAGTAGTTGCAGGCCGTGGCGGTACAGGTCCACCGGTGCGGTGCTCGAGGTCATGGGTTTCTCCATCCCGTACGATACGGACCCCAGGTCCGTTTCACGCGATGGACGATACGGACCAGGGGTCCGCTTTGCAACCTGAGGAGCCGCATGCCCGAACGCAAGCCACGCGCGGACGCCACTCGCAACCGGGAGGCCGTCCTTGTGGCCGCCGACGCACTCTTCGCCCGTTGCGAGAGCCCTGAGGCGGTCACCATGGCCGACATCGCGGCAGCAGCCGGCGTCGGCAAAGGAACGCTCTTCCGCGGCTTCGGTGACCGCACCGGCCTGATCCACGCGCTGTACGAGATGCGGCTCGCACCGATCAGGCTCGCCGTGGAGGAGGGGAAACCACCCCTGGGCCCCGCCACCCCGCCACTCCAGCGCGTACCCGCCCTCCTCGACGCTCTCCTGTGCTTCAAGATCGACAACCGTCATCTCGCCCTGGCACTGGAGGGAACCGGCGGCGACAGCCCTTATGCGGCAGAACACTACGAGCGGTGGCACAGCACACTCCAGGCCGCGCTGGAGCAGATTCCCGGACTCACCGACAGCAATTTCACTGCGCATGCGCTGCTCGCCGCCACCCGCGCCGACCTCGTCGAACACCTCGTCAGCCAGCAGCGGATGACTCGCGAGCAGATGCGGGCTCGCCTGACGGCCTTCACCGCCAGATTCCTGGGATCCCGTACACCACTGGATTGAACACCCCGGACCGACCTCGAATGCCACCAGCGAAGACGCCCACGCTCTTCTCCAGCGGGCTCCGGCTCCCCGGAACGGGTTCCCACGCTTCCGGCAACTCACCGTTGCTTGCAAGAGCTTCAACCATCTGGTTCCCACAAGCGCGTCCCGCAGACCGGGGAGTCCCAGCTCGCCGGTGCTCCACTACAGCCCCACGCGTGCGAGGCTCGGCTTCCTGCCGGCCGCCTTCGCTGTGATGATCGGCGCTCAGGCGGCCGGACGCCTCACCCCGCGCTGGGTACCCGGCGCACCGCCGCCGTGGGAACGGCCGTCTCGGCTGCCGGCTTCCTCTGACTGTCGGGCATCGGATCCCACAGCGCGTTCCTGACGGACATCGCGCTGCCCTCATCCCTCATACTCTTCGCCCATACTGTTCGGCCTCGGAGCCGGCATGGCGTTCACACCCATCACCGTGGCGGCCACCGGCGGTCTCGCCCCCTCGATGACCGGGCCCGCCTCGGGCCTGCCGAACACGACCCGACGACCCGACGGGTGGCCACTGCAGTCGGCATCGCCGTGCTCACCACCCTCGCCGAGTCCCGCGGTGGTGCCCCCGGCTACGCTCTGGCCTTCGCGGTGTCCGCGGCTCTGGCCCTCCTCGCCTCCCTCGCCGCCGCGGTGTGGATGCCGCCCCACGCCGAACCTCCGTACCCCTCGGCTGTATGACGGGGCCCTGGGCCGCCCTGCCGGTGGGTTACGTGACAGGCCAGTTGGTGAGTCGTTCCGTCCCATGTGGGGAGGGGCGATCCCACCGAGACGACGAAGGTCTGGGCCGGTCCAGAGAAGGACTGACCACCAAGATCCACCTGGCCGGCGAAGGACCGTGATGACGGAAGGCGAAGGACTGGCCGTCCTCCAGAGCGACGGGGCGTTCGAGCGTGACCGTCACTGCGGCCATATGAAGCGGCTGCTGCGCGTCCATTCCGTGAGGCAAAGTCACGACGCCCCTCACGGCTCCAGCGTGAATGGAGAATGCATGGAGAAGTCGAGGCCCTCACCTGGTGAGCACCTCCGCACCGCCCTGACCTTCCGGCAGCGGTGCGATGTCCGCAACGAATGCGACGGGCGCGCCGACCGAGCCCGGTGCTGCGAGCACCTGCCCCCGCTCAACCGTTCCCGTCGCTGCATGAGGCAGCACCAGTCCCACGTTCATGCCCGCATTCGCCCCCTCGACGGGCAGTTGGCACGCGTCGATGCCGGTGACGCGGATGATCGCGCCGCCGCCGAAACCGACGCTCTCCACCTCGTCGGCCGTGCAGACCCGCCCGCGCTCGATCCGGCCGGCCACCCCCTACACATTCCTGAGAGGCAGCAGGCCGGCGGAGGGCCCGCGCATGCCCTGGGAGCACTGGACAGCAAGGTTGCTAACGCCCCTTTCCCGCCGTGATCACATGGGCCTAGGGTGCACACCATGAACGTCTCGAACAACATTTCGCCCGATGCGCAGCTCCACGGGACCGTCATCCAGGCCGGCCAGTTAGGCGGCACCCGCGTCCCTTCGATCGACACCACCAGGATGGCCGCGAAGCTCGCGCAGAAATTGGATCAGGAGGGACCTCTGCTGGCTCTGACGACTGCGGGGCAGGCCGAGGCGACCATCAGGCTCCTCGCATTGGTGGCCGAAGATCACCCCCCGCTCGCAGACGTGGCGGACAGGTTGGCCGAAGACCTGCAAGCCCGCCTCGACGCACACAAGTAGCCCAGCAGGCAGAGTGAGGCCCCACCAACTAGGGCTTGTCCGGCGGGTTACGGGCGGAGCCAGATGACCAGGGCTGCGACGGTGCCGGGGAAGACGTAGCCGCGTTTGTCGTAGCGGCTGGCGACGGCCCGGACCGCCTTGAGCTTATTGATGGCCCGTTCCACGGTGTTGCGCTTTTTGAACCGCTCGCGATCAAAGTCCGGAGGTCTGCCGCCTCGTGACCCCCTGTGCAGTCGAGCGTTCATGTGGTCCAACTTCTTCGGGATCACGTGCCGGAGACCGCGACGTCGCAGGTAGGCGCGGACGGTGCGGTTGGTGTATGCCTTATCTGCGCTGCCGCTGTCTGGGCGCCGACGCGGACGGACCAGTCCGGTCCAGGCCGGTCCGTGGAACGCGGATCTTGTTCATGACTGGCTCGAACTGTGTGCAGTCAGCTCACGGTCCCGGGATGATGGCCAAGGACAAGGGCAGACAAGTTCCGTCCGCGCTCAGATGCAGCTTGGTGGTGAATCCGCCGCGCGAGTGACCGAGTCCCTCGCCCGCCGCGACGCACCGCCCGGCGGCCCCTCAGGCTCAACCACCGCCTTTCACCCTGACGTTCGGAATGAGTGCCCCGTTTGTGGCGCCGGGTGCCTGGGGTGGTGTCCTGGGGGCGCCGGCTGTGTCTTGGTGAGCGCGCATCACCGTGGAATCCACGTCGGTCCCGGAACCCGAACCCGCTGCGCCGTCGGAGTACGTCAAGGAGCCCGCACCTGGCCAGGGCCCGCGTCCAGTGAGGGGCGCGGGCGGCTGCCCGTCATGCGCAACGACACCTGGTCTACCGGTTCGGTCCGGGTGGTCGTGGGGTCTGCCTGGGCCGTGTCGTTGGGGTCCTCTGATCGTGGGGCAGGGTGTGTCGATGACTGACGCGCAGTGGGTACGGATCGAGCAACTGCAACACGCTTCAGGCCCGCCTCGTCCAGCGCTGGGATGCTTCCCCGGTGCATGTCTGCGTCACCAGGCCGCTGCTCATACCGAGGTCGAGGCACCCGCCACCGTAATCGCTCCGGAGGCTGCCGCCTGAACCCGTATGCCACAGCCGGCCGGTGCTCTGGGCGCAGTCGCCCACGAAGACCGCTTGGCCGAGCCCGTTGGAGTACAGGCACTGGCCGGTCTGCCGATTGACGAGCTTGAAGCTACCGTCTGACCTGCTCTGCGCGGTCCAGCGGGTGGTCGAGTCCGAGCAGTCCCGGTAGTCCGCGGCGCCGTAGACCTGGCTGATGCACTTGCCGTTGTCGCCATTGCTGTAGCGCTGGGTGCCGGAGGTGGGAGGGGTGGACGCGCCGCCGCCGGAAGTGCCGGAACCGCCCGCGTCGCCCGCACCCCCCGAGCTGCCGGAACCGCTGCTTCCGCCCGTGCCGTCCTGCGCGCCGGTCCCCGCGCCCCCGGCGGCCGCGGCCTGGGACCCGCCTTTTTCTCCGGGCCCCTTGTCGTCATCCTCCGCGGCCTTGCCCTTGCCCTTCCCCTTGGCCGGTGGCTTTGCCGGTGATGCCGTACCCGACGGGCTCCCGCCGGCCGTCGGCGCCGGCGGGCCGCCCGGCGCCGGAACGGAGGGGGACGGGGTGGACTGCCCTTCAGCTTGGGGTGAGGACGTGTACGGCAGGTTCTGGAGGGCGAGCGTCGTACCGCCGGCGACCATCACGACGGGGAGGACAGTGAAGAGGATGCGGTTACGGCGGCGGCGTTCCGGCCGCTCGGGTCGTTTCGGACGGGACGCGGTCCCGGGCTCCGACTCCGACTCCGACTCCGACTCCGACTCGAGATTCTTCTCCGGGTCCGGCTCTCCTTCGGTGAGCGGGGCCGTCGGTGGGTCGATCTTCTGCACGTCCGCGGCGAAGGCGGCCCGCTCGGACAGGCACTCGGTGATGGCCGCCGGCCACAGCGGGGCGGTGAACGGCCCGTGCTGCGAGGCGCGTTCGAGAAGTTCGGTGGCGGTGGGTCGGTCCTCGGGGGCCTTGTCGAGGCAGGCCGCGACGACTTCGGCGAGTTCCGGTTCCAGCTCCCGCAACGGCTCCAGGTCGGGCTGTTCGTGGACGATGCGGTACAGCACGCCGTGCCCCGACTCGTCGCCGAAGGGTGGCCGGCCGCACGCCGCGTACGCGAGTACCGAGCCCAGCGCGAATACGTCGGTGGCGCCGCTCAACCGCCCTGAGGTCGAGGCCTGCTCGGGCGCCATGTAGGCGGGCGTGCCCACGACCATGCCGGTTCTGGTCAGCTGGCTCTGTTCGGCGGCTCGGGCGACGCCGAAGTCGATGAGGGTGAGACCGTCGAGGGTCAGCATGATGTTGGACGGCTTGAGGTCCCGGTGCACCATATCCAGTGCGTGCACCGATGCCAGGCCCGCAGCCGCCTCGCGCAGCAACAGCCACAGTGCGTGCGCGGGCAGGGGACGGCCGTGCAGCTCGATGGCTTCCCGCAAGGTCAGCCCAGGCACGTACGCGGTGGCGAACCACGGGGGCCGAGCGGTGCGGTCACTGGCGAGCAGCGGTGCGGTGGCCTGCGCAGGCAGCCGGGAAAGGTTGTCCAGCTCATGCCCGAAACGGCGTACAAAGTCCCCGTCCTCGCCGACGACGGAGGGCAACAGTTGCTTGACGGCGACATACCGGCCCTCTCGGACTCCGAGGTACACCCTCCCCATGCCGCCGGCTCCGAGCCGGCCCGCCAGCGGAATCGACCCGATCCGGCGCGGATCCTCCGGCTCCAGCGGCTCGGCCCCGCTCCCACTCAGCTCCCACACGTCAGCCCCGTTAGAATTGGAATCAGTTTCTAGAAATCTACTCTAGAACCAGAGAAGGAACCGATGAGCCCGAAACAGCAACGGGGCGAGGCGACGGCCGACTTGCTCCTCGACGCCGCACTGCGCGTCTACGTCGCCGAGGGCGAGGGCGGCATCACCGTCGGCGCGGTCACGCGGGCCAGCGGGGTCAGTCCGGGAAGCCTCTACCACCACTTCGGCAGCATCGACAACCTTGCCGCCGCCCTGACGCACCGCTGGCTGAGCCGGCTGCTGGGCGATCTGGCCACGTCACTGCACAGTGCCCGCACCGCGCGAACCGGCATCCGCGCCCTCGTCCGGACCTACCTGGCGTTCATCCAGGAACACCGGGACGCCGCCCTGCTCCTGCACTCTTCCACGGCCGACCGTTACGGCATGGCCCAGGGCAAGGAACTCCGCGACGCCCAGGAGGCCCGTCTCTCGGACTTCGCCCAGTGGATCCAGCCCCGGGTCGAGGCGGGCGAACTCGCCCCGCTGCCACTGCCGTTGATCGAGTCCTTGGCCCTCGGCCCGGTCGTCGCCGTCGCCCGCCGTTGGCTCTCGGGCATCGAGGACGTCGATCTCGACGAGGCCGCCCGGATCCTGCCGGATCGCATCTGGCGGTCGTTGGCCCCGTGACAGGGCAGGGCATGTGCGGCAGCGCAGCGCAGCGCACGGCCCGCCCCGTGCGACCGACAACCTTCAGGCTGCTCGACTGCTCAGCCTCTGAACGTCTCGTCGACATCGGGCATCGGCTCCCCACCCGGATGCCAAGTGTCGAGAAACGCGGCTTGTCGGCCGGTATCAACAAGCTCGATGCGTGCGCCGATGCTGTCCATGCGGTGATAGACGAACGGCCGGCCATGGGGGCAGCCGGAGAAGTCCACAGGGAGGCCCTCCTTCTCCAAACGCCGGGAGCCCTTACGGACATCGCTGGACCAGAAGCCGATGTGGTCGAACCTGGCTCCTCCCGCCGCATCCCATGGGCTGCCCGCGGCACCTTCGATGAGTTCGATGAAAGGGGGTCCGCCGGTGGTGAACACGATGCGGTAGTCCCACTCGCCAAGTCTGTCGGCCACCGGGGCACTCCACTCGACCCCGGCTGAACGCTGAAAGTCCTGCATCGCCCGTTCGAGATCCGGGACCGCAAAGCACACGTGGTAGAAGGCAGTCATGCACCCATGATCAGCCAGATCGCCGTGGAGCCGCAGAGAATAAACGACCATCTCTCTCCAGGGGTGACTCGCCGAGACGCGCCGCGCCTTGAGGTGACACCCAAATACCCGACTTCACCATTCGCGACCGCGGCAGGCAGATGCGGAGATGGCGATCCCAAGCCGGGGCCGGTAGGTGTGCATCGCCTGGTTGGCGGGGACGAGGCTGTCCCACAGGACGAAGGCGCCCCTGGTGAGTAGGGCGTGGCGTCGCGTCGCGTGCACGTCCGCATGCCGTATGCCGTTGACTGCTCACTGAGCATCGCGGCGAGATCTTCGCGTGTCATGCCCTGAGCTTGCCCGTGGGGCACGCTTCGGGAGCCGGGCGGGTCCAGAGCGTGAGGTCGCTGCTGGTGGCGACGGCGAGGGTGCGTCCTGACGGTGAGAAGCCGACGGCCCGCAGTTCGGAGTAGTTGGAGTCGAAGATGTGCCACCAGCGTTCACCGTGTGGTCCGCTGTGGGGCATTCCTCCGTCCGTGGAGAGCAGAACACGGTGGTGGGGCCACTCGGGGCTGACGACCTCCAGGCTCCAGCCGTCGACGGTGGTGGTGTGGAGGCCGCCTCCGAAGAGTCCGGCGATGCGCACTCGGGTCCCAGTGACGGGTCCGAGTCCGGGGCAGGTGAGATCGGGCACGGAGTCTGGGGTGCTGTCGTCGGGATCAGGGTCGCGGTCGCGGGCTATCTTCGCCCCGGTGTCGGTGTCGAAGAGGCCGTGCCCGTTGGCGGAGACCACCATGACGAGGTCGCGACCCGTTTCGGGAGCGATGGCGAAGCCGATGCCGAGCAGGCCGCCAATGGGGGTTCGTCGGTCCAGGACTGTGCGCCAAGGGGCCGGCGGTGGAGCCTCGGGGACGGACAGAAATTTTTCACGCAGTCGCTGCTGGTACTCCGAAATCATGGTGTTCTCTCGTCGAAATGGCCGGTGCTGACAAGTACGGTGCCTCACCCGTGACAGCCAACGTGCTTCAGGGGGCTCGAAAGGCCGGCTCACCCAGTCTCAAGGTGGCACCTATCGTGCTGTGGCTCACCTGGCGCCCTACGGCCAGGACCGCGCGTGCGGTAGGCCTGCCGACAGGCATGTTCGTGCCTGCCATCGTGCCGACCACCGATCCGACCACCGATCCGGCCATCGATCCGGCCATCGATGTCATGGCCGGGATCACGCGGCGTGAAATGCCTTACGCAGGGCAGGGGTTGGCCAAGAGGGCCAAGAGCGGACCACCCGTGGGCCAAGAGCGGACGACCCGTGGGCCAGGAATCGGCATGGATGCCCGTCGTTCACCACCAGCCTTTCCCCGCGTAGACCAGGGTGCTGGTGGCATGGCGTCAAGTGCCCGGACCCCGCCGGGCCCGAGCACGGAGCCCCCCCCGGCTACTCCGACACCACCGCAGCCGACTACGACGAAGGGGCTTGAGCTTGAAGGGGTCATCGGCATGGCGTTCGGTGAGAGTGGCGAGCCGGACTTTCGCCCCCAGGATGGGCCGCGAGGGGGAAAGCCGATGCATCCGGACGAACGGTTCGATCTCTACACGCCGCCCACGCTGCTTTGGCGGGTGCTCTGCGTTCCACGAAACAGCGAACTGCGGCGTGGCTCATGGTCGTTCTTCCGGGGCGGGGACACGGCCCGGGGGCTCCGTATCGGCTGTGGGAAGGAAATTGCCGATGAGGAATTTGTAGAATCCGGCGCCAAGCACACCACCGATCAGCGGCCCGGCGATGGGCACCCAGAAGTACAGGTTGCCCCATTGATCTCGCCAGGCGCCTCCGTAACCGGTGATGAAGCTGGCAAGTCGGGGGCCGAAGTCGCGTGCCGGATTGATCGCGTAGCCGGCGTCGGTGCCGAAGGCCATGCCGATTGCGACCACGACCAGGCCGATGATCAAAGCCGCCAGGTTGGCGCCGGGGGGCGTGTTCAGCAGATCCGTGATCGCGAAGATGAGGAGCAGCAGCAAAGCGGTGCCGATCACCTGGTCACGGAATGCACCCCATTCATGAATTCCTGCTGTGGTAGATCCGTTCCCCGGCAGTGTGGAAAAGACGAACTGTGTCTTGATGGTGTGCGTAGGGTCCGCCCTGGCCAGTACTTCGGTGTAGTTCCAGCGCACCAGCAGTGCAGCAACGAAGGCGCCGGCCGTCTGCGCGATGGCGTAGGGCACGACCTTGGGCCACGGAAAGTTCTTGAAGACTGCCAGGGATAGCGTTACGGCCGGGTTGAGGTGGGCGCCGCTGAGGCGGGCCGCGACGTAGACACCGAGGGTGACACCCAGGCCCCAGGCCCAGGCGATGCTGTCGTGGTTTCCCAAGCCGCCCTTCGGATCGGTGAGGGCACCTCCGGCTACCACCTGAGCCACTACCCCGCACCCGAAGAGGATGAGCACCATCGTGCCTACGAACTCTGCGGAGAGTTCGTAGATCAGCTGTGGTTTGCGAACCGGTTCGCTCATGGATTTCGGCGTCTCCTCGACGATTTACGGCTATGTCTGGCGGCGTCAGGTTCAAACATGGCCATCATCGGACTGCAGACGTGCACGAGGTACAGAATTGTCTCCGACAAGGCATATTTACTCCGACCGTGTGACACTGTTGCTCCGTCTGAGATGCCGTGTGGCATAAGAAAATTCCGCCTGCGCGGGTAGGATCCCGGACGAGCCTCGGTATTGCGCCGAATTACGGTGGATAGGGATACGGAAGCCGCGATGCGCGGACTGCGCATCATCAACGGCCCCGCCTGGCTTACTCTTCAGGGCTGTTGGACCGGAGGCGAAGAGGTATGTTCCTGCCTCTCAGTTCCGCTTTCCTCTTTCCTCGATATCTGTCGCGGAGACCCGGCGGCAGTGCGACGCATGTCCATCACCGCGCTTTGTCGTGAAAGGGAGCTTTCCGCATGTCTCTGCTGCTGACGTTGCTGGGCGGATTGAGCGGAGTGGCACTGCGGTACGGAGCAGAGCGGAGTCTTCGCTCGCACAGCCGAAACTTTACGCACTGGGGTCCGTTCGCCATCAATTTCGCCGGGTGCTTCCTGCTCGGGGCGCTGATGGGATGGGCGCATCTGCACCAGATGACCAGCGGCATGATTCTGCTGGGTGGGATCGTCACCACGTTCAGCCTTTGTGGCTACGAAACCGGCCGGTTGCTTACCCGCGGCCGACCCGCTGTTGCACTGCTCAACGCCATGGCCGGCTGGTGCATCGGACTGACCGCCGCAGCCATGGGCGCCTTCCTGAGCGTCAGCTGACACTGCATCCGGCCCGGGAGGGACTGTCCGTAAGCGGTTTGCTCAAGCGGCTGGCGCATCACGGTTTCGTGTTCTCGGGTGACGCATGTCAGTCCCGAAGGCAGCCCAAAGGGTCTCGGGGCTCACGACACTAGCAATATGGCAAACATGCAGGCCGGAGGGATCTGTATCTGATGTAAGCCTTGGGGCGTACTGACTAGGTGCCGACCTGGAGCCATCCCTCAGCTCCTCTCGTCATCTGTCGCGTACTGGACTCGTACTGGACTCGTGCTGGCCACGGGCTTCGTCAGGGGTACCAGCGAGGTTCCAGCCGGCTGATTTCGGGCTTCCTGCTCTTCTCGGTATCGGTAAGTGTGCGATGCCAGTATCGTCGTGCCCCACAATCTGACATGGGCCGGCGGCGAATCCAACATGCGTCGAGGCGCGAGGCCGGTCAGCGACTAAACGATGGCGAGAAGCCCGAACGTCGAATTTCATCGAGAGTGCCAGGAATACACGGCACAGCCAGCACTACAGAAGATCGCGGTTGGTCATGGGTATCTATCGAGATGGGCATCTCGGGCGCGGGAAATACGGCAGGCACGTCGAGGAAGAGTTCGTCGTCCCCAGGCTGGGCCAACGGAGCAAGGAGAGGCGGCAGGAGGGCGGCGATGGCGTCCCAGTCGATGGTGAAGTTCTCACCCGCCTGGCGCTTGTCGTTCGAGTCCGTTCCGGCATCGTAGAGTTCCCGAAGTTCGGCAAATGTTTGGATGACTCCGTCAGTACAGCGGGTGCGGATGAGCGGGTTGAGGTCGAGGCCGTGTGCGAGTACCCCACGCTGAGCCACCCAGAGGCATGCTTGCTCACCCATACCAGTAGTTAGGTGCGTGCCGCTGTACTGGTCTTCCAGAGCGGCGCGGATCTCCACGCGTCGCGTTGAGCTCACGTCGGCCGGAGAGGCACTGTTGCCGCGGGTGCGTGCAGTGGTTGACGCTGTTGAGGAGTTGAACGGTGCTACTGATGCGGCGGCTCACGCGCATACGGACCGTGTAGTGCTTGGTTCGTACATCTCCGCTCTGCCCGCCCTGCGGATGTTCCTCGATCGGCTGTGTGAACGGCATCCTGGCCCCGAGGTTGAGCTGCGGGGCGTGGACTACGTCGAGCAGGTGAGCGCTCTCCTGGAGGGACAGGTCGATGCGGTCGTATGTCACGGGCCGATGCCCGAGGGCATCCACACGCTCTGCCTGGGCACCGAAGCACGCTTCGTCTGCGTGCATGACACCCATCCGCTGGCAGACCGCGAGCGTCTGACCCTCGCGGAGCTGGCCGATCTACCCGTCATTGGCTTCTCGCCTCATGTACAGCCGGAATGGCGCGATTTCTGGTCTGCTGACCCGCGCCCCGGTGGAACTCCCGTGCAGTACACCCACCACGCCTCAACCACCGCGGAATCCTGCATCGCCCACGCCGGCCTGGGACACGGCATCCGCTTCGTCTCCCAAAGCTGCCGTGCACTCATGCCCCGGCCCGGCCTCCGCTACATTGCCGTCACCGACCTCCCCCCCCATGCACGTCGGTGCTCGCCTGGTTGGGCTCCCGCCCCCTGACTCCGGCTCTCAGCTCACTCCAGCGCCTGCTGCGCAACCATTCCCGCATCACAGACACGCAGACCCTTCAGAACACCAACGGGAGCTGGTGGAACATGGCCTGAGAAGCCGATGTCGTAGGAGCCGATCGTCTTCGGGCAGCCTTCGTCGACCTTGTAGGTTTCAAGGCTGTAGCGCACGTATTGGCCGCCCCTGAGTAATCCCGGCGAGTCTGAACGGCGCCACTCATGGTGGAGCCCGGTGAAGGGTGAGTTGGGCCTGGAGTCTGTTGGGAAAGTGCTGGTCACAGCCACTCGTTGAGCTTTGCGACCAGCACGGTCGCCTCGTAGTGCTCTGACCGCATAGGTTCGCCGGGTTGATCTTCAAGGTGGGGCTATTGGGGCGTTTGGATGCGAGCATCCGATGCGGGGCTCAGGAGGTAGTTGTGTACGAACCGGTGCGAGTGCGCTGGTAACGCGAGGGTGTGGTGCCCACGTGGCGTGTGAAGTGTCGGTTCAGGTGGGCTTGGTCGTGCAATCCAACGGTTGTGGCGACCTCGGCGGGCCGGTGGCCGTCGAGGAGGAGGCGACGTGCGTGTTCGATCCGCTTGCCGGTGAGGTAGGCGTGTGGCGGAAGGCCGTACGCCTGCTTGAAGCAGCGGATCAGGTGGGTGGGGTGGGCATGCAGGGTGGCCGCGGCCTCGTGCAGGGAAAGGCCAGAGTGGGTCCGTGAGTCCAGTAGTTCCCGCAGCTCAGCGGCGAGCCGGTTTGCCTCACGCCCCGGTGCGCGGGGTTGGAGCGCGGCGAGGTGGACGTGGAGCCGTTCTCGGATGAACGAGAGGCGGGACTCGGCTTCGAAGCCGTCTCCGGGATGGACGAGAGCGGTGTGCAGCTGGTCGATCCGGCAGCGCAACAGTTCATCGTTGAGGACTGGAGTGTCCACTGCCCGGCCGGCCAAATGCTGAGGGAGTACGGAGTCGTCGAGGTAGAGGTTGCGCTTGCGGAACCCGGACTCGGTGACGGTCCGCCCGTCATGGGGGACGCCGGGAGGCAGCAGGAGGACGCTGGCTCTGCCGGTCGCCCCGTGGCGGTGACGGTCGAGTGCGAAGTCCACGGAGCCGTCGTCGAGGATCATCAGGTCCCACGTGTCGTGGGTGTGGGCCGGGTACGCGTGGTCGGTGAAGTGGGCGTGGAAGACCTCGGCGATCCCGGGGACCGGCGGCCGCCAGGCGCTGATGAACGTGCGGGGGCGGTCAGAGGCCATGCCAGGAACGTACAAGACTCGCAGGGCTGGGGCGCGGCAGGCTCGTAGCACCAGCCGGAGGGCCTGAGAGGTCGCTCCCCATGCCCGGTCCTAAGGAAGGACGCCGCATGTCCAAGTCAGCTGTTCCCGTCAACCTCGCCGACAAGCTCGCGCAGTTCAGCGAGCTGTGGTCGCAGAAGAAGGTGGCGCTGCTCAACGACTACGAGGTCAAACTGGCCAAACTGAAGGGGGAGTTCGTCTGGCACACCCACGAGGACACCGATGAATTGATCCTGGTCATCAGTGGGCGGCTCACCATCCGGCTCAGAGGTGGCGATGTGGTGCTGGAACCTGGCGAGCTGTTCGTAGTTCCCCGTGGACTCGAGCACTGCACCGTGGCAGACGAGGAGACCGCGATCCTGTTGCTCGAACCAGCGGGAACGATGAACACCGGTGATGCAGGAGGGCCGATGACCAAGGCGGCCGAGATCCTCAGCTGAGGCGCGGCGTCAGGCCGCGGCCTTGAGTGGTCGTCTGCCCCAGCGGATGCCCTTCTTGCTGCGGACGCGGGCGCGTTCGCGGTGTTGGGCGGCCAGGACGTCGGGGTGAAGCACAACTCGACCTTGTTGCGCGACGCCCAGCGCAGGATGCGCGCGTTCTTGTGGGCGGACAGGTTGTCCAGGAACACGTAGATCGGGGCGCCGTCGGGACGCGCTGACCGGATGGTCTTGAGTGCGGCCCAGGTCGGATTGATTCCCTTGCGGCGCCGATTGATGCCCCAGAGCGTGTCGTCGCCGACCGAGTAGCAGCCGTGGAAGTACGTGACCCCGTGGGTGCGGTGGTAGGTCGCCGGCGACCGGTCGGGCCTGCCCGCCTTCGTCCAGCAGGCCCCGGCGGTGGGGCGGATGCCGAGCGGCCCGAACTCGTCGAAGGCGAAGGTGCGATCGGCCGCTCGTTGATCGCGTACTCGATCCGGTCCAGCTTGGCGTCGAAGTCCGGGTCGCTGGATTCCTTCCAGGTCTTGGTCCGTTGGGACGTCACGCCGCGACGGTGGAGCAGGCAGCGCAGGGCCTCGCGGCCGATGCGTATCGGACGGGCGACGTTGCGCCGCAGATGTTCGGCGAGCTTGCGGATCGACCAGCGGGTGAATGGCTTGCCGAACTTGGTGGGTCGGGTGGTGGCCGTCTGGATGACGAACTGCTCGTCGTCATCGCTGAGCAGGCGGGGACGGCCGCCCGCCCACCGAGGGCCCAGGCAGGCCAGCCCGATCTCGTTGAAGCGGTGGATCACGTCACGGACGGTGTCCTCGTCCGCCTGCACCAGATTCGCGATCACCGGCACGGTGTTCCCGCCCGCCGAGGCCAGCAGCATCATCGCCCTGCGGGGCAGCACCGTACTGGTGCTGCCCCGCCGCGCAATCCGCTGCAGCTTCTCCTACCAAGCCGCGCCCACCTCGCCGCCCGCCATCCTCGTCTGCACCCACGCTGATCAAAGAAGCCGATCAGAGAAGCCGATCAAAGAAGCAGAACCTAACCGATGTCGGGCTCGGACCGTACCTCGATGGGGTCTCCCGTCCGCTCCATCTCCAGGACGACGAGCTCGTTCCGCCCCCGCCGCCACAGATGGCTCGGCGCGTACAGGGTGACCTGCGGCCCGAGGGACCAGTACCGGCCGAGCGCGAACCCGTTGAGCCACACCATGCCCTTGTCCCAGCCAGGAAAGGCGAGGAACCCGTCCGCGGGGGTGTCGACATGGACCCGCGCCCGGTGGAACGCGGGGCCGGTCGGCGTGTCTCCGCTGCCGAACTGCAGAGCCGAGAGGTTGTCGAGAGGCAGCCGGCGGATCTCCCAGTCGCTCAGTTCCTCGTCGTCGAGGAGGACCTTGCCGCTGATTCCCTTGGGGTCATTGAGCCCCTGGCCGAAGTTGACCCGCCCGGTGGGATCGACCAGGAGGTCGAGGGTGCTGGACGCGCCGGCCACGGTGAAGTCGACGGTGTGGTCCGGTTGGTTACGGTCGAAGGTGCCGATGCGCTTGCCGTCGCCGAACACCAACGCCCGGTCGCCCAGGCCCGTGACCCTCAACGCCTTGGTCCCCTGCGGTCCGCGCACCCGGGTGCGGTAGTGGATCAGTCCGTGCGGCTGCCCGAGCGCCTCCATGTGGACGGGAGCGGTCCGCCGCACCGGTGTGCTCAGCACGTCGAGCGCCTCCATCAACGGCATCGACTCAAGGACGGCGACCCTCTGGGCCGGCATACGGCGCGGCGTGGCCGGCAGGGGCGTACTCGGCAAGGTGGTGTACTTGGCCAGCACCTCACGCACCTTGTGGAATTTCTCGGTGAGTTCGCCGGATTCGCTGATCGGGGAGTCGTAGTCGTAGCTGGTGACGGTGGGCTGGTAGGCGTTGCCGCTCAGGTTGGCACCCGCGGACCAGCCGAAGTTCGTTCCGCCCACCGCCATATAGAAGTTGATGGACGCTCCCGCTTCGAGGATCTTCTCCACGTCGGCGGCGGTCTGCGCAGGGTCGGTGGTGTGGTGCCGTTCTCCCCAGTGGTCGAACCAGCCGTCCCAGAACTCCGTGCAGAACAGGGGCTTGTTCGGCTGGAATTTTCGCAGCTCCGCGAAGGGCCCGGTGGGGTCCCCGTCGAAATTGACGGTCGACAGGAGATCGGGAAGGCTGCCGGCCTTCAGTGCCTCCTGGGTGGCCCCGTTGGAGCAGAACAGCAGGCTGTCTATGCCCTGCGCCCTCATGGTGTCCCGCAGATGTTCCAGGTACGCGTGGTCGTCGCCGTAGCTGCCGTACTCGTTCTCGACCTGCATGGCGATGACGGGCCCGCCGCGCGTGGCCTGCAGATCGACGAAGCGGGGCAGCAGTTCGGCGAACCAGGCGTCAACCGCCCGCTCGTACGCGGGGTCGGAGCGGCGCAGCGGCGCGTCCTTGTCCTTGAGGAGCCAGGCCGGTAGGCCGCCGAAGTCCCATTCCGCGCAGATGTACGGTCCCGGCCTCACGATCACCTTGAGCCCGACCTCGTCCGCGGTCCGTACGAAGGCGGCGACATCGCGCCACCCGGTGAAATTGGCCTTCTCCTCGTACGGTTGGTGGAAGTTCCAGGCGACGTAGGTCTCCACCGTGTTCAGGCCCATGGCCCGCATCCGCAGCAACCGGTCGCGCCAGTCCTTGGGATGCGTCCGGAAGTAGTGGAACGCACCCGAGAGGATCCGGAACGGCTCGCCGTCCAGCAGGAATTCGTTCCCGCGGATGGTCAGTCCCCGCGGGCTGTCGGCCTGGGCGAGGGTCGTACGACCGCTGCCCAGGGCGATACCCGCGGACGCGGCCCCCACCATGGCCGCGCTCAGAAATCTACGTCGGCTGAACTGCGTCATTTCTGCTCTCCTCGACTCGACCGGCCGTCACCCAAGGTTCGAAGATGTTCAGTGGTGCGCGTTTCTGTGCATAGAGAGTGTTGTGGAGAACAGAATCGAGCACAAGGGTTCGTGAGTGAGCGCGGTGAACCGGGCGGGTGGGGACATGGTCGTGCGGGGCGCCGGGCAGTGCGACAGCAGTCAGGCCTCCGCGGAGGAAGAGGAGAACCGAGCAGTGGGAGCTGCGACTTCAGCGGAAGCGGGATGCGGATGCGGACGGTGGCCGCGCCGGCAAGGTGATCCGCTGAACAGCCCCACTGTCCGCTTCATGGACACAGTGATCCACAGACCATCGGTCTGGCGTTCATCGGCTGCCTGGCGTGCCTGTCGCTGGACGGGCTACGCCTCGCTCAGCGACAGGCACGCCTGGCCCGGGTGAACCAGCAGTTGAGCGACTTCTACGCCCCGCTGTTCGCCCTCGCGGAGGCCAACAGCCGTGCCTGTGACCCCAACGCTGCCTTCTTCAACGGTGTCCTGGGGCAAGGGCTCCGGAGGGGCATCGTCGATGCTGGTGAAGGCCCTCGGCAGGTGGCGCAGGGCGAAGATGCCAAGTGCGGCGTGGAGAATACCTGCGATGACGGCAGCGGCGTGCAGACCGGTGACAAAGGCTGACTTCGCATCACCGACCACCGCGGCTGTGAGGCCGGGGGCTTGCAATGTCTCGTTGAGGGTACCGGCGAGGCCAGGTCCCTGGAGCCGGAAGATCAGGGCGGCCAGCGAGCCGAGGAGCGTGATGCCGAGGGCGTTGCCGATCTCGTTGCTGGTCTCGGCGATCGCGGCCGCGGACCCGGAGCGCTCGGCGGGGACCGCGGCGATGGCAGTGTCGGCGACGACACTGAAGGAGATGCCATAGCCGATGCCGGCGATGACGGTGGATGCCACGTACCAGCCGATGCCGCTGGAGACGCTGGTGGCCAGCAGCAGGAGCAGCCCTGCGGTGATGAAGAAGTGGCAGGTGATGAGCGCTGCCCGGGTGCCGATATACGCGACCAGTGCCGGTGTCACGATGCAGGTGACTGTGAGCACAACGGCACCGGGGAGCGTCACGAGAGCCGCGTCCAGGACGGTCAGTCCGAGGACGGACTGGAGGTAGATGCCGCCGAGGTACGCCGCTGCCGACCACGCGGCCAGAGGCAGAAGCCCGGTGATGGCCGCGATCGTGAACACCCGGTCGCGGAAGAGGCGGAAGTCGATCAGCGGGTGTTCAAGGTGGAGTTGCCGCCGGACGAACCACCACAGGGCGACAATGCCGACGATCCCTGCGAACAGCGGGGTCGTGGTCAGCCCCTGTGCCGCCGCGTGCTTGATCGCGTAGACGGTCAGCAGGATGCCCGCAGCGGAGAGCAGAACGCTCAGAGCGTCGACGCGGCCGGTCCGGGTGGCACGTACCTCGCGCAGCAGGACCGGGGCCAGAATCAGGAACCCTACGACGACGGGGAGATTCATCAGGAAGACCGACCCCCACCAGAAGCGGTTCAGCAGCTGTCCGCCGACGACCGGGCCGATCGCGAAGCCGGCGGCAAAGGTGGCTGCGAAGATGCCGATCGCCTTCGCCCGCAGGCGTGGGGCGGTGAACAGTTCGCTGAGCACCGCCAGAGCCGACGGCAGCAGCGTGGCACCGGCCACGCCCATCAGCGCCCGGAAGGCGATCAGCAGTTCCGGCCCGGGGGCGAACGCCGCTCCCGCCGAGGCCGCGCCGAACACCGCCGCGCCGGCCATCAGCAGCTTCAGCCGGCCATACCGGTCGCCGATGTTCCCGAACGCGATGAGCAGGGACCCGACGGCGAATCCGTAGACGTCCAGGATCCACAGCGCCTGATCGGCGGTCGGCGACAACGCCTCGGAGACCTTGGGCATCGCCAGGAACAGGACCGAACTGTCCATCGCGACCAGCAGTACCGGGCCCAGTACCACCAGCAGACCGAGCCAGGCCCGCAGGCCGGGTGAGTGAGAAACACGCTGTTCATTCATGGTTGGGATGGTGCGGTGTCGTCCGCTCGGCGACCATCCCAGCGTCATGGGTACACCTCGCAGGGACACCCAGAACCGGACCGTTCCGCATACGCTCGTGATCATGGAGTTGGAGAGCCTCGGGGCCTATCTCAAGAACCGCCGCGACCGGGTGACGCCCGCCGACGTCGGACTGCGCGTCTACGGAACCGTCCGCCGCGTGCCGGGTCTGCGCCGTGAGGAGCTCGCCCAGCTCGCGGGCGTGAGCGCCGGCTACTACACGCGGCTGGAGCAGGGCCAGGCCGGTACGGCCTCCCAGCAGGTTCTCGACGCGCTCGCCAAGGTGCTTCAGCTCGATCAGGTCGAGAGGGCCCACCTGCACAACCTCGCCCGTCAGCCCACCACTTCACGCCTGGTCCGCCCCCGCCCGGACAGGCCGCACTCACGAGTACTGGCGCTCCTTGGCTCCTTGGGAGAGACCACGCCGGCCATCGTGCTCGGCCGCCGTGGCGACGTGCTGGCCTGGAACCGCACCGGACATGCCCTCGTCGCAGAACACATCGACTTCGACGCGCCCAACGATCTCGCGCGACGGCCGTCCATCCCTCGGATGTTCTTCCTCGACCCCCTCACCCGCGACCTGCACCGAAACTGGGATGAACTGGCCCGAGTTCATGTCGCCTATCTGCGGCTCACGGCAGGCAGGTATCCCACCGACGCCCGGTTGGCCGAACTGATCGGTGAACTCGCCATACGCAGCGGCGACTTCGCGAAGCTGTGGGCCAATGGCGACGTCGCGGACTGCACCGTGGGCACCATGCGCCTGCAACACCCAACCGTCGGAGGGATCGACGTCGACTACCAGGTGTGGCTCCAGCCCGAGAGCCCCGACCACCGGCTTGAGGTCTATACACCCAACGACACCGCCTCCGCCGACGCGCTGCGACTGTTGTCCAACCAAGTCGCCGATCAGCGGGAACCTGAGATCGCCCTCTCAGAGGCGCCCCAGTATCTGGACAGGTAACTGCTGCCTGCCACCCTCATGGCAGCGGTGGGTCTATGCCCCGGAGGGGCGTCAATAACGTCCTGTCCCGCTTGCACTCGGTGAAGTCGGCATGCTGGGGCTTGATTCTGGCGGTGATGCGGGCCATCGATGGCTCCTTGTCTCGGCAGAGGGCAGCGGGGCGTCGTGTCCGCTCGGGAGAACGGGCACGGCGCTCGGGGTGCGGTGCTACTTGGTCGTGGTGTTGGTGACCACGAGGACTTGGTCGCTGGGTCTTTGGGATGTCCGCCAGCCACCCGGGACCTCGACGCCGTCATCGCGGGCACCCTGCCCTGGAACCGAGGTGTTGCCGAAGGACACGTCAACCGCATCAAGATGCTCAAACGCCAGATGTTCGGCCGCGCCGGCTTCGACCTCCTCCGCAAGCGTGTCCTGCTCTCCTCATAGGACAGACCAGGCTCAGGTCGCCATGACGCGGCCCAGCTCGCGTGACTTCTGCTGAAGGGCGGCTGCCCATGCCCCCTCAGAGGAATCCGGGGCTTTAGGGACCTGCACATCCTTGAGCCCGCCGCCCCTGGCAACGTCGGTCGGCTGCCAGTTCACCTTGATGCCCGCTCTCTCCGCCAGGACCAGCACCGTGGCAACGAACCCCTCGGACAGGGCGGCCATGACGCCGTGGCTCGTTCTCCGGTGCCACGCGAGCAGGGCGTCGACGAACGTTTTGAATACGGTGGGGTCGATCTGGCACTCGTCAGCCTGCATGGGTCCGATGCCGGACGGCAGGGCCAGTTCGGCTTGATAGACGCTCACCTGGCTCATGAACAGCCGGGAGGCCCCGTTGGACGGGTTCCACAGTGTCTGGTCGCCCATGTCGTAGTACTGGCTCAATGCGGCCTCTCCCTGCTGGTCATACCAGTCAGCGTAGTGAGCACATGACGTTACGGTCAGTCAGGCCGCCACGGAAAGTGACCCCCACGGAAAGTGAGCCAGAATCCATTCTCGTGAACGAAGCCACCTGCGTGATCACCGTGCGCCGGGTAGGGCTCACTGATGATGCCGAGCCGAACGGCACTACGACCGCGCCTGCCTCTTCCGCACCGCCGGTGTCTGCGCCGGGTGCCCCGACAGGCACATCGCGGTAGCCGTCACCATTGAAGTCGTCCTGCACTCTCGTGGTGTTCGCCCCTAAGCGAGTTGGCCGACCGCGAAACACGGGACATTGCGACCGCCGACCGCACGCATGGACATCGTTCACCACTCGCCAGACACGACACACAACCTGAGCGCATGGTGGTAGGCGCCTCGACCCGAGTCCTGCAATACGCCATGGAGCCCATCGCAGGACAAGGTCTCGCGCCGGCCGCGGACTCGCTTGCGGCCGTCCAGCCGGGCGCCACAGACTGGGCCGTGTTGGAAATGGCTGGTTCGTGAGTGTGGGCTTGCCGGTCGTGGTGAGGCGAATACTGTCGGCCACGCGGTTCTCTAGAGTGCGTGGAACGCCAGTGAAGTGCACGAAAGGGATGTCTCGATGAGCATCGTGGTCACGACACCGACCGGACACGTGGGATCGCGCGTGGTGCGGCTGCTGCTCCAGGCCGGCGTCCGTCCCCGCGTTCTGGTCCGTGACCCGGCCCGCCTGGATGAGGCGACCCGTACGCGGGTCGATGTGCGCCGGGGTGATCTGACGGACGCCGGGTTCGTCCGCGACGCGGTGGCGGGGGCGCGGTCTGTCTTCTGGCTCGATCCCACTCCGCACTCGGCGGCGGATCCGATCGAGACCTCGCTGCGGACCGCGGCGCCGTTGGTGGAAGCCGCCCGGGTCGGCGATGTGGCGCGGGTGGTGCTGTTGAGCAGTATCGGTGCGGAGAAGCGGCACGGGGTCGGCCACATCGACGCACTGGCCGGGATCGAGGAACAGCTCGATGCCACCGGGGTGGATGTGCTGCATCTGCGGTGCGCGTACTTCTTCACCAACCTGCTGTTCGACCTCGAAGGACTCTCCCAAGGCGTCCTGACCACGGCGTTCGATCCCGACCACCCGATGCCATGGGCCGATCCGCGCGACATCGGCGAGGTGGTCGCGGCCCGGCTGCTGAGCGACACCTGGCGAGGCCGGGTAGTGCAGGCTGTCCACGGGCCGGAAGACCTCACGTTCAACCAGGTCGCGCAGATCCTCACCGAGGCGCTCGGGCACCCGGTCCGGCTCAACCTCGTCAACGACGATGCGGTGCGGGACGCGTTGCGCGCAGCTGGGCTGCCTCCCTCGGCGGTGGAGGGCATCGTCGGAATGACCGCAGGGTCGCGCCACCTGGTGCCCGAGCAGCCACGCGACCTGCTCACCACCACCCCCACTCCGCTCAGCGGATGGGCTCATGCCCAGCTGCGTCCGCTGCTGGAAAGGTGACAAAACGCCAGCGCGGTCGAGCATGACCATGGAACGCTCTTGGGATCGGTATCCGCGTCCCCCGTCGGGGCAAGCTGTGGACGGCCCCGTGTCCGCCCGGACTACCTACTGGTCGACCGCACCTGCTCCTCCGCCTGCTCCTCCCGAGCCATCCGTGACTACTGTGACAACGGCACATCCCGCACACCATCCCCGAGAAGCGGGACCACGTAGGACACCGGCTCCTGAGTGGCTCGGCGAGAGGACGCCCACCTGGCCGAGGCGCAGCCGGTAGACCGTCTACGACTCCTCTCTCAGTCGTGCCCAGGTGTGGGTGTCCAGGCTGTCGTGGGGGCCGATGCGGGAGAGTTCGATGCCGTCACGCCCCAGAGCCACGATGACGGGACGAGCTTCGCTGCCTGCGTGGGGGGACATCCAGGCAGCGACGAGCTTGCGCTGCTCGGGAGCGTCGATCCGGCGGCTGCCGATGAGGAGATGGCCGACATCCTGCCCGAGGTGAACTTCGACGTAGCCGATCCATGGGGCTGTGGTGATGGAGTGCGGTGGGTTAAGGCTGCGGGTGAGGCTGAGCGCGCCCCCGCCGCCGCGGATCTCGATCACGTCGACATCGGCAGGATCATCGTCCACCGGGCCACTACCGCCGCCCACGTGCTGCCACTGCTCATCGTGCCACTCCAGGAGCGCGGTGTGCGCACGCGCCCGCGCGGACTTCGGATGCCACACGATCCGGACCGCCCCAACGCCGGCGGTGGTGTCGACATCGGCCGACACCACCGTCAGCACGCGCCGTGGCATCCATCGCGGCTGAGGCTCTGCACCCTCCAGCACACGCCTTATCACGCCCGGCAAGAGAGCTTCCGCCCAGCGCTCCGCCCAGAAAAGTTCTCCCCATGCCCGCATATGCCTGCGGTACCCGGTGCACCAGGACATCAAGCCCCAGAACGCTGGGGCAATGCCGTACAGCCACTGGTGGATGGCCCTGGTGGATGGCCGCGATGTGGACGGTCGCTGCGTAGCGGACGGCGAGTTTGTCGTATCCGAAGCCATGGATCGGTGCTGCTTGAGGCGGCTGATGCCGCACTCGACCGCGTGCCGTGGCCTTGCAGTCCTCCCGGTCGCAGGCGGGCGGGCGGCCATCTGCGCTGCCGCGGCGTTTGCGGTGGCCGATCTGGTCGGCCGGCTCGGGAATGGTGCACCGGACCCCGCACCTGCGCAGGTAGGCGCAATTGGCGTGATAGGCGCGATTGGCCCCGAGAGGAGTAGGCCTTGCCTCCCCGCACTCGCAGGGAACCACTTCCCGAACAAGCCCTGGTACTCCAGCCGTAGATCGTTATGTGCCCTGGTCTTGGGGCTGTCCGCCGCTGGCGGAAACTCAGGTGGCCTCAGCGCACGATCTGGTTAGAGTCGGGCAATGCCCGAGCTGAAGCGGCTGCATGCCGGCCACGCCCCGGCGGTCCTGGCCTTCGAGCTGGCGAACCGCACCTACTTCGCTGTCTCGATCTCCGACCGCGGCGACGACTTCTTCGACCAGTTCGCCGACCGGTACGACGCCTCGCTGGCCGAGCAGGAGGCCGGCATCTGCGCCTTCTACGTGCTCGTCGCCGAGGACGGCTCGGTACTCGGCAGGTTCAACCTGTACGACTTGGAGGACGGCACTGCCAGACTCGGCTACCGGGTCGCGGAGCGGGTCGCCGGCCGCGGCGTGGCGACCGCGACCGTCCAGGAGCTGTGCCGGATGGCGACAGCGATGCACGGCCTGCGCACACTGCGGGCAGCCACCTCCCACGACAACGCCGCGTCCCAGAAAGTCTTGGCCAAGGCCGGGTTCGTCCCGGTTGGCCCTGCCACCCCGGCCGATCTCGGCGGCAAGTCAGGCACTTGGTACCAGCACGACCTCCAGCCATAGACCTTGATCTTGCTCGTGGGTCGGCTGCGGGAAGGCTGCGGCCACCGCTGATCATCAGTGTGTGAAGACTAACGATCTTGCGGTGGCCGCAGGTCACAGCGTAGACCCCGACGACAAGCCGCGAATCAGACATGAAGATCACGATCTACGGCTGGATTACGGGACAGCCCTTAGCCGTCCTCCCGGCCGGGAAGTGGCGTCCCCTGGAGAAACGCTCGGTAAGCGTCTGCGGCGTCATCCTCTACGGTCGGCCATTCCGGTCCGTACCGTGCGTCACTCCGGTCGCGTTTCGGTCCAGAGATCCAGAAATCCTCATCGGTTTCGACGTCGTAGAAATTTGCGTCGATCAAGCCGAGACCCGTACCACGGCGCAGGGTCCGCCCTTGGAAGTAGGCCGTTTTCCAGGTCTTGGAGAAGTCCACCCACCCAATCCACGAGGGTCCGCGGTCGGTGTCGTGGCCCGTTTTGAGCTGCACGAACATGATTCTGCGAGGCATGGTCTCAGCTTGGCGGATCGTGGTACTCCAGCAAACCGATTTTGTGGATCGATCCGATGATCCAAGAGAAACGGCTTAGTGACGTGAGTTGGAGATTCGGTGGCAGTAGGCGGCGACTAAGAACTGTCCCGTAAATGATCTCCGGAGCGCCGGCTGCCTGCTCGCGGTGGTGGTTACTGGGCACCGCTGAGGTGGGGCAGGGGCGGTGATGCTGAGGCGTCAGTGCTGGTTGACCGGCCAGATGGCCGCCGGATCGCAGCGGGCCGGGCACGCCAGCAGGTAGACCTCGTTGCCCAGGAACAGCCAGTAGGTGTCGGCCCTGACGCTGTAGGGCTGTTCTGGCTGGCCGGGGTGGACAGCGAAGTCCATACCCTCAGGAACCTGGCAGACATACACCAAGTCCGCGCCGCACGCGCACCTGTAGTCCTCGGGATCCTGCGCCCAGGACGGGGTACCGCCCACCTTGAAAGTCTGGGTCGCGGGGGTATCCACGAAAGGCCGCAGAGCCAGCGGCAGCGCGCACAAGGACGGTTCGGCTTCCGAGTCCGGCAGCGCCGCGCGGCTCTGAATCAGTACCCGCCAGAACGGAGCCGGGTAGGGCGGCTGCGGAGCGTCCCAGTACTTCGGTACGAGCCGGCCATCAGCAAGCTGGGGGTCGGACGCGTCGTTGTGCGCACGGCAGTGAAAGACAAGGAGGTGGTCTCCGCCGAAGGGCTCCAGGTCCCAGGGGATGTCGAATTGGAAGAACAGTGCCATCCGCTCACCACAGAAGCACTCGGGCCAGTCCTGGGCCTGGTCGAAGAAGGGCCAGCCTCCCACCGAGTTCCGCGCTGGACGGACCAGCGGTTCGGTTCCAACCTCGACCGCGTAAGCAGGCAGCACCGTCCGCATCCTCCTTGTATTGTGTTCGAACATCCGCTCAGCCTAATAGCGTCCTGTGACAGCCGGTCGCGGATGAGATGGTCTTGATCTGGCTGGTGTGATCACGGCGTCGGAGCCGTCTTGGACAGCCCCGTTCACCGGGCTGAGCCCTCGCTTGTTCGGCAAGCTGGTGGGGCTGCTGCGGCGCGAGGGTGCGGATGTGGTCCGCAAGGGCCGACCGTAGGGCATTCCGCTGGAGGACCGGGCACTGCTGGTCGCGGCGTACTGGCGAACAAACTCGACGATGCGCCAGCTCGCCCCGCTGTTCGGGGTGTCCAAGTCGGCGGCGGACCGCATCATCGATCACCTCGGGCCGGTGCTCGCGCTCCAGCCCCGCAAACGGTTCGCCAAGAACACCGTCCTCATCGTGGACGGCACCCTGGTCCCGACCCGGGACCATGCCGTCGCCACGCAGTCGAAGAACTATCGGTACTCCACCAACCACCAGGTCGTCATCGACGCCGACACCCGCCCGGTCGTGGTGGTCGGGCGCCCCCTGCCTGGCAACCGGAACGACTGCAAGGCATGGGAGGAGTCCGGCACGAAGGCCGCGGTTGGCAAGACCACAACCATCGCCGACGGCGGTTATCCGGGCACTGGGCTAGTCATGCCCCACCGCCGCCGCAAAGGTGAAGAACTGCCCGACTGGAAGCAGGCCCACAACAGCTCCCACAAACAGGTCCGCGCCCGCGTCGAACACGTCGTCGCTCGCATGAAGACCTGGAAGATCCTCCGTGACTGCCGCCTCAAAGGCGCTGGAGTCCACCACGCCATGCTCGGCATCGCTCGGATGCACAACCTTGTCCTCGCTGGATAGGCCAGGATCCCTCGCGGCCAACTACGTCCGAGGCAGCCCAGAGACCATTTACGGGACAGTGCTTGGGCGAATCACCGTTCCACCAGGTTCAGTCAGGATGATCTGGTGGGGGTGAAGTGCAGGTGGAAGCGGGGGTGGGTCACCTCGAGGCCGTCGGGGACCTCGCACAGGACCAGGGCCTTCTCCGGCGGAACGAGGTAAAGGCCGACGATGTCGCGGACCTTGTCGATGAACAGCGGGTCGGTGGACAGTTTGAAGGTCTGGGACCGGTGCGGGGCCAGGGCGAAGGCCCGCCAGATCCGGGAGACGGCTGGCTGAGACATCCCCGTCGCCGCCGCCATCGACCGGGTTGACCAGTGCGTGGCGTTCATCGGCTGTTCCTCCAGTGTCTTGACGATCACCCGCTCGACGTCCGCGTCGGTGATCTTCCGCGGGACACCCGGCCGGGGGTCGTCGCGCAGGCCATCCAGTCCACGGTCCAGGAACCGCCGGCGCCAGGTGCGGACCACATCGGGAGCGATCCCGAGACGACACGAGACCTCTGCGATCGCCTTCCCCTCGGCGCACTCGAGAAACGATCCGCGACCGCACAGCCAACGCCTGAGCCATCGAGCGCCGACGCACCCACCCCTCAAGCACAGCCCGCTGGGCATCAGTTACCGACAACGGCGGAATCTTCGGTCCAGGACGAGTCATACAAGTCACATACAACGAAAGGGGAATCTCCGACTCAGATCACGAGGCCGTGTTTGAGAACTCCGCCTGGAACTGTGCTACGTCGACGAGAGGACCCGGCAACGGCAAGAAGGGGCATCGCCGAACTGCTCCTGGAGGCCGAATCCTTCGGCATGTGGGAGAAGCCGGACGCGGAGACGCTGGCGGCGCTGTGAGATGCCCTCCTGGAGACCGGGGGGAGCTGGAGGGCGAGGGCTGAGGGGGACGGCCGCTCGCCCCGGGGCAGGGAGGCCGGCCCGGGCGGTTCCGGACTGGCCCACCAGGAGGAACATTCCCCGCGTTGCCGCGTTGCTCCATCCGGGGGAATGTTCCACCCTGGAAGTGCAGGCAACGCGACGGCGGTGCCGCCTTCGGCCGGTCTCCTCGGTCGGTGGGAACCCTCCTCGGGGGTCGCGCGGACAGAATGGGGTGGAGCCCATGCAAGCGCAACACGTAAGGCGCTCCTTCGCCGTGGCCGCAGCCGGCGTCATGCTGGCCGGGGGTGCGGCGATCGGTACAGCGGGCGCGGCCACCGCCGCCCCCGCGCCCTCGACCACGGCCGTCTCGACGCTCCACCGCCCCCATTGCAACTGGATCGGGGGTCACTGGGAGCGGCACTGGGTCGGGGACCACCACGGCAAGGACCACCACAACCACGGCGGTCACGGCCACTGGGTGAAGGTGTGGGTCAGGGGCCACTGGAGCACCAACTGCCACCACCGCTGACGTCCGTGCGGCGGATCGTCCGACGTACGGGTGGGGGGTTGTCACGTGCCTTACCCGAGTTCTCACGCGCCGGTGCTCGGCATTGTCGGTTTCCTCGCCGGGTAGCAGTGGCCGGCCAGGGTGTTTGCGGTGCGGGACGACGAGGCCCGTATTGGTGTATGCGCTGTCCTCGAGCACGGTCACGCCTGAAGCGTGCTCGGCCAGGCCGGACTCCCGCCACACGAGGGTGTTGGCCCTGTTGCCCGGAACGGGCCGAGCGGTGGCGATCACCAGCCTCGTGTCCGCCTCGATGATGACCTGCACGTTCGCCGGGAACCGGTAGTTGCGGGAGGAAGCACCGACGCTTCGGTCTCGGGCCGGGGATCAACGTGCCGTCCACGGTCCACAGCCGTTGGGCCGCGTCGGGGGGACGCGTTGCCGGCTCGAGGGCGCGGAGAGGACTCAGCCGCTGGATGACTTGGCACACGGTTGCCGGGGAACAGCCGAACAGCGGCGCGAGCTGCCGCATCGTGAGGTTCGTGCGGTAGTACACGGCCGCCAACAGCACCGGATCCGCAAGCGGCAGACACCAGGGCCGACCGCCACCCCGGCCGTTGCCGCCCCGCTCCCGCACCACCTTCAACAACCGCCCGAACTGCCGCATCCGCAAACCGTGAACGTCTCCACCCACAAACGACTCAGCCCTCAACACCCCACCCATACAGGGAAAATGCCTGGATCACAGCCTTCTGCAACACGCTTAGGGCCTGTTGCGGAAGTTGATCTTGGCCGTTCCACGTCGATGCCGCGATGCGCGAGCTGATCGCGGCCCGCAGCTGGCTGACCGTCTTCCGTTCCCCTCGTACACACCCGACCTCAAACCGAAAACCTCAGTAGCCGACGGGGCCGGGCCGGGCCTGGGCCCGGTCGCGGAACCACGCAGCCGCCCCCACCACCATCGCCTCGGTCCCGACCATCCCAACACCCCCATCGCCCGAAGCAACCTCGCCCGCTGGCGTGGGGAGGCGGGGGAGAGGTCCCATCTTCGTCGCCACGAACACGCCAGCACCTGGACGTTCCCGCAGCTAGCCGCCGGTCAGCTGCTCGCTGCGACCATCGCCGTACCCATCCGCCGTGTCGAAGAATGTCACGCCCTCCGCGACCGCCGCGTCCAGCACGGCGAAGGCGTCCTCCTCGCGCACATCGCCCCACCCCTCTCCCAGCTGCCAAGTCCCGAGTCAGACAACGGACACCTTGCGGCCCGTCCTGCCCAACACGCGCTGCTCCGTATGGCGATCCTTTCGGGAAGGGGTGGGGGAGGGGATCAAACCACCGTCGGTGCCGCCGTAACCCCCATGACCAGCGAATAGAGCGTGTCGTTCGCCGTGATGAAGAGGCGGTTCCTCTTCGGGCCGCCGAAGCGGATGTTGGAGACTGTGTTGGGCACCAGGATGCGGCCGAGCAGGGTCCCGTCCGGGGCGTAGCAGTGCACTCCGTCGTCCATGGCCGCGGCCCAGAGGTGGCCGGCGTCGTCGAAGCGGATGTTGTCGAAGCGACCGTCGCCCGCGCTCTTGTTCTCGGCGAAGACCTTGCCGTCGGAGAGGGTGCCGTCCGTGCGCACCTCGAAGGCGCGGATCTGGCGGGCTCGGGTGTCAGAGACGTACAGCTCGCTCTCGTCGAGCGAGAAGACCAGACCGTTGGGGGCGCCGAAGCCGTCGGCCACGAGCCGCACCTCGCCGGTTTCCGGGTCGATCCGGTAGACGTTGTTGGCACCGATCTCGCTCTCGGCGCGGTGGCCCTCGTAGTCGCTGGTGATCCCAAAGTCCGGGTCCGAGAACCAGATCGAGCCGTCGGACTTCACGGCGGCGTCGTTCGGGCTGTTGAGCCGCTTGCCCTGGTAGCGGTCGGCGAGCACGATGACCGAGCCGTCGTGCTCGGTGCGGGTGACCCGGCGGTTGCCCTGCTCACACGTGATCAGACGGCCCTCGCGGTCGAGGGTGTTGCCGTTGGAGTGGCCCGCGGGTGAGCGGAAGACGCTGACCGCGCCCGTCGTCTCGTCCCAGCGCAGCATCCGGTCGTTCGGGATGTCGCTCCAGATCAGCTGGCGCCAGGCCGGTACATACAGCGGCCCCTCGGCCCAGCGGGAGCCCACGTGGAGCGTCTCCAGCTGCAGATCACCCGCGGCGCATTTCTCCGTACGGAACCTGTCGTCGAGCACTTCGTACAGCTCGGGGCGGCCGGTGGTCATGTCCGTTCTCCTTCAGTCGTTCTGCGTTCCAAGGCCCTGAACAACATCCTGTCGTCGATGAGTATTGCAGGATGCCGTATGGTCGATGCACGCTATCGGGCGGAACTGGTTTGGAGAAGAGCGTCATGGACGATGTGGACCGGAAGCTGTTGAACCTGCTGCAGGAGGACGCCACGCAGGCGTACGCCGCCCTGGGCAAGGCCGTCGGACTCTCCGCGGGCGCGGCCCATGAGCGGGTGCGCAAGCTGCGCGAGTCGGGGGTGATCCGCCGCACTGCGGTCGAGGTGGACCCCGCCGCAGTCGGCGTCGGGGTGCTGGCCTTCGTCATGGTCGACTCGTCCGCCTGGATGGGCGACTCCGGCACGTGCTTCGCCGCGATCCCCGAGCTGCAGGAGGCCCACATCATCGCGGGCAGCGCATCGGTCCTGGTGAAGGTCAGGACCGGGACGACCGAGCAACTTCAGGACGTACTACGGCGGTTGTACGAGATCGAGGGCGTGAGTGGCACTCAGGCGACGGTGGCCCTGGAGACGTTCTTCGAGAGGCCGGTGTCGACGGGAGCCTGAAGCACCCTCCATGTGGGTCCACGACGTCTTGGCAGCGCACCGGGCAGGCGATTGTGCCGCCGAATCCGCCGGGCCCCGGACAACAACCGGCCAGTAGCGCGGTGCGGATGCAGAAGTCCCAGCTGCGCTGCCGGGGGGAGGTGGTGAGGCGCGTGGCCGGAGGTGCAACGTTGATCGCCATGCCGGGACATGGGAACGAGGACTAACCGGGCAAGGCGGTGGTCTGGTAGAGCCATTGGCCAAGCGTGCGTCGCAAGCGCATACGACTTGGGGCGGCGAAGCCGGCTTCGGTCAGCCACCCGGTCAGCTGCCCGGGACTGTGGAGTGTGCCGTTTGATGTGAGCTGGAACAACAGCTCCAGGCCGCATTCATCGGCGCGTGGCGGCCTGCGGCCGGATTCGAGAAGCATGCCTACAAGTGCGAAGTGACCGCCCGGTCGCAGGGCAGCGTGGATTCGGCGGAAGAGGGCGGTGATTTCGTCGGGCTGGAGGTGGTGAATGAGGTTGAAGCACAGGACGAGGTCGTGGTTCGTACCGAGGTCGCAGACGCGCGCATCTGCCTCCTGGTACGTCACCGCGTGGTTGGCTCCCTGTGTCTGGAGGATGGCTCTTCCCACGGCGGCGCTGCCTGGCAGATCGATGACTTCGGTGCGCAGCAGCGGGTTGCGCCTGCACAGTTCGGCTGCGAAGTAGCCGTGCCCTCCCGCGATGTCCAGGGCTGTGCGTGCTTGGGGTGGGACTTTGAGCGCTGCCATGATCTCCGGTGCGGCGAGCCGGGCCATCTCGTACTGTCCGGTGATGTAGCGGTGCCAGTATGCGTCCGTTGCCGCGGTGGTGTGATGGTCGATGACCTCCCCTCCTCGTGCCACTTCCGGGAGGTTCAGCCAAAGCGGCCACAGGTCTTGTGCATAGTCCAGCAGACCGGTGATGGCTGTGTCGCAGGACGGCACCAACCAGCGCTTGGCCCGGCTTTTCAGTGCGTACCGGCCACGGCGGTGACGCAGGTAGCCGAGCGACCGCAGGGCCTCCAGCAGCAACCGCACCGTGTCGCTGCGGAGGGAGAGCCGGGATGCCAGGGACTCGGTGGTGGCGGCCCCGGCGGCCAGCTCCTGCACGAGTCCTAGGCGGACGCTGGCGATCAGCGCGCCCGACAGTGCCATGCCGCCCATGACCTGCACGGCTGGCAGAGGGACCAGTCCTGTGCCCAGCGCTAAGCGCTCCAGCGGTGTGTCCCCGCGGACGACAAGGCGCATCCTCACTCCATATTGCGTAGTTGGCCGGCCGGGCTGCCGGTGGCGGACGGCGGGGGTGTGGCGTTTCGCGGGGTGTCCCCTGCTTGTGCCGGTCGGTCAGTAGGGTGCCTGGCTGGTGCATGGCCCTGTGCTTGTGTTGGCTGGGTTCGGACCAGCCCCAAGGCTTTGCGGTGCTGCTCCAGGCGGTCGGCGTCCGGATCAGCGAGGTTGCTCGACGGTTGAATGTGGTACGCGCCGGGCGAGGCGGATCAGTGCATCGGCGTGTGGTCCGCGGGGCAACCCGTCCAGGGCTTGGCAGGCCAGTTCCCCGTGCTGGTCGGCGACCTTGTGAGCGGTTGCCAGGGCCCCGGTTTTGTGGAGCAACGTCTGTAGGCATGTGTAGGTATGGGCGGGATCGGCTTCGGCCGTCAACGCGTTGATCAGAAGATCACGGTCAGCGGCACCGGCCCGCTCGTAGGCCAGCACTACAGGGAAGGTCGGTCGGTGGTTGCGGATGTCGCTGTGGGCCGGCTTGCCCATCGCCGCAGCCATGGTGCGGTCGTACGGCAGAAGGTCATCGCGCATTTGGAAGGCCAGCCCGAGATGTTCGCCGAAGGTTCCTAACGCGGCGGTCTGGGCTTCGTCCGCGCCTGCGAGGACGGCGCCCACTTGGCAGGCGGCTGAGATCAGTACCGCGGTCTTGCGGCGCGCCATGGCCTCATAGCGATTGATGCCGCACGCCACGTCACCCGACATTGCCAACTCTTCAGTTGCCCCGCGGCATGCCTCGTGGCCTGCGGTGGCCTGGATAGCGAGGGCTCGCGTGATCTGATCGGGGGTTGCGCCGCGTGCGGCGCACTCAGGCAGTGCGGAGAACCAAGCGAAGTACAGGGCATTGCCCGCGATGATCGCCTGGCCGGCCGGGAATCGTGCGTGTGCGGCTGGTCGGCCCCGGCGGACTGTGTCGTGATCGATGATGTCGTCGTGCACCAGGCTGCCGGCGTGTGCGCACTCGAAACCGATGGCCGCCGGCAGGACGCGTTCCAGCTCTCCGCCAACCGCGAGGGCGCTGAGCGCGACCAGTGTGGGGCGCAGCAGTTTGCCTGCTGGTATCAGGGCGTAGTGCAGGACCGCGTCCAGGCCGGTGGCCTTGGCCGGCCACCGGACGGCGAGCTCCGCGGCGAGGGCTTCTGCGATCCCGTCAGCAGTGGCCTCTCGCTCTGGTGGCCACGTCGCCTGAACAGTCATAACGTTCCTCTCCCGGTGTGGGCGCCGCTTCTTGTGACGTGGGCAGCCTGACGCTCAACGAGTGTGGTCGGCCGGGGTTACCGCGTACGGGCGCGCGATACTCGCAGGAGCCGAGGGCGGCCGGCGGGGGTGCGGGGTGTGGGCGTGGCGGTGGCGCCCACGAGAGACGAGTCGGAGGTTTGCGCCGGCCATGAGGGCGGTCAGCTCGCGGCACCGTCGTCTGCCGGTGGCCGGTGCGGTAGGTGCAGCATGGGCAGCTGAGCGGGGACGCTGATGGAGTGCGGTAGTTGACGCGGATAGCGGCGAGTACGGGCGTAGACGCATCCGAGTCCAACGGTTGTGGTGGCGGTGAGCCACAGGAGGCCATGTCCGAGTTCGCGTAGGGGAAGCGTGTCGGTGAAGCCGGCCGCCAAGGCGGTTTGCATGGGCCCATACAGCGGGAGCACGGGCACTTCCGCCACACGGCGTGTCATGGTGGGGTTCTGCAGCCCGAGGTCGACCAGGCTCGTCATGAGGACCACGAGGATGCCTTCCAGCTCAGGCAGTACCGAGCCGAGCATGATGCCGAGGCCGCCGTATTCCAGCGCGGCCATGAACACTGCGCCGGCCATCAATGCGGGATGCTGCACCGGCCACGACAGGTGCATCAGCCACACCGCGTATGCGGCGACGACGGCTGCCGCCAGCAGCAGGATCGCCATCTTGGCCATCTGCAGTGCCGTGCGGGGGAAGCCGGCCAGGATCAGGCGCTGGTCGAGTTCCCGGGTGGCGAAGGTGACCTTCAGCATGATGAAGCCGGTGATCAGTGTGACGGCGTTCAGGGCCCCGGTGATCTGGCTGACGTGATTGCTGCTGGCGGCCAGGTCACCACTTACCGCGTGAAGGCGGAAGAACACTGTGACATCCAGCGCGGCCCAGCGGACGACCGCGATCCAGAGGGGAAGGAAGAACACCACCATGCACAGGGCGAGACGGTTCCGGCTGACTGCCACCAGCGTCAGCCAGCCTGCCGTACCCAGGGCCCGGCCACCGCGCCTCACCGTCAGCACCGGCCGCTCGCCCCGTCCATCTGAACGGCCTGGACCGCGTGGACCTGGCCATTCCGCAGTTGCCCGAGCAGGTCGAACCGCTCGGCGTCGTGCGCGAGGTGGGAGACCACCACGACGGAGCGGCCTCGCTCACGCAGGTGCTCGGCGAGCCGCCAAAACCGCAGGTAGGTGTCCCAGTCGAAGCCCTGATAGGGCTCGTCCAGGACCACCGTCGGCGGATCGTGCATCAGGGCAAGGGTCACGTTGAGCTTCTGCCGGGTACCGCCACTGAGGTCTGCCACGCGGCGCCGTCCGGGCTCCTTGAATCCGAGTGATTCAAGAAGCTCATGGGCTGACGCCAGGGTAGGCAGCTCGTAGGCCACCTGGAAATACCGAAGATGCTGATTCACCGTCAACACGTCATTGAGTAAGGGCTGTTGTGGGCAGTACCCCACCCGGCCGCGGCGGTGGACCACCCCCGCGTCCGGTGACAACTGCCCGCTGATGATCCGCAGGAGAGTGCTCTTGCCGGCGCCATTCTCTCCGACCACCCCCACCAGCGCTCCGGCCGGCACATCGAGACACGCACCCCGCAGCACCTCATGCTTTCCGTAGGACTTCCACACGTCTGTGACCTGTAGATTCATGCGCTCCACCCCGGCACCTCACTGATCGGGAACAGTGCCCGGATCAACGACGACCGCCGGCACGGGATGCGGACCATGCGGAGCGGTGTCACCGCGGTGTGGCCGGTCGGCGCATGCCTCGGTGCCCGGTACGGGTGCAAGGCGATCTCAGGGCCGGGCCGTGAAGCACGACGCCGCTCGACGAGCAAGTCCCACGATGACGTGCGGTGACGCCGGTGCCGGTGCCGGTGCCGGTGCCGGTGCCTGGGTCTGCTACTGCTACTGCCCTTTGAAGACCGTTGAAGGCGATCTCGAAGGTGTCACTCGCTGGACTGTCACCGATCGCGGCGACGGCACAGTGATCGCTCAATTCTTCGAAGACGTCGAAACCCGCGAACCACTGCTTCGCCGACCTGCCCTCCCCGCAAAGCCGTTGGACGGCTGGCTGCTCGGCAGGGGCAGCGCCAACATGCCGCTATTGGCGTAATGAGCCTTTCGGTCCGGTTGGCCGGTCACGCTGTGCGGGTTGATCACGGTGGTTTCAGGAGCCTGTGTGCACAGATCGCATGAGTGGATCTGCGAGCGGGCCCTCGTGCGGCTGGCGGCCGAGCAGGGCACGAGCTTGTGTCCCAGATCTTCACCGAGCGGGACGAGCGGACGAGCCGCAGCGGCCTCGAACGCTCGGTCCGGGGAGTGGCACAAGACTCTCTCCCACACCTTCATTGACCCACGCCTGTGCTCAGCCATCGCGGACCGGTTCGCCTTCCCATACGCCTTCATCCAGCCCCGCACACAGTGCTGCAGCCGCCAAACCACAGAAGCCGCGCACCGGGCCCCCGGTGGCCGACCCGTTGCAGACAACCGGTCCAGCGGGTCAAGGCGGAATGAGGCTGCTGGCGTGAAAGGGTACGGGTACGGGTATGGCGGCAGGTGAGCGGCAGCCAGACAACGGCATGGTGGACCGGTCGGAAGGGTTCGGCGAGCGACTGCTGGGGGTGCTGCTCGACCGGGCACACGAGATGCCCCCGCAGCTGATCGCCCCGCTGATCGCGGAAGAGGTGGCCAGGGTCGGCGGCCGGGAGGTCTCGATCCTCCTGCAGGACTATGCGCAGCTGCTGCTGGTACCGCTGCCAGGTAGGCGGCTGACTGTCGGTGAGCCCGAGCCGATCGGTGACTCCCACGCGGGCACGGCCTTCCTCTACGGGATCCCTGTCGAGGTGCCACAGGCCGACGGCGTCCGGATGTTCCTGCCGTTGCTGGACGGCAGCGACCAGGTGGGAGTGTTGACTCTCACCCTGGACACCGTTGATGACGACGACCGGCGCTTGTTGCGCAGACTCGCGGGTCTCGTCGCCGACATGCTGGTCACCAAGCACAGCTACACCGACCAGTTCTTCCTCGCCCGGCGCCGCGAACCGATGAGCCTGGCGGCTGAGATCCAGTGGTCCTTGCTCCCGCCGCTGGCGATGTCCGTCCCGCAGGTCGCGGTGGCCGGAATCCTGGAGCCCGCCTACAACGTCGCCGGCGACAGCTTCGACTACGCCCTCAACGAGGACATCCTGCACGTGGCCATGGTCGATGCAATGGGCCATGGCCTGGATGCCGCCACGATGGCTACCGTCGCCGTCGGCGCCTACCGGCACGCCAGACGCGCCGACGTCGCGCTGTCCGAGATCTACACGTTCATGGACCGGGCCATCGCCGGTCAGTTCGGGCCCGACCACTTCGTCACCGCGCAGATGATGCGCTTGAACGTCACAACGGGGCACCTGCAGTGGGTCAACGCGGGCCACCCCGCACCGCTACTGATCCGTAACCACCAGGTCGTTCGGCAACTGGAGAGCCCGACCACTTTGCCGGTCGGCTTCGGCGGTGAAGAGCCCCAGATCAGCGAGCAGCTGCTCCAACGCGGCGACCGGGTGCTGTGCTTCACCGACGGCCTTATCGAGGAGCACGAAGCCGGCGAAGAGCAGTTCGGCGAGGAACAACTCATTCACTGGGTCAACCGCATCGAGCACACAGAGAAGGGGGTGCGGGCGGTGGTGCGCTCGCTCTCTCACACCCTGAAGCAGGAACGGGGAGGGAGCACCAGCGACGACGCGACCCTCTTCCTGATCGAGTGGCGCGGGGGCGGCGCCGACCACCTCGCCGTCCTGGAGTGAGCCGACAGCCCAGCTGCGTGAGCAGATCCGACCGCACGCCGCACGCCGCACGCCGCCCTTCGGTCAGGTCGGCAGTCTCGGAACCCAGCGCACTGCTGAAGTCAGCGGCGAGGCGGCACATGTCCTGTGCCGGCGCATCGCTCGGCAGGTAAGCGCTGACGATGATCGACGCATGATCCTCATCTGTGGACGGCGGGAACCTTTCGGCCTCGGCGCGACTCCTGGCGTGTTGATGCGGAACCGACAGCGGTCCGCAGCGATACGAGAGGCGTTCCTCATGGCATCAAGCACGGCTGCATCCGACAGACCGCTGCCGCAGGATGAAGGGGTCGAGCACCGCTGGCTGGAGGTACGTGGTACCCGGCTGCATGTTGCCGAGTACGGCACCGGCGAACCGATCCTGATGTTGCACGGCTTCCCGCAGCACTGGTTCGCCTGGCACAAGGTCGCCGCTCTGGCCGCCAGCCAACACCGCCTGATCTGCCCGGACTTGCGCGGCTTCGGCTGGTCCGGGCAGACGCGTCGGGGCTATGACATGGATAGCCTGGCCGAGGACATACTCGCCCTCCTCGACGCGCTCGGTCTCGGCCGGGTGGGACTCGTCGGCCACGACTGGGGCGCCCACCTCAGTTTCCGTCTGTGCCTGCGGGCACCGGACAGGTTCCTCGGCCATCTGGCCCTCAACATGCCTCACCCGTGGTCGCGTCATCGGGCGGTACTGCCGAACCTATGGCGGATGTGGTTCACCGCCTTCATCGAGTACCCGGTGATCGGCCGATCCGTGCTCCGCCACTGGCCCGCCTTCATCCGCTTTCTGCTGCGGCATCAGGTCGCGGACCCGTCGGTCTGGCAGGAAGCGGAACTCAAGGAGTTCACCGCCGCAACCTCCGCCAGTGCGCACGCCGGCCAGACCATGTTCTGGCAATACGTCCTACGGGACATCCCCGCCCTGGTACGCGGCACCTGGCGACGCCATCGGCTGACGGTCCCCACCGTCCTCCTCGGCGGAGAGCGCGACAACGTGATCGTGCCGTCGCTGCTGGCCGGAGCCGAGCGGTATGCGGACGACCTGACCGTACAAATCGTTCCTGATGCAGGCCACTACCTGCCTCAGGAACGCCCGCAGGTGGTCGCTGATGCTCTCAAGGAGCTGTTCACCGGTCGGTTCTAACGCAGCGCAGCCCGCTGCGCGACCGCGTGGATGAAGGCCCGGCTGCGCCGTTTGCCGAACAACCTCCCGTACATCCACTGGCCCGGTTGCAGGACGGCGGGACGCGCCGCACCAAGCACCGCGAAGCGCGTTCCGCCGTCCTCCGCCATGGCGGCCATGCCGCCCACAATCAGTCCCGACTGCATCAGGCACCAGCCGGGCGCGAGTCGCACCTCGAAGGCGTCCTGAAGGCCCAACCCAGCGATAGCCAACGCCGACTTGCGGTCACTGTCGCCCGGACAGACACGGAATTCCCGCAGAAACGGGATGAGGTGTGGCAGCTCGCCCTCCAAATCCGCAGCGACCGCCCACACCCGGTCGTACGGCAGGTCGATCCGCTCCTCGGCGTACATCGCGGCCCGCAGTCCTACAGCCATGACCCGCAGCCGGGCCACCGGATCACCGTTCATCGCGACCACGCCTTCCGGAACGAGGCGCGCGCACGGTGCAGGCGGGACTTGACCGTGCCGGGAGCGACCCGAAGCAACTCGGCCGCACTGCGTTCATCAAGCCCCTCCAACTCGCGCAACACCAGGACCGCACGTTGCTGGACCGGCAACCGAGACAGCACATCACGCACCTGGACGGACAGCTCCCCGTCATGGTCCGACAGCAGCCCACTCAGTCGTGCGATGTCATCGGGATCGGCTGGCTGCTCGACTGCCACGCGCCGTGCTACCCGAACTGCCTCCCGAACGGTGACGGTGCGCACCCAGCCATAGAACGCCTGCGGATCACGCAGCCCCCGCAACCCCCTGAACACCGCCACCAGTGACTCTTGAGCCGCATCCGGCCAGTCGAACGGAACAATGGGACGGCACAACCGCCTCACATACGGCGTCACCAACGCCAACAGGTCGTCCATGGCCAAAGCGTCCCCGCCCTGCGCGGCCTCGACCAGCGCAGCAGCAGCATCCCACGGCTCCACGCCGCTCGCACCGTCCCCCGTGGAGTCGCACACGTGATCACACTACATCCCAGGCCACGCCTGGACATGGGCGATGAGTGGACCGCGACGGCTGTCCTTTGTCAGCGAAGCCAGTGGCTCGTCACACAGCCTTCGCCGGGTATGCGGTCCACTGGCGGATCGATGAGTCTGGGGCGAAGTTGGTCTTCGGCTCGGCGCGGGCATTGCACCAGCGGACGCAGGCGGCGATGGCGGCGATGGCGGCGTTCTGCTCGCTGTGGCTCACCGCTCTGCATGCCCGCCTCGATTGCGGCGCTCATCTCGTCGTTGAAGTACGGGAAATGCCAGTTGGTTCTGTATGCGACGAGGGGTTCTGTCTCAAGTTATGTGGTCGGTGACGGACAGTGGTTGATCTCCGGAAGGAGCCTTGAAGGTTCCGCTCACGGTGTGTCTCGTTGTGGCCATGAAGTGCCTAGGTCAGCACGCATGGCGACTTGTGCTTCCTCTGCTGCGTCTATGTAGTCCCGGACAAGCAGGCGGAACTCTGGACTGCTCGTGGTGAAGCCTCTTGCCACGAGGTCCCGTAGATCTCGGATCTTCCAGAACGCCTGATTGGTGGGTTCGACGACGTTCCAAGGGGCAATGAGTACGAGCTGGTACCTCAGTGGGTAGAGGTTGCTGCCTGCGAATACCTCATGAGCCCTGGTCTGTGCTTCGCTGTGATCATGTTCCCCACGGGCGACGTCGTGCAGCCTTTGAAAGACATCCGACAAGGCGCCCATGAACGCCGCGTAGGACTGCCTGCGGGCGTCCTGGCTGGCGTTGACTCGATCCCGGCGCCATCGAAGCCGGTCGGCAAGCAGAGTGGATCCGACACCGATCCCGGCGCCGATCAAGGTATTCAGCGGTGACAGCCAGTCCATGACCGGACCATAGGCCTGCTGCCACCTGGCGATAAAGCCTCTCGGTGAGCATCTTCGCGAAGGAGCGGACGTGCCGGGTGAGGGCGCCCAGTTCGGGGCAGTGGGCCCGGACGATCTTGAGCCGGAGCTGTTCGGGCTCGGCGAGGCTATCGGTGCGGTGGCGCCCGTACGGGACGAGCCGCGGGGCCGCGGCGGCGTCGCTCAGTGGGTCAGGCCGAGGGTTTTCTTGGCCAGCTCGAACGCCGGGAGCATCGCCTTGTGTTCGCCTGTGTTGAGTCCTCCGAGATGGATGACCACGCCACCGTGCTTGGTCATCACGGCTAGCGCGCGTTCGGGCCTGACCTCGCCGGCGGACAGGTCGGTGACGGTGTAGCTGGCCTCGGTGGCGGGCAGGCCACCCGTCTTGACCTCGCGGAATTTGATGTTGCTCTCGAAGTTCTCAGCGTCGACGAACTTCTTCATCAGGGCGCGGGATGTGCCGCCGGGCGCGGCGGCACCCTTGGTGCCGGACCACACGGTGAGGAAGCCGATGTGCCCGGCGGGCTTGGCGTCGAGCTCGCAGGCGGGCGTGAGCGGCCCCTGATGGCCGAGCGGACCCATCTGGTCCACCGTCGCCTGTGTGATGGCCTCGGCTTTCCAGGACGTCGCGAGGGTGAAGTGCACCGGCAGTACGCACTCTGTGCCCTTGTCACCGAGCTTCTTCTCGGCGACCTTCTTCTTCTCATCCCCGCCCCAGCCGAACGAGCAGCCGTTGAGCACGCTCATCGCGACCACCGCGCCCACCACGGCCTGCGACACCTTGCGCATTCCGGAAATCCCCCACCTCTGAGCATGAAGTTTCGAAAATTCGCCGCAGCTTATACGACAAATTTGATCTCGAACCACACTGTTTCCCGAGGCCGCAGGGGCGGGGCGCGCATCTATCCGTCCGACGGTGCGGCGGCGAGGCCTGCCCGCCCTCAAGCGCCCACCTGGAACCCTCACATCCGCGCCGCACTCATCGGCAAGGCCCGCACCAACATGTACCGCAAGATGACCAAGCTCGCCGCCGTGGGGCCGCTCCCGGTGCGGGCCCTGTCCGACTGCGCCGTCGTCTACCTCTCGGATGGACCCGGCCCGCTGGACTTCCTGCCGCACATCGCCGACGGCAAGCCAGCCCCCAGCAGCTTCCGGCTCGGCGTCTCGCCCGGCACGGTCAAGCACGAAGGCACTCAAGAGCTGCTGCGGGCCGTGCAGATGCTCGACGAGGGCCACAATCCCGCCCGGCACATCAAGGTCACCGACGTGCAGGTACGCAGAATCCGCGTTGTGTTCTCGCGAATGACCCAGTGCCCGTATAACTGTCCTGCGGTCAAGGTCAGTTACGCGGGTACTGGGAGCGGATGGTGGATGTAGAGGGGTGTGTTCGGCTTGCCGAGGACGAGGTGTCCGAGAGCCTCTCCTGGGAGTCGGTGCCGATGGAGATGCTGTACGCGGCCGAGCCGTGGCGGACGTTCCGTTGGTACAGGGGACAGCAGCAGTACTCGGGTTCGTACTGATCGAGTACGCAGTCGGACCGTGTGAGCTACGAGTCGCGGTCGAAGCTGACGCGGGTGTGCTACGCCGACTTCGAGATGTTCTGCACGGACCGCCGCCGCCTCGGCCGACAACTGCCGTTCAGGCCACATGATCGACGGTGTGAGTTCCTTCACGAGCAGATCATGGTTGTACGCGCAGAGTGACTTGGCCGGAGCCGAACCTCGCTGAATGTCGCCCCATGAGGGCGGGGTCGCGGGTTGAGTCCGGTGCCGGCGCGGGATCTGCGGGAGCGGCGGGTGCCGGCGAGCACTCCTGGTTTCGACTGGTTGGCGGTTGTGGCCTGAACCGGTCACGGGCGGTTGCGCCGAGGTGGTAGGACGGACGTGATCTGCGCCGGACGGCGGTGCTCGGGCGAGGTGAGGGGGTGGCCTGAGGTGTCCTCAGGCTTACGGGCGTTCGCCCGGCTGGTCACGGCGGCCGCGATCGTCACGGCCTACGTCGCGCTGCACTTGGCGATCACCGCGGGCATGGACCTGCGGGCCTGCGACCGCTTCCGCGGCGCCCCGGCGCGGGCCGCCGCGTTCACTGCCGCGCTGGACCGCTACGCCGACGGGGAGGTGTCCGCACGCGCTGAGATCCGTGAGGGCGACGCGTGGTTCGAGGAGAACGCACCGTCGGGAAGAAGCCGGTCCGTGGTCTCCTCTGCCACCGGCAATGCTGTGAAGGGCCGGTTGTCACTTGCCCGCGAGCGTGCCGCCCGACTGGCAGCCGATGTTGAGCAGGATCAGGCGCGGCTCGACCGGGAACTCAGCTCGTCGACCGCGACCGCGCTGTATTGGGCGGTGCCGGCCGTGGTGCTACTCGTGCCGGCGCTGTGGCTGCGGCGTCGCCGCCGGTCGGGCGCCGCGGAAATCATCGGCGTGGTCAGCCAGTTCACCCCGCGTCACCCGTGGTGGCGGCGGCCGCTGTTCCTAGTGGCCAGCGGCGTCGGATACGGGCTGTTCGCGGCGGGCGTCATCGCCACCACCGCGGCGCAGCGGCAGGGCTACAAGATGCCACCGATGGCGTTCATGCTGTTGCTGGCCGGCGGCCTGGCCGCGCTGGGGGCCGGGGTCCTGATCCTGCGCTACACCCGCCCGAACTCGGCGCGCGGCGCGGCCCAGGCCCTGCTGGCCGACGGCCGCGAACCCGTGCTCTACCTGCGCAGTTTCGCCGACGACGACACCGCAGCCCAGGTCGACGACTCGGCGGCGTACGTCAGTATCCACTCGCGGGAGGAGCAGCTCACGGGGGCGTTGGGCGCCGTCGGCCCCGTGATCACGGTGGGCAGACCCGGGGAGCCGCTGCCGCGGCTGGGGGCGGCGCGGTTCTACCTGCCGCTCGACGACTGGCAGCCCGCGGTGCTGCGGCTGATGGAGCTGTCCCAACTCATCGTGCTGCGCCTGGGCTTGGGGGAGGGGCTGTGGTGGGAGGTCGAGCAGGCCCGCGCCACCCAGCCCGCGCGAAAGCTCGTCCTGCTGGTGCCGGGCGGGTTGCCGGAGTTGGCCGAACGGTTGGACGAGCACCTGCCGACCCCGTCCCGGCTGAACGAGGTGGCCGGGGGCGATCCCTGGACCTCCGCCGTCATTACCTTCGACCGTGATTGGACGCCCCGTGTGCACCCGGTGGGGCCCGTTGCCGGTGCCAAGACCCCGCGGGGCGCGCTCGTGCGCCGCGGGGCCCGCGCCATGAAGGCCGGCCTGGTGTCGATGGCCGTGCTCACGCCCACGCACCACCTGGCCCGCGCCATGAAGGCCGCCCTGGGGTCCGTGGGGGTCCGTAAACGGACGATGGCCTGGAGGGCCACCATCGCCACGCAGACGTCGTTGTGGAAAGGGTTCACTCTGGTCACGGCCTTGGCCCTGCTGTCCTGGCTTGTGTTCCGGGCGCTGCAACTGTTCGGCCCCCGGTAGCGCCATTCCCGCATGATGCTCCGAGAAACCGGGGACACAACGGGGCAGAGCCCACTAACATCCCGACCCCAAGGAAGGCGTAAAGGCAGTGCGAAGCGGGTCGAACGGTCTTCGGGGGGAATCATGGACGGTTCACAGCAGGGCACACCACAGCAGGGCACACCACAGCAGGGCATTCCTACGAGCGCAAGCCCGGCCGGTGCGGAGCAGCGCAGGACGGTGACCGTCGCGGCCACCGTCGCGACGATACTGATCTCGTTGGCGCTGGTGCGTGAGGTATTGGTCTCGGCGGGCAACTGGCAAGGCTACGTCGTCGTTCACGACTACCTGGCCGGGAGGGCGACGACCGCGGACCTGGAGGAAGCCGACTCCGGTGCCCTCGCGACGCTGGGGTCATGGCCAGGGGTACTGCTGTGGATCGCGGCCGGCATAGCGTTCCTCGTCTGGCTGTGGCGGGCTCGGATCAACGCCGAGCTGATGAGCGGTGCCGCCGCGCACCGCCGGTCCCGGGGCTGGGTGGTGGGCGGCTGGGTTGCCCCAGTGGTCAACCTGTGGATCCCCTACCAGGTCGTGTCGGACATCTGGCGGGCCAGCGCACCCCGGCGGTCCGTCCCCGTCACCCTGATCAACGCCTGGTGGGCGCTGTTCGCGGCCGCCACCATCGTCGTAAAGCCGATCCAATGGCGCATGGCCTCGAAGTTCGACAGCGAGCAGGACGTGCTGTCCAACGCGAATGTGTCCACCCTGCTCACGGTGCTCTACCTGGCGGCCGGAACGCTGCTCATCCTCATTGTCAGGCGAATCACCGCGTGGCAGACCCACGGGCATGCCCAGAACGCGATGTGAGGGAATGGGGCGCAAGGCCCTGGGGCAGCGCACCGTGGTCGTCGCTCGCCGGTGCGCACGGCCCTGGATTCGCGGGTGGCCAGCTCTCGTTAGTCCAGTGCTCCCTCACCGAGGTCTGGCCGTGCCCGCTCGGGCCCCGCTCAGCTGACCAGTGCGGCGAACCCAGTGACATAGGCCGCCGCGAAGATGGCGGGTACCCACTGCACGATGTGAGGGAGCGGCAGGTAACGCCGCCTGTCGCGGCCCTCGCCCAGCGCCCCCCACTCCCCACGGGAGTAGGCGAAGGCCGGCAGCAGCCACTCCTCAAATGCCCCGATCACAGCGAACTTCGCGGAATTCAGCAGCCGGTACGAGCGCACGATGACGAACCACGCGGGGCACTGGGGGAGCAGGATCACCAGTCCCGCGCTCAGCACCCACACCCACACCCACACCCACACCGACGCCCGCCAGCCTGCCCGCCTATGGCCGCGACAGGTTTGGCGAGGGTAACGACTACGGAGAGAGGCCTCCATGGCCGGAATCAGTGACTCGTTGTGGAACGAGGACATAGACACGAACGAATCCCGCGACATGGCTGGGACGTATCGCACCACAGTCTTCGAGCAGTACAAGCTGTGCGTGGAGATGGCCGATCGGGTCAGTGCCCGACGTAATCTCGCCAACACCTTCTTCCTGACCCTCCACAGCGGTCTGCTCGTCTTCCTCAGCGCCTGGCTGTCCCAGGAACACCACCGCCGGGCTCCGGTCGTGCTGGCCCTTGCGGCACTGCTGGTCCTCCTGGGCATGTGTGCCACCTGGTGGCTCACCATTCGTTCCTACCAGCAGTTGAACAAAGGCAAGTTCGCGGTGATCGGAGCGTTCGAGGAGCAGTTGCCGGCCCGCGCCTTCGTGGCCGCTGAATGGCGCGCTCTCAGCGAGGGGCGGGACTGGCGCGTTTATGTCCCGCTCAACCGTGTCGAGCGCTGGGTCCCTCTCCTCTTCGCGTTGGCCTACGTCCTGGGATTCGCCGCCGTCGCGCTGTGACGGAGATTCGGCCTGGCCGGAGCCACGCCAGAAGCTGCCGCACTGGGCGACCGCCCTGGATCCGTACACGCCGGTGATCGACGATTTGAGGGGGCGGGGGAGGCCGGGTTCCCTGCTGTGGCTACCGTTGCCCAGCACCCACCGAACCGACTCCTGGAGAACCCCGTGCCCGTACCCCTCGGCGAGGACGTGGTGGCGCTGCTCCGCGGCCCCAGCACCTGCTACATCGCTACAACGATGCCCGATGGCTCGCCCCAGCTCACCCAGACATGGGTCGACACCGACGGCGAGCACGTCCTGATCAACAGCGTTGAGTCGCATCAAAAGACCCGAAACATCGCGCGCGACCCGCGGGTGGCCGTCGCAGTCTCAGACCCTTCGGAACCGACCTCCTACGTCCAGATCCGTGGCCGTGTGGTGCGTGTGACCACCGAGGGGGCGGTCGACCATATCGAGGCGCTCGCGCAGAAGTATCTCGGTGGGCCTTACCCGTGGTTCGGCGGCCGCGACCAAGTCCGGGTGATCTATGTGATCCAACCCGAGCGGATCAGCAGCCCCCGCGGCTAGTGATCGCGAGGTCCATGACCTCGGCGTCGGCGTCGGCGAATACGTCGGCCAGGGTGCGTAGCCGCAGGCCGGATCGGTCGGGGGCGGCGTAGCCACGGTCGGCGAGCAGGGGGCGGATCTCGCCGATGGCCTCGGTGACGGTGGAGCGGCTCACGCCGTACAGCTCGGTGAGCGCGGCATGCGGGAGCTGGGTGCGCAGGGGGACCAGGGTGACAAGGGCCCGGTCAATGAACACCAGCTCGTGTTTGCGCCGGGCCCCGGCCCCGGCCCCGGCCGCACGGGCCCGCTTCGTCAGCACACTCGGAGAACCCGTGCAGCTGCCTCTACGTCACGGCCATGGCTCCCTCGTGAGACGACGGCGTGGGACACGGCTTCTCAGTATGGTCCGGCTATGGCATATACCTTCCAAGTGACTGTTGACTCGGCCAACCCGCACTCGCTTGCCGACTGGTGGGCTGATGCTCTTGGCTGGGAAGTGGAGCCGAGTGACGAGGCGTTCATTCGCCGGATGATCGCTGAGGGCCATGCGAGTGAGGACGACACCACCACCCACCACGGCACCCTCGTATGGAAGGCCGGCGCCGGGATCCGTCATCCGGAGGACCTGGACCGCGCGCCGCGCATCCTCTTTCAGCTCGTGTCCGAGCCCAAGACGGTCAAGAACCGCGTCCACCTGGACGTGCGCACCGGTTCCGACGATGCCCAAGCCGTGGTCGAGCGGCTGATTGCCAAGGGGGCCACGTTCCTGCACCACGGCAGGCAGGGACCCTATGCATGGACCACACTCGCTGATCCGGAAAACAACGAACTCTGCGTATCGCAATGATCCCCAAGGGCCTGGGTGAGAAATGCCCTTAGAACTCCTAATGACCTGAGTCGGAGTTTCGTCGTTGGTTGAGTGTGAGTCGTCCTGGACCGAAGATCCCGCCGTTGTCGGTAACTGATGCCCAGCGGGCCGTGCT